>NZ_JBIVZG010000010.1:102794-156427 GCF_044759445.1 Streptomyces sp. NPDC101118 | reverse complement strand
GCGGGGGGGAGCGGGTGGGGGGCGCGGGGCGGGGCGGGGGGGGGCTGTGGGCCGCCCCCAACCCCCCGCCCGGGGCGGCCCGGGGGGGGGGGCCCGCCCGGGGCCGGGTCGTGTGGGGCGGGCGCCGCGGGCTACAGCGCGACGCCGAGGAGGGCGTCGACGGTGCGGGACACCACGCCCGGGGCCGAGCCCTCGGAGCCGCCGGTGGACTCCTGGAGCGCCACCCAGCGGTCGACGGCCGCGAGGGCCGCCGGGGCGTTCAGGTCGTCGGAGAGGGCCTCACGGACCTCCTCGACCAGCGCGTCGGCCGAGGGGCCGTCCGGCCAGGACACGGCCGCGCGCCAGCGCGCGAGGCGCGCCTCGGCGTCGGCGAGCACCTGGTCCGTCCACTCCCAGTCCTCGCGGTAGTGGTGGGCCAGCAGGGCGAGCCGGATGGCGCCCGGGTCGACCCCGTCGCGCCGCAGCTTCGAGACGAAGACCAGGTTGCCCTTGGACTTCGACATCTTCTCGCCGTGCAGCGCGACCATGCCCGCGTGCACGTAGGCCTTGGCCATCGGGAACTCCCCGGTGAGCACCTGGGCGTGCGAGGCGCCCATCTCGTGGTGCGGGAAGGCCAGGTCGGAACCGCCGCCCTGGATGTCGAAGCCCATGCCCAGGTGGTCCAGGGCGATGGCGACGCACTCGATGTGCCAGCCGGGGCGGCCGCGCCCCAGCGTGCCGCCGTCCCAGCTGGGCTCGCCCTCGCGGGCGGCCATCCACAGCATCGGGTCGAGCGGGTTCTTCTTGCCCGGGCGGTCCGGGTCGCCGCCGCGCTCGGCGGACAGCAGCCGCATCGCCTCGGCGTCGAGGTTGGAGACCTTGCCGAACTGCGGGTCGGACTCGACGGAGAAGTAGACGTCGCCCTCGAGCTCGTACGCGGCGCCCGCGTCCCGGAGCCGCTCGACGAGCGGGACGATGCCGGGTATGGCCTCGACGGCGCCGATGTAGTGCTGCGGCGGGAGCATCCGCAGGGCGGTCATGTCCTCGCGGAACAGGGCGGTCTCGCGCTCGGCGAGTTCGGTCCAGTCGTGGCCGTCGCGCTCGGCCCGCTCCAGCAGCGGGTCGTCGACGTCCGTCACGTTCTGGACGTAGTGGACCTGCCGCTTGGTGTCGAGCCACACGCGCTGCACGAGGTCGAACGCGTTGTAGGTCGCCGCGTGACCCATGTGGGTCGCGTCGTACGGGGTGATGCCGCAGACGTAGATGCGGGCGACGGGACCGGGGTCGAGGGTGATCTTCCCCTGGGTCGCGGTGTCGTGGATCTGGAGGTCGCGGCCCTTGCCGGGCAGGGCGGGAACCTCAGAAGCGGGCCAGGCATGCATGCCTTGAGCCTAACCGGACACCTGTTCCGGAAACGAACGGGATCCGGGCGGTTGGCCGAATAGGCGCTCTTGCGCCTGCCCCACTCCTGTGCATGGCCCGTTTGCGGAGGTCAGACCGGTGGCCAGGGGATCGCCGGCCACTGTCCGCTCGGCTTGGGGTGCCGTCCGGTGGCCGTCAGCTGCGCCACTCGGTCCCGTACGGCGGCCAGCTCGGCGGCCGTGATCAGTTCGGCCAGCCGGGTGGCGAGGGGGGCTCCCGCGGCGAGCTCGGCGGTGAGCCGGTCCAGGACGGCCAGGGCCTCGTCGGTGAGGGGTTCGTCCGCCCAGCCCCACAGCAGGGTGCGCAGCTTGTCCTCGGTGTTGAAGGTGACGCCGTGGTCGATGCCGTAGAGCCGCCCGCCGGGACCGGGCAGCAGGTGGCCGCCCTTCCGGTCGCCGTTGTTGATCACGGCGTCGAGGACGGCGAGGCGGCGCAGCCGCTCGTCGTCGGCGTGGACGAGGAGGGCGGTGCGGCCCTCCCCGACGTCGGCGAGGCCCACGGCCTTCCAGCCCTCGCCCGGCTCCTCGCCCTCGACGAGGGCCAGCAGGGCCTCCTCGGGCGCGTCGGGGCCGGGATCGATCCACTGCTGGACCATGCCCTCGCCGTAGGGGCCGTCGCGCAGCACGGTGGGCGGGACCAGGCCCCAGCCGGTGGCCTCGGAGACCAGGTAGGCGGCGACCTCGCGGCGGGCCAGGTTCCCGTCGGGGAAGTCCCACAGGGGACGCTCCCCCGCGACGGGCTTGTACACGCATGGTGACGTTGCACCGTCACGCGTGACATCGCACAACAGCACCGCGTTCGACGCCTCGCGGATCCGTCCGCGCACCGTCAGCTCACCGAGGGCGAGCAGCTCCTCGGTCCCGGTCCGTCCCGCTTCTCCGGCGGCGGGCACGCTCGGCTCCACCGTCACGCTCCGCGGCGGTACCCGTTCTGGCGCGGGCATACATGTCCCTCCGGGTCCAGCGGCAGGCTGCACAGGGGGCACGGCGGCCGCCCGGCGTTGACCACGTCCAGGGCCCGCTTGGCGAAGGCGCGGGCCTGCGCCCCGGTGAGCCGCACCCGCAGCATGGGCGGGCCGTTCTCCTCGTCCTGGAGCAGCCGCTCCTCGGCCTCGGCGAGGTCCTCCTCCGAGTCCGCGTCGAGCTCGACCAGGGCCTGCGCCTCGACGATCATCCGCTGCTCCTCGCCGTCCCAGGCCAGGGCCATGGTGCCGACGCGGAACTCCTCGTCCACCGGCACGTCAAGCGGCGCGGTGTCGGCCGCCTCCGCGGGGGCCACGGCAGGGACGGGCGCGTTGCCGCCGGTGCGCCGGACGACCTCGTCCAGCAGCTCGTCCATCCGCTCGGCCAGCGCGGCGACCTGGGTCTTCTCCAGGGAGACGCTGGTGACCCGGGGGCCGGAGGAGGCCTGGAGGAAGAACGTACGGCGTCCAGGCAGACCGACCGTGCCGGCCACGAAGCGGTCCGGCGGGTCGTAGAGGAACACCTGACGGGGCACGTCCAGTCTCCAGATTCATCGGCGCCGACAGCGCAGGGCGGGCAGAGCACGTTTCAGGTTCATCCACCCTACTGCGCCGGTGGATCAACCCGCGCCCGCACCGCCCCCCACCACCGCGTTCCCGCCATCACCGGCCGCCGTGCCGCCCTCGGGGGACGGCTCGCGCGGCACGAGCGAGGCGAAGTCGCCGGTGTCGCCCAGGCGGAGCAGGAAGGGCCGGGTCCGGGTGTAGCGGATCACGGTGACGGAACAGGGCTCGACGGAGACCCGCTGGAACAGGTCGAGGTGCAGGCCGAGCGCGTCCGCCACAAGGGACTTGATGACGTCCCCGTGGGAGCACATCAGGTACAGGGCGTCCGGGCCGTGCTCTGCCTCGATGCGGGCGTTCCACTCGCGCACCGCCTCCGCCGACCGGAAGTGCATGGCGCGCATGGATTCGCCGCCCGGGAACACGGCGGCGGACGGGTGCTGCTGGACCACCTTCATCAGGGGCTCGTCGGCCAGTTCGGCGAGCTTGCGGCCCGACCAGTCGCCGTAGTCGCACTCCCCGATGCGCTCCTCGGTGTGCAGCGGCAGCTCCGGCCGCGCGGCCAGCAGCGGGGCCAGGGTCTCCCGGCAGCGCTGGAGCGGGCTAGTCACCGCCGCGGCCAGCGGCAGGCCCGCCAGCCGGCCCGGCAGGGCCGCCGCCTGCGCGGCGCCGTGCTCGTCGAGGGCGATGCCGGGGGTCAACCCGGCCAGCACGCCGGAGGTGTTCGCGGTCGAGCGTCCGTGCCGCACCAGGATCAAGGTCGCCATGGCCCCCAGCGTAGGCGCTGGCGTGCGCCCCGGGCGGGGCCGGGGAAGAATGCCCGAATGATTGTGGACAGCGCGATTTACCGGGACGGGAAGCGGGTGGCCGGGCCGGCGGACCTCTCCGACGCCCTGGAGGAGGCACGGGCCACCGGCGACGCCTTCCTCTGGGTGGGCATGCACGAGCCCACGGAGAAGGAGTTCGAGCACGTCAGCAGCGAGTTCGGCCTGCACCCCCTCGCCGTCGAGGACGCACTGACCGCGCATCAGCGGCCCAAGCTGGAGGTCTACGACGACTCGCTGTTCGTCGTCCTCAAGCCGGTGCTGTACGACGTGCGGCGGGACACCGTCACCACCGGCGAGCTGATGGTCTTCGTCGGCGACTCCTTCGTGGTCACCGTCCGGCACGGCCAGGGCGGCGCGCTGGCCCCCGTACGCAGCCGCCTGGAGCGGGAGGCGGACGTGCTGCGGCACGGGCCGACGGCCGTGCTGTACGCCGTCAGCGACATGGTGGTCGACCACTACATCGAGGTGGCCGCCGAGCTCCAGGCCGACCTGGAGGAGCTGGAGACCGAGGTGTTCCAGCCGGACGGCGGGGACCCCAGGAACACCGCCGCGCGGATCTACGGCTTCAAGCGCCAGGTCCTGGAGTTCCGGCGGGCCACCGCCCCGCTGGCCCAGCCGATGGCCCGGCTGGCCGGCCCGGGGGTGCCGTTCGTGCACGAGCACTCCCGGCCGTTCTTCCGGGACGTCGCCGACCACCTCACCAAGGCCAACGAGTACGTCGAGGGCCTGGACCGGCTGCTCAGCGACGCCCTCTCGGCCCACCTCGCCCAGATGGGCGTGCGCCAGAACGACGACATGCGGAAGATCTCCGCGTGGGCGGCGATGGCCGCGGTGCCGACGATGGTGGCCGGGATCTACGGCATGAACTTCAGCCACATGCCGGAGCTGGGCTGGCGCCTCGGCTACCCCGGGGTGCTGCTGCTGATGGGCCTGACCGTGTGGGGGCTCCACCGGCTCTTCAAGCGCCGCGGCTGGCTGTAGCCCCGGCCCCCCTCCGGGCCGGACCGACCGGCGTCGGACCAGCTCGGGTCAGGCCGGCTCGGGTCAGGCCGGCTCGGGTCAGGCCGGCTCGGGTCAGGCCGGCTCGGGTCAGGCCGGCTCGGGTCAGGCCGGTTCGGGCACCGGGGTGACCGGCCCGCCGAGTGCGTCGCGCCGCTCGGGCATGGCCAGGCCGACCGCGCGGTGCCAGCCCGCGAAGCGCTCGTACGCGTGCATGCCCCGGATGCCGGCGGCCAGCGCGGCCGACTTCGCCTTCGGCCACTTGAGGATCCGGCCCATGTGCTCCATCACGGCCAGGCTGACGTCGCGGTAGACGACGATCTCCGCGAGCGCGCTCTCGCGCAGCACCCGCTGGATCGTGCGGCCGTGCCCCTCGTGGTTCAGCCGGAGCAGCTCCTCGTGGCAGTAGGCGAGGTGGTTGTCCTCGTCGTTGCTGATCATCCGGATGGCCCGGCCGACCTCGGGGTGGTCCCCGAAGTGCTTCCTGAGCATCACCATCTGGTCCGCGGCCCGCTGCTCGGTGACCCGGCTGTGCGAGAGGTAGACGACGATGTCCTCCTCGGTCAGCCGCTCCTCCGCGCGCAGCTTCGAGTGGGCCAGGCCGATGCCGTTCTTCTCCAGCAGCATCGTGTAGTCCGTCTCGGGCGGCACCGGGACCGGCTCCAGGCCGCGCTTCCTCAGCAGCTGCTGGAAGATCCGGCCGTGCTTGTCCTCGTCGGCACCGTGCCGGGTGATCTTCGGGGCCATGTCCGCCATGCCCGTCGGCACGAGCGCGGCGATCCGGGCGTTCTCCCAGCCGCCCTGCGTCTCCCCGCTGGCCGCGATGGAGCAGAAGAGCCGGTAGGACTCGTCGTTGTCGATGATCTCCTGGAACAGGCTTCGGGCCGAGAGCATGACTGCCACCTCTTTCGCGGTCACCCCCGGCCTCCGAGTCAACTGCCGACGGGGTGCGCGGGCAACCGGGTGCCGGACGGACTCGGCCGAACGGAGGACGCGCCCGGCGGGGCCCGCGGAGGTGCGGCGCCCGCCCGCCCGTAACCACCCGGGCCCCTGGCGCGTTGTTCGCGGTGACGGCCGTGGCGGGGAAGACCCCCGAGCCCCCACCACGGCCGCGGCCCTCTTCCGGACCGGGTACGCGTCCGCCGCCCCGGGCCCGATGCGCATCCGCCGCCTCCGGCCTCCCGGCGCCCGGCCGCCTCACGCGGCCGCGGCGCCGGCCGTCGCCGCTAGGCCAGGCCCGCCAGCTCCAGCGCCTCGACGCCGGCCCGCAGCGAGGCGAGCCGCTCGTCCAGCGTGAAGCCCGCCGGGGCCAGCGTCAGCGTGGTGACCCCCGCCTCCGCGTACGCCTTCATGCCGTCCGCGATCCGCTCCACCGGACCGAGCAGGGTCGTCGAGTCGATCAGCTGGTGCGGTACGGCCGCGGCCGCGCCCGCCTTGTCGCCGCCCAGGTACTTGTCCTGGATCTCGGCGGCCTCCTTCTCGTACCCCATGCGCTGCGCGAGCTGGTTGTAGAAGTTCTGCTTCCGGCTGCCCATGCCGCCCACGTAGAGCGCGGTGTACGGACGGAACATGTCGGCCAGCCCCGTCACGTCCGGGCCCACGGCCAGCGGGACCGTCGGGCACACGTCGAAGCCCTCCATGGTCAGCCCGGCCTTCTCGCGGCCCGCCCGGATGTGGGTGAGCGCGGTGGCCTCCAGGTGCTCGGCCGCCGGGAAGATCAGCAGGGCGCCGTCGGCGATCTCACCGGTCTGCTCCAGGTTCTTCGGGCCGATCGCGGCGATGTAGAGCGGGATGTGCTCGCGCTCCGGGTGGACGGTCAGCTTGATCGGCTTGCCGGGGCCGCCGGGCAGCGGCAGCGTCCAGTGCTCGCCGTCGTACGACAGCCGCTCGCGGGTCATCGCCTTGCGGACGATCTCGACGTACTCGCGCGTGCGGGCCAGCGGCTTGTCGAACTTCACGCCGTACCAGCCCTCGGAGACCTGCGGGCCCGAGACGCCGAGGCCGAGCCGGAACCGGCCGCCCGAGAGGGAGTCGAGGGTGGCCGCGGTCATCGCCGTCATCGCGGGCTGGCGGGCCGGGATCTGCATGATGGCCGAGCCCACGTCGATGCGCTCGGTCTGCGCGGCGACCCAGGAGAGCACGGTCGGCGCGTCGGAGCCGTAGGCCTCTGCGGCCCAGCAGACGTCGTAGCCGAGGCGGTCCGCCTCCCGCGCGACGGCGAGATTGTCGGCGTCCATGCCCGCGCCCCAGTAGCCGAGGTTGATGCCGAGCCTCATGACCTGTCCCCTTACCGATCAGTAACGTCCTGGTGCCGGGACTGTAGCGCGCGCAGGTCCGATCCGTCAGTGCCCCCAGTAGTCTCAGCGCTCATGGAGCAGAGGCAACTCGGCCGCACCGGCCTGCGGGTGTCCAGGATCGGACTCGGCACGCTCACCTGGGGGCGGGACACCGACGAGCACGACGCGGCCGACCAGTTGAAGACCTTCTGGGAGGCGGGCGGCACGCTGGTCGACACCGCCGACGTGTACGGCGGCGGGGACGCCGAGTACCTGCTCGGGCAGCTCGTCGGGGGCCTCGTGCCGCGGCGCGACCTGGTGATCGCCACCAAGGCGGGCAGCGTGCCCGACCCCGACCGGCGGTCCGACGGCTCCCGCGGGCACCTGCTGGCCGCGCTGGACGACTCACTGGCCCGGCTGGGCACCGACCACGTCGACCTCTGGCAGCTGCACGCCTTCGACCCGTACACCCCGCTGGAGGAGACGCTCGGGGCGCTGGACCTGGCGGTGACCAGCGGCCGGGCCCGCTACGTCGGCGTGTCGACCCTGTCGGGCTGGCAGCTGGCGAAGGCCGCGACCTGGCAGCTGGCGGCGCCGGGTGCGCGCACCCCGCTGGCGAGCACGCAGATGGAGTACTCGCTGCTCCAGCGGGGCGTCGAGCGCGAGGTGCTGCCCGCCGCCCTGGACCTGGGCCTCGGACTGCTGCCGTCCTCCCCGCTCGGGCGCGGGGTGCTGACCGGCAAGTACCGGGGCGGGGCCGCCCCGGTGGGCTCGCGGGGCGACTCCGAGCACCTGGCGCCCTTCGTCGCGCCGTACCTGGACGAGACCGCGAGCCGGATCGTGGACGCGGTCCTGACGGCGGCGAACGGGCTCGCGGTCACCCCGCTCCAGGTGGCCCTGGCCTGGGTGCGCGACCGGCCGGGCGTGGCCGCGCCGGTGGTCGGCGCGCGGACGGCGCAACAGCTGACGGAGGCGCTGTCAGTGGAGGCCCTTAGTCTTCCCGAGGAGATCCGCCTGGCGCTGGACGACGTGTCCGCGCCGGTGCACCGCTATCCCGACCAGGACTGGAGCGAGCTGTGAGCACGGAGCCGGGGGCGCCCGAGGCGCCGCACACCGGGGAGCCCGGAGACACCGGGGCACCGACGGCGGCGGAGGCCGCCGGCCCCTCGGATGCCGCGCACCCGGAGGACACCCCGGACACCGGCCACGGCCCGGGCCCGGGAAGCGCCGCGGACGACGGTGCGGAGGCGGGCACGGACGCCGAGGCGGGTACGGACGCGGAGGCGGGTACGGAGGCCCAGGAGGGCGTCGGCTCCGGCGCGGACGGGGACGCCGGCGTGGACGCGGACGGCGGCACGGACGCGGACGCGGACGGCGGCACCGGGGCGCAGGGCGGCACGGACGCGGCCGCCGGGGCGGACGCGGAGGGTGGCGGGGCGGCGCCGCAGCTGAGCGAGGCCGAGGCCGAGCTGGCCGCGCAGAAGGTCGAGCGGGAGCGCATCGCGCGGCGCAAGGCCGAGCGCACGGCTCCCATCGAGGCCGGGGCCGGGCTCAGCGGCACCGCGGCCGACCTGCTGGCCGCGGTGCGCGCCGTGGAGGGCGGTGGCAAGCCCGCCCGGCCCGTGTTCGACGAGGCCGCCCCCGCGCCCCGCCGGGCGGCCCCCGCTCCGCCGCCGGCCCCCCGCGCCCCCGCGCCGGCCCCGGCACCGGCCGCCACGCCGGAACTCCTCGCCGCGGTGCGCGAGGTGCTGGCCCGCGGCGGCGCCCCGGAGGCCCTGGCCGCGCCCGCCGTCGAGGCGCTCGGCACCGGCGCGGCGGAGCTGCTGCGCGAGGACCCCTGGCAGCTGCTGGCGGTCGCCTCCGTACGTCCCGCCCAGGCCGACGGCTTCGCCCGCGCGCTGCTGGGCCCCGACTGCGGTCCCGGGGACGAGCGGCGCGTACTCGCCCTGACCGGCTGGCTGCTGGAGCAGGCGGCGGTCAAGGGGCACACCGCCCTGGAGCAGCCCGTCCTGGCGTCCGCGCTCGGGCAGTACGGGGTGCCCGACCCGGAGCGGGCCGTGGAACTGGCCGTCTCCGAGGGCACGGTGATCGTCTTCCAGGAGCCCCTCGGCGAACCGCAGGCGTCGCGGGACACGGAGCACGCGGAGGACGCCGAGGACGCGGACGAGGAGGTTCCGGTCCGTGTCCTGCTGGGCCTGGAGAGCCACACGCTGGCCGAGGAGAGCCTCGCGGACGGCCTGTTCCGGCTGATCGGCACGTTCGGCAAGGGCGGGGACGCCGACTGGGAAGGGGCCGCTGCACAGGCGCCGTCGCCGTCCGCGGCCGAGCTGGTCCGCGCGGCGGCGGGGCACGGCCTGGTCGTCCACACCGGCGGCGAGGCCGCCCGGGCGGAGCCGGCCGCGCTGGTGGCCGCCGCCCGGTCGTTGGGGCTGCGGGCGTGCGCGGCCACGCACACGGCCGACGCGCGGGACCGGCTGGGGGCCGGCGCGGTCACCGTCGCGGGCCTGCTGTCCGGCGCGGAGGGCCCCGGCCGGGACGCGGAGGGCGCGCTCGCGCTGGACCTGCTGGTCGTGCTGGACGCCCCCCAGCTGGACGTGGACCGCGCCGCGGCGCTGGTGGAGTCGGTGCCGGACGGCGCGCGGCTGGTGCTGAGCGGCGATCCCGCGGTGCTCGGACCGGCGGGTGCCGGGCGGGTGTTCGGGGATCTGATCGCGGCGCGGGTCTGCCCGCAGGTCGCCTCCCGCACCCCGGACCCCGGCCCGGTCGGCGAGCTGGTGTCCGGCATCGGCGTGGGCGAGCTGAACCAGGTCGAGGCTCCCGGCAAGGAGGTCGTGATCGTCCCGGTGCGGGACGCCGGCGAGGCCGTGCACCGCACGGTGCAGCTGGTCGCGGACTCGGTGCCGCGCGCCTTCGGCGTGGCCGCCGACCAGGTCCGGGTGATCACCCCCGGGCACGGCGGCACGGCGGGCACGCGGGCGCTGAACGCGGCGCTGAAGGAGCGGCTGAACCCCGGCCCGGGCAGGTTCGGCGGCTTCGACCCCGGCGACCTGGTGGTGCACGTGCCGGCCCCGGGCCGGGCGGTGCCGGGCCGGGTGGTCTCGGCCGACGCGGCGGGGCTGCACCTGGACTGCGCGGGCGAGCGGGTCGTCGTACCGAAGGACCGCGTGGAGCAGGCGGTGCGGCACGGCTGGGCGGTGACCGCGCACCAGGCGGTGGGCGGCCGCTGGCCGGCCGTGGTGGTGGTGCTGCCGGGCGACGCGGCGGAGGCGCTGTCGCGGGACTGGGTGTACACGGCGTTCGGGCGGGCCGAGCGTCACCTGTCGGTGGTGCACGGGGTGGACCAGGCGCTGCCGCGGGCCGTGGCGGAGGTGCTGCCGAAGCCCCGTACGACGCGGCTGACGGCCCTGCTCCGGACGCTGGCGGCGCAGACCGCGGAGTAGGGCGTCGGGCCGGCAGCTGCCGGTGCGGGCGGCGCCCGGCGGCCCCTGAGGGGGCTGCCGGGCGCCGTTTTCGTTGTGGCCGGGGCCGGCCGGTGGCCGGGCCGGCGGTCGCGTGGGCCCCGGGGTCGGGACGGTCAGCGGTCGGACGGGCAGCGGTCGGGACGGGCAGCGGTCGGGACGGGCAGCGGTCGGGACGGGCAGCGGTCGGAACCGTCAGCGGTCGAGGGGTTCCAGTTCCTCGTCGTCGAGTTCGTCGTCGAAGACCGAGCTGACGTCGATGCGGTGCAGCACGCTGCCCGGATCGGCGTGGTCGAAGGGGGTGTTGAGCCACTCGCCGGGCTCGGGGGCCTCCTCGGCCGCAGTGATCCAGAGCGTGGAGTCGCCCTCTTCGAGGCCGAACTCCTTGTAGCGGGAGGCGATCTCGTCGGGTTCGTACTCGCCGAAGAGCACCCCGAGGGCCTCGGCCGTGCCCCCTCCCTCGCCGGGCTCGTCCTCGTGGTGCAGGGCGGCGACGCGGTCGGCCTGGGCGACCAGCCGCTGGGGTTCGGCGACCAGGTAGTCGCGGCGGATCAGGACGCTGAAGGAGGTGGGTTCGGCGGGCCCGCTGTACGGGGCCTGGCCCTCCCCCGCGGGGATCTCGAAGGGGGTCACCTCGTCGTACCGCTCGTAGAGCAGTTCGTCGTACTCCTCGGCCGCTGCGGCCAGTTCGTTGAAGGCGGCGTAGACGGCCGGGTCGTCGTCCCCTGACCGGCCTTCGACCGCCGCCAGGTGACGGTCCAGCGCGGTCTTGACCGCCTCGGCGGCGGCGCGTACCTCGGCAGCGGTGGGCTGAGCGGCATCAGACATAGTGCAGACGCTATCCGTACGAGGCCCGTGCCCGCACAATAGATGCGATGCCGGAATACGAATTCGTCGACGTGTACGTGCCGCGCGGTGTGAGCCGTAAGGAGGCGACCCGTCTGCTGACCGACCACGCCGAGTACGGGAACTGGGAGGTGGACCGGTTGAGCCTGCACCGGGACGGCAGCCGCCGGGTGCGGCTGCGCCGCCGGATCATCCGCCAGCTCCGGGCCACCTGGTGAGACCGGGGTGGCCCGGATCCGGGTGACGGGCGCCGGCTAGCCGGCGGCGCCGTCGCCGCGGGTGCGGCGGTAGAGCACGGTCCCGGCGAGGAGCATGCCGCCGGCGAGCGGCAGGCCCGCGCCGAGGGCTCCCGCGCCGGTCTGCGCGAGCTCGGAGCCGCGCTCGCCGTGGACACCGGTGCCGATGCGGCCGGTGCCCGGCTTCGCCGTGCCCGGGGTGCCGGGCTTCCCCGGGTGGTTCTTGCCGGGGCCGGGCTGGGCCGGCGTGCCGGGCCCACCGGGGGTCCCGGGCGTGCCCGGGGTGCCGGGGTGGCCCGGAGTGCCGGGGTGGCCGGGCGTACCGGGGGTGCCGGGGTGGCCTGGCGTGCCCGGGGTGCCGGGAGTCCCCGGCGTGCCCGGGTTACCGGGGTGTCCCGGAGTCCCGGGG
The DNA here is from genome assembly GCF_044759445.1 of Streptomyces sp. NPDC101118. NCBI lineage: Bacteria > Bacillati > Actinomycetota > Actinomycetes > Kitasatosporales > Streptomycetaceae > Streptomyces > Streptomyces sp. NPDC101118. The sequence continues at coordinate 144,450 of NZ_JBIVZG010000010.1, read as the reverse complement.
GTGCCCGGGTGGCCCGGAGTGCCAGGGTTGCCGGGGTGTCCGGGATGGCCGGGAGTGCCCGGATGGCCCGGCTTTCCGGGGCCGGGAAGATTGGCGCAATCGTTTCCCAGCGCGGGGTTCAGCAGGCCGACCACGTCGGCCGTGTTCCCGCAGGCGTTGACCGGGAGCCGGAGCGGGGCCTGGATCAGGTTGCCCGAGCCCACGCCCGGCGAGCCGTGGGCGTCGCCGTGCGCGCCGGAGCCGGACCCGCCGCCGTCGGCGTGGTCGCCGGAGCCGCCGTACCCGCCGTGGTCCCCGTGGCCGCCGCCCGTGTTGGCGCAGCGGTTGCCCGCGGCCGGGTTCAGCAGACCGATGACGGAGACGGTGTTGCCGCAGGCGTTCACGGGTGCGTGCACCGGCGCCTGGATGGTGTTCCCGGACAGTACGCCCGGGGAATTCGAAGTGCCCCCCACGGCACCGGAATCCGCGTGTGCGTAGCCCCCACCCAGAGCGAGGGCACCGCCCGCGGCCGCCATGGTGAAGAGAGTCTTCCTGGTGACCTGTCGCATTGCTGCTCGTTCCCTGCTTGTGCGTTCCGGATCGGCGTACGTGCTCCCCTGCCCGGACGCCGAAGTGCTGGATGGCCCGCGGCCCCGGAACGCGGGAGGTGCGTTCCGGGGCCCGGGCTCAGACCCTTGGAAGGGTGAGACTTCGACGTCAGGCGTTGACGCAGGTGTTGCCGAAGGCCGGGTTCAGCAGGCCGATCACGTTGACCGTGTTGCCGCACACGTTGACCGGCACGTGAACCGGGACCTGGACGACGTTGCCGGAGAGCACACCGGGCGAACCGACAGCGGCGCCCTGGGCACCGGCGTCGGCGACGGCGAGGCCCGCACCCGCGAGAACCAGGCCACCGGTGGCAGCCGCAGCAGCGACAACCTTCTTGATCATCATTCCTCCTAGTAGGCAATGCGGTCCCAGCCGCGGACCGCACCACCAACAACGAGGAGGACCAACCAGGGCTACGAGCTTATGGTCGCATTCACTCTTCCGCGTGGTGTGCGAACACCTTGGCGATCGTTCAGCAGTTGTCGATGAATCGGTCGAGCACGCGCACGCCGAACTTCAGGCCGTCGACCGGGACGCGCTCGTCGACCCCGTGGAACATGCCGGCGAAGTCCAGCTCGGGCGGCAGCTGGAGCGGCGCGAAGCCGAAGCAGCGGATGCCGAGGTCGTCGAAGGACTTGGCGTCCGTACCGCCGGAGAGCATGTACGGCACGGCGCGGGCGATCGGGTCCTCCGCCTTGAGGGCGGTCTGCATGGCGTCGACCAGACGGCCGTCGAAGTCGGTCTCCAGGGCCTTGTCGCCGTGCACGTCCTCCCGCCTGACCTTCGGGCCGAGGATCCGGTCGAGGTCGGCCAGGAACTCCTGCTCGTACCCGGGCAGGAAGCGGCCGTCGACGTGGGCGGTGGCCTGGCCGGGGATGACGTTCACCTTGTAGCCGGCGCCGAGCATCGTGGGGGCGGCGGAGTTCCGCAGGGTCGCGCCGACCATCTTGGCGATGCCGCCGAGCTTGGCCAGGGTGCCGTCCATGTCCTCGGGGTCGAGGGGGGTGCCCAGGGCGTCGGAGAGCTCGTCCAGGAAGGACCGCACGGTCTTGGTGACCCGGACCGGCCACTGGTGGCGGCCCAGCCGGCCGACGGCCTCGCACAGCTCGGTGATGGCGTTGTCGTTGTTGGTCATCGAGCCGTGGCCCGCGGTGCCCTCGACGGTGAGGCGCATCCAGTGCATGCCCTTCTGCGCCGTCTCGACCAGGTAGAGGCGCAGGTTCTCGTTGACCGTGAAGGAGAAGCCGCCCACCTCGCCGATGGCCTCGGTGACGCCCTCGAAGAGGTCGGGGTGCTTGTCGACCAGGTGGCGGGCGCCGTAGGTGCCGCCGGCCTCCTCGTCGGCGAGGAAGGCCAGCACGATGTCCCGCGGGGGCTTGCGGCCGGTGCGCAGGCGGTCGCGGACGACCGCGAGGGTCATGGCGTCCATGTCCTTCATGTCGACCGCCCCGCGGCCCCACACGCAGCCGTCGGCGACCTCGCCCGAGAAGGGGTGGTGGGTCCAGTCGGCCGCGTTGGCCGGGACCACGTCGGTGTGGCCGTGGATGAGCAGGGCGGGCTTGGAGGGGTCCTCGCCCGCGATCCGGGCGACGGTGGAGGCGCGCCCCTTGTGGGACTCGAAGATCTGCGGCTCCAGGCCGACCTCGGCGAGCTTCTCCGCCACGTACTCGGCGGCCTTGCGTTCGCCCGGCCCGGAGTGGTCGCCGTAGTTGCTGGTGTCGATCCGGATCAGTTCGCGGCAGAGGTCGACGACCTCGTCCTCGCCGGAGACGGTCCTGCCGGTGCTCGACTCGCTCACGCTGCTTCCTCCCACACTCGGTGCCGGTGATCCCCCTCATCCTCTCGCCCCGGCCGCCGCTGCCCAAGGGCGGACCCGGCCGGACCCGCCGGGAGCACGGCCGGAGCCGGTCCGGAGGGGGCGCGCGGGGGTGTGATCGGAGCACTCCGAATCCCTGGTAATGTTCTCTTCGTCGGAGCGGCCCGGAAGGGACGCGAGACAGACACCTTGTCCGGGTGGCGGAATGGCAGACGCGCTAGCTTGAGGTGCTAGTGCCCTTTATCGGGCGTGGGGGTTCAAGTCCCCCCTCGGACACAGATGAGGACCCCAGTCGATGCGACTGGGGTCCTCGCCGTTTCCCCGGTGACGGGCTCCGGTCACGTGTGACATTGCGGTGTCACCTGTGACCGGACACGCCCGCGGGGAACGGGAAGGGCCCCGCGGTCCGGGAGTGTCCCGGACCGCGGGGCCCTTCGGCGTCGCGGGGGCTGCGTCAGCCGGTGCGCGTCGCGCTGTCCGTGCCGGCGGCGATGGCGGCCACGCGGCGGCGGACGAGGTACCAGCCGCCGACCAGGGCGGCGCCGATCAGGGGCAGGAACATCACCGTCTGGCGGCCCACTCCCCCGTCGCTCCACATCAGCACCAGCACGGTGACGAGGAAGACCAGCGTGACGATCTGCGTGTACGGGGCCCAGGGCAGCCGGTAGCCGGGGCGGGTGACCAGGCCGGCCCGGGAGCGGCGCCAGAACAGCAGCGAGCAGATCATGACCATGGCCCAGGTGCCCAGGATGCCGATCGAGGCGAGGTTCAGCACGATCTCGAAGGCGTCGGAGGGCACGAAGTAGTTGAGGGCCACGCCGGCGACGCCGAAGGCGGCGGTGAACAGCACGCCGCCGTAGGGGACCTTGCCCTTGTTCATGCGGGCGGTGAACCGCGGCGCGGAGCCCGACATCGCCATGGAGCGCAGGATGCGGCCGGTGGAGTAGAGGCCGGAGTTCAGGGAGGAGAGCGCGGCGGTCAGCACGACCAGGTTCATGACGCCCGCGGTGCCGGGGACGCCGAGCTTGTCGAAGACGGTGACGAACGGGCTCTGGTCGCCGGAGTACGCGGTGTACGGCAGCAGCAGGGCGAGCAGGACGACCGAGCCGACGTAGAAGACGCCCACGCGCCACATGATCGAGTTGATCGCCTTCGGCATGATCTTCTCGGGGTTCTCGGTCTCGCCGGCGGCGACGCCGCACAGCTCGACGGAGGCGTACGCGAAGACGACGCCCTGGACGACGAGCAGCATCGGCAGCACGCCGGCGGGGAAGAGGCCGCCGTTGTCGGTGATGCTGGACAGGCCCGGGGTGTGGCCGTCGACGGGGTGGCTGGTGGCGACGAGGTAGATGCCCACCAGCATGAACGCCACGAGGGCGGCGACCTTGACGATCGAGAACCAGAACTCCATCTCACCGAACCAGCGGACGGAGATGAGGTTGGCGGCCAGCACCACGGAGAGGGCGATCAGCGCGAGGAACCACTGGGGGATGTCGCTGAACATGGCCCAGAAGTGGGCGTAGGTGGCGGCGGCCGTGATGTCGGCCACGGTGGTGGTCGACCAGTTGAGGAAGTACAGCCAGCCGGCGGCGTACGCGCCCTTCTCGCCCATGAACTCGCGGGCGTAGGAGACGAAGGCGCCCGAGGAGGGGCGGTAGAGGACCAGCTCGCCGAGGGCCCGTACGACGAAGAAGGCGAACACGCCGCAGACCGCGTACGCGATGGCGAGCGAGGGGCCTGCTCCGGCGAGGCGGCCGCCCGCGCCGAGGAACAGGCCGGTGCCTATCGCTCCGCCGATCGCGATCATGTTGATGTGGCGGGACTTCAGGTCCTTGCTGTAGCCCTCGTCACCGGCGTCGACGTGCGGGGTCGCCGCGGTCGTCTGGGCCGCGGTCAGGGTGCGGTCACTCATGTATGACTTCGCCTTCGTGGATGGGACAGGCAGGTCCGGGCGGCACGGAGGCGGTCTGTTGTGGTCCGCTCGCGGTGCCGGAGGTCCGCCGGTCCGGCGGTCGCTCCGCACCTCCGGGGATCGCCCCGTCGGTGACCCGGGCGCCCGGACTCGGGCCTGCGGGCGCGGTCCTGGGCATGGGTACAACGGCCACAAGGAGACCATGAGCTACTGGATCAGCCAAAACCGGGCGGACCGCTGCTGCGGTCCGCCCGGTTCGGTGGGGTGTGGCGCGGTATCGGTGGCGCGCCGGGTGACGTGTGACGTGGTACGCGGCGGGGGTCAGTCGCGCGCGGCGGCCTGGTCGAGGCGGAACGCCTCGTTGCCCAGGCCGATCCGGGCGTGCGCCTCGGGGTTGCGGGAGCGCAGGACCGCGCCGTGGAGCAGGCCGAGGACGGCGGCGGCGCCGATGAGGCCGGGCAGGATCCAGCTCAGGGCGGAGCCGGGGCCGGCGCCGACCAGGACGCCGAAGTCCTTGACGGTGTAGACGGCGATGCCGAGCAGGGCGAGTCCGGCCAGGCCGGCCGCGGCCAGGCGCCAGACCTGGGCGCCGGCGGCGCCGCGCCGTACGAAGAAGGCGATGACGGCGAAGGACGCGGTGGCCATCAGTACGGTGACGCCGAAGGCGCCGACGCTGCCCATCCAGGTGAACAGGTGCAGGACCGGGGTGGTGGGGTCGCCCGCCGGCTTGTCGTCGGTGAGGGCGAAGGCGGCCACGACGAGCACGGAGACGACGGTCTGGAGCAGCGAACCGGTGGCGGGGGCTCCGCTGGTGGGGCTGGTGCGGCCGAAGGCGGAGGGGAGCAGGCCCTCGCGGCCCATGGCGAACGCGTAGCGGGCGACGACGTTGTGGAAGCTGAGCATGGCGGCGAACATGCCGGTGACGAAGAGGACGTGCAGCACGTCGGTGAAGGCGGTGCCGAGGCGGGCGCCGGTGAGCTCGAAGAGCAGGCCGGGGCCGGCCTTCAAGGAGGTGTCCACGACGGCGGAGGGCCCGGTGGCCACGGTGAGGGCCCAGGCGCTGAGGGCGAAGAAGAGGGCGACGAAGCCGACCGCCAGGAACATGACGCGGGACACGACGATGTGCGGGCGGCTGGTCTCCTCGGCGTAGACCGGGGACTGTTCGAAGCCGACGAACGCGGCGATGCAGAAGCACAGGGCGGTGCCGAGGCCGGCGCCGCCGAGGGTGGCGGGGTCGAAGGCGGCGAGCGAACGGCCCTCCGGGCCCGGCTCGACGAGGGCGGCGACGTCGAAGATCACGACGAGGGCGCACTCGACGAGCAGCAGCACGCCGAGGACCCGGGCGTTGAGGTCGATCTTGAGCCAGCCCAGCGCACCGGTGACGGCGACGCCGGCCAGGGCGGGGATCCACCAGGCGACCTGCACGTCGAGGTAGGTGGCGAAGAGGCCGGAGACCTCGAAGCCGAGGATGCCGTACACGCCGACCTGCATGGCGCTGTACGCGACGAGGGCGACCAGGGAGGCGCCGGCGCCCGCGGTGGGGCCGAGGCCGCGGGCGATGTAGGCGTAGAAGGCGCCCGCGTTGTGGACGTGCCGGCTCATCTCGGCGTAGCCGATGCCGAAGAGCGCCAGGACGAGGCCCAGGATCACGAAGAGCAGGGGCTGTCCGACGATGCCCATCACGCCGAACGTGGTGGGCATCACGCCGGCGACGACCATGAGGGGCGCGCTGGCGGCGAGTACGGAGAGCAGGAGGCCCGCGGTGCCGAGCCGGTCGGCGCGCAGCGCGCGGTCCTGGCCCTTGTACGTGCGTATCTCGGCCGTGCCGGGGAGCGTGCTGGAACTGCCCGTCGCCATGGCGGGTGGTCCTTTCCGAACGGGGGTGGCGTCGGGCTGGGGATGGTCCCGACGGTGGTGCGGCGTGGTGCGGCGTGCTGCGTTGCGGAGGGGTGGAGCGGTGCGGGGGTGCGGCGTGGAGCGGGTGGGGCGCGGTCGTGCCGGGTGGGGCGGGTGGTGCCGGGTGGGGCAGGTGGTGCCGGGTGGTGCCGGGTGCGGGGTGGTGCCGGGTGCGGGGTGGTGCCGGGTCAGGCGGAGCCGAGGGCCGCGCTGCGGGCGGCCAGGAAGGCCTGGTGCGGGTCGAGGTCGGGGTACGACCAGGGGGCGGGGGTGGCGTGCCGGCCGATCCGGTGGAACAGGGCGGCGGCCTCGGCCGGGCGGCCCTCGCAGAGCTTGGCGTGGGCGAGGAAGTTGAGGTCGATGCGGTTGCGCGGGTGGTCCTCGCGCTCCCACTCCAGCCACCAGTCGAAGGCCGAGCGCAGCACCTGGCGGGCGCGGCGGCCCGACCAGTGGTCGGCGGCGCCGGGGGCGTGTCCCTCGGCGGCCAGCACGCGGTAGCGCTCGGCGTGGGCGATGACCGGCAGCACGGCGAGCGGGGAGTCGGCCGGTGACTCCTCGGCGGCCCAGGCGGCGAAGTCGTACACCTCGTGGAGCGGGTCGGGGCCCGCCGCCGGGGCGTGTTCGGCGAGCCGGGCGACCATCAGGTGGTGGGCGTGGTGGTGCTCGCGGTGCCGGGCGCGGACCTGGTCGAAGGTGCGGGTGAACTCCTCGGCCGGGCCGAAGGCGCGGGCCAGGAGCAGGAGTCCGAGCCAGGGCGTGGGGTCGGCGGGTTCGCGGGCCGCGGCGGCACGGCAGGCCTGTTCCGCCTTCTCCGGCGAACCCTTTCCGCGCAGGGCCGCGAAGACCTGGGCGCAGGCGAGGAGGGTCGCGGCGTCGGCGCTCTCGGGTTCGGCGAGGAGCCATTCGCGGGACCAGGCCACGGCGGCGGGCGTCTCGGCGAGGACGACCACCCGGTGGCCGCGGCGGTCCCAGTCGTCGCCGGTGGCGACCAGCAGGGCGCGCGCCTTGACCCATCGACCCTGGGTGAACTGACCGCGTACGTCGACGAGTTCGGTGTCGCAGAGGGCGGGGTCGAAGAACTGGTCGTCCTTCTTGCGGGGGCGGCCGAAGGGCGGCGGCGGAGGCGGCGACATCCGCGGACTTCCCTCCAGGCACACGGTCATCGGTGTCAACTACGGTCTACGAGCGAATGATCACGCACAGCAAAGCGGTAGGGGTTGCTCCGAGTCAAGGTCCAGTCCACTACGTGGCGCGTTTCAACTGGTCCGGAACGCGGTGCAGTTGGCCGGAACGGCCGCCCCGGGGCGGAGGGCGGGCCGCCGCCGGACGGCCGGAGCCGAGGGGCCCCGGCCGGTGGCGGGTCAGCCGGTGGCCGCCGCGGCCGCGCGGCCCGCCGCACGGCCGGAGAACAGGCAGCCGCCGAGGAAGGTGCCCTCCAGGGCGCGGTAGCCGTGCACGCCCCCGCCGCCGAAGCCGGCGGCCTCGCCGGCCGCGTACACGCCGGGCAGCGGCTCGCCGCCCTCGGTGAGGACCCGGGAGGAGAGGTCGGTCTCCAGCCCGCCGAGGGACTTGCGGGTGAGGATGTTCAGCCGTACGGCGATCAGCGGGCCGGCCTCGGGGTCGAGGATGCGGTGCGGCGCGGCGGTGCGGATCAGCTTGTCGCCGAGGTACCTGCGGGCCCCGTGGATGGCGGTGACCTGGAGGTCCTTGGTGAACGGGTTGGTGATCTCGCGGTCGCGGGCGACGATCTCGCGGCGCAGCGCGTCCTCGTCGATGAGCGGCTCCTCGGTGAGCGCGTTCATGCCGCGGACCAGGGCGGACAGGTCGCGCTCGACGACGAAGTCGACGCCGTGGTCCATGAAGGCCCTGACCGGGCCGGGCACGGCCTGCCGGGCGCGGTTGATCACGTCGCGGACCGACCGGCCGGTGAGGTCCGGGTTCTGCTCGGACCCGGAGAGCGCGAACTCCTTGCCGATGATGCGCTGGTCGAGCACGAACCAGGTGTGGTCGTGGCCGGTGCGCATGATGTGTTCGAGCGTGCCGAGGGTGTCGAAGCCGGGGAAGAGCGGTACGGGCAGCCGCTTGCCGGTGGCGTCGAGCCAGAGGCTGGACGGGCCGGGCAGGATGCGGATGCCGTGGCGGGGCCAGATGGGGTCCCAGTTCTCGATGCCCTCGGTGTAGTGCCACATGCGGTCCTTGTTGATGTGGCGTGCGCCCGCCCGTTCGGTGATGCCGAGCATCAGGCCGTCGACGTGCGCGGGCACGCCGGAGAGGAGCTTGGCGGGCGGGGTGCCGAGGCGGGCCGGCCACTGGGCGCGGACCAGGTCGTGGTTGCCGCCGATGCCTCCGGAGGTGACGATCACGGCCTGGGCGCGGAGTTCGAAGGCGCCGGTGACCTCGCGGCTGCTGGACTGGCCGCGGGCGACCGCGGAGGGTTCGAGGACCTCTCCGGTGACGGTGTCCACGGCGCCGGCGCTGCGGCCGAGGCCGGTGACGCGGTGCCGGAACCGCAGCTCGACCAGGCCCCGGGCCACGCCGGCCCGGACCCGCCGCTCGAAGGGCTCGACCAGGCCGGGGCCGGTGCCCCAGGTGATGTGGAAGCGGGGCACGGAGTTGCCGTGGCCGTTGGCGTCGTAGCCGCCGCGCTCGGCCCAGCCGACGACGGGGAAGAAGCGCACGCCCTGCGCGTGCAGCCAGGACCGCTTCTCGCCGGCGGCGAAGTCGACGTACGCCTCGGCCCAGCGGCGGGGCCAGAGGTCCTCGGGCCGGTCGAAGCCGGCGGTGCCGAGCCAGTCCTGGAGGGCCAGGGCGTGGCTGTCCTTGATGCGCATGCGCCGCTGTTCCGGCGAGTCGACGAAGAACAGGCCGCCGAAGGACCAGTGGGCCTGGCCGCCGAGGGACTGCTCGGGCTCCTGGTCGAGCAGGATCACCTTCCTGCCCGCGTCCACCAGCTCGGCGGTGGCCGCGAGGCCTGCGAGTCCGGCTCCGATAACGATCACGTCTGCGTCGTACGCCATGGCCAGATCTTGGCTACGCGGCGGTAACCCGTCAACAGCGGTGCTTGGATGAATCCATGAGCGCTTCCGAGGAGATCCTGGACATCGTGGACGAGAACGACCGGGTGGTGGGGCGGGCGACCCGGGGCGAGATGTACGCGCAGGGGCTGCGGCACCGCTGCGTGTTCGTCCAGGCGCGCGACGCCGGGGGACGGGTCTTCGTGCACCGGCGGACCGCCACGAAGCTGGTGTTCCCGTCGCTGTACGACATGTTCGTGGGCGGCGTGGTCGGGGCGGGCGAGAGCTACGCCGAGGCCGCGCTGCGGGAGGCCGAGGAGGAGCTGGGGGTGTCGGGGCTGCCGCAGCCGGTGCCGCTGTTCAAGTTCCTGTACGAGGATCCGGCGAGCGGGCAGTCCTGGTGGTCGTACGTGCACGAGGTGCGGTGTGACATGGCGGTCGATCCACAGGTGGAGGAGGTGGCCTGGCACGCCTTCCTCGACGAGGCCGAGCTGGAGCGGCGGCTCGACGGCTGGGCGTGGGTGCCGGACGGGCTCGACGCGTACCGGCGGCTGAGGGCCTTCCGCGCGGGGCGCGCGGAGGGGCCGCAGTAGATTGCCCGGGTGATCGACTTCCTGAAGGACGTGCGCTTCTGGTTCTCGCCGGAGCTGCTCCGCGACGAGGGCGGCACCCCGGACTACCGGTTCTCGCTGGCCAACGAGCGGACCTTCCTGGCCTGGGTGCGGACCGCGCTGGCGCTGGTGGGCGGCGGGTTCGCCGTGGACCAGTTCCTGCCGGACCTGCGGTGGGGCGTACGCGTCGGGATCGCGGTGGCACTGCTGGTGGTGGGCGCGGCCTGCGCGCTGCGGGCGGTCAACCACTGGATGCGGTGCGAACGTGCGATGCGGCGGGGCGAGGACCTGCCGCTGTCCCGCTTCCCGGTGGTGCTCACGCTGGGCGTGGCGCTGGTCGCGCTGGTGATGATCGTGGTGGTCCTGCTGGGCTGGACGGCGGGGCAGTGACCGGGGTTCCGGCAGCGGCCGGGGTCCCGGGGGCGGGCGGGGCCGGGCGGGCGGGCGGGGGCCGGCGGGCGGGCGGGGCCGGGCCGCCGGCGGACGACGGGACGACGGCGCGGGATCCGGGGCTCCAGCCGGAGCGGACCCGGCTGGCGTGGCGGCGCACCACGCTGACCTGCACGGTGGTGGCGGTGCTGGCGCTCAAGCAGGCGCTGCGGAGCTCCGGTTCGCCGCTCACGGTGGCGGGGACCGCGCTGATCACGCTGGTCTGGGCGGGGTTCCTGGTGGTGGCGCACCGCCGGATCCGGGCGCTCGCCGCGCCCCGGCCGGCGCTGCTGCCGGTGCACCACGCGCTCGCGGCCGGTCTGGGCATCGCGGTGCTGGCGGGCTTCGCGGTGGTGGTGATCCTCGCGGCCTGAGCGGGCGCCCCGCGGGACGGCGGGCGGGACCGGCCGGGCGCACCGGCCGGTGCCGCCGGCCGGTGCCGCCGGCCGGTGCGGCGGGCCCGTGCGGCGGGCCCGTGCGGTCGGCTCCTGTGGTCGGCTGGTGACGCCGGTCCACGTGGTCGGTTGATGTGATGGTCGCGCTTGTGCCGCGGCACGCCGGTCCGTCAGGACATACCCGGGCACTACGGACTAGCCTCGGCCCATGACCACCCTGCACCAAGAGCACGGCACCCACGAGCACGTCCACGGGCCGGACTGCGGTCACGCCGAGGTCCCGCACGGCGACCACGTCGACTACGCCCACGACGGCCACCTGCACCGCGAGCACTCGGGCCACTGGGACGAGTGCGAGACGACCTCGCACGTCGCGCACGAGGCCCACGAGCACGCCCACGGCGAGGGCTGCGGGCACCCGGCCGTCGAGCACGGCGACCACCTGGACTACCTGCACGACGGACACCGGCACGCCGCGCACGACGGGCACTGGGACGACCACTGACCGACCCCGGGGCCCCCGCACAGGGGCCCCCTCCCCCGGGGCGCGGGGCGGCTGGCAGGATGCTCCCGCCCGCACCACGACCCGGGGAGCCGTGATGACCGCAGGAACGACCGTCGAAGAGCCCTACACCGTCGAGTTGACGCCCGAGGTGTACGCGTACGTCCAGCCCGACGGGGGCTGGTGCCTGAGCAACGCGGGGTTCGTCAGCGACGGCGGACGGACCCTGCTGGTGGACACGGCCGCCACCCGGCGGCGGGCGCTGTGGCTGCGGGAGGCCGTCGAGGCGGCCGGCGCGGCGGTGCCGTCGGTCATCGTGAACACCCACCACCACGGCGACCACACCTACGGCAACTGCGTGTTCCCCGAGGCGACCGTGGTGGCGCACCACAACAGCCGGCGGGAACAGCTCGACGCCGGCCACCAGCTGCACCTGATCTGGCCCCGGACGGACTTCGGGGAGATCAGCATCAGCGCGCCCACGCTCACGTACGACGACAGTGTGACGTTGCACATCGGGGATACCGAGGTACGGGTGCTGCACCCGGGCGTCGCGCACACGACGGGCGACTCGGTGGTGTGGCTGCCGCACCGGCGGGTGGTGTTCACCGGCGACCTGGTCTTCGCGGGCGGCACCCCGTTCATCCCGTTCGGCTCCCTGTCCGGCTCGCTCCGCGCCCTGGACCTGCTGCGCTCCCTGGACGCGCGGACCGTCGTACCGGGGCACGGGCCGCTGACCGACGCCTCGGCGTACGACGCGACCGAGCGGTACCTGCGGTTCGTCGGGACGCTGGCGGAGGAGGGCCGGGCCAAGGGGATCACCCCGCTGGAGGCGGCCCGTCAGGCCGACCTCGGTGAGTTCGCCCGGTGGCGGGAGCCCGAGCGGCTGGTGGCCAACCTGCACCGGGCCTACGCCGAGCTGGCGGGCGAGCCGGGCGGCTCCCGGCTGGACCTGGTCGCCCTGCTGACGGACATGACCGAGATGAACGGCGGGACGCCGGTCGCCTGTCACGCGTGACGGCGGGCGGGACCCCGGACCGGGCGCCCCGGTCCGGGGCGGGCCGGACCGGCCTGGGCGGCCGGCCCGGGCCCTCCGGAGCGGAGGGATCCGGCCACCCCCCTGGACGGCATACCGACTGGTCGGCATGATGGGCCGGGACAGCGGCAGCAACGATCCGCCCACCCCTCCCGACGGAAGGTGCGCCCATGACCCCAGCCGGCCCCCGGGGCCTCGACCTGGCACGGCTCCGCGAGCGGCTCGACCGCGAGCGGCCGCCGCTCACCGCCGGCCCCCTCACCGGCCGGCTGATCGAGGGCGGCCGCTCGAACCTCACCTACGAGGTCACCGACGGCCACACCCGCTGGGTGGTCCGCCGCCCGCCGCTCGGACACGTCCTGGCCACCGCGCACGACATGTCCCGCGAACACCGGGTGATCCGCGCCCTGCACGGCACCCGGGTGCCGGTGCCCGCGCCCGTACTGCTCTGCGAGGACGAGGACGTCATCGGGGCGCCGTTCTACGTCATGGAGTACGTGGACGGCACCCCGTACCGGACCGCCGCACAGCTCGCCCCGCTCGGCCCCGGGCGCACCCGGGACGTGGTGCTGCGGCTCGTGGACACCCTGGCCGACCTGCACCGGGTGGACCCGGAGGAGGCGGGACTGGGCGACTTCGGCCGGCCCGAGGGCTTCCTCGACCGGCAGCTGCGCCGCTGGGCCAAGCAGCTCGCCGCCTCCGGCAGCCGCGAACTGGCCGGCATCGACGAGCTCCAGGCCACGCTGGCCCGCCGGCTGCCCGGCTCCCCCGCGCCGACCGTGGTGCACGGCGACTACCGCCTCGACAACGTGCTGGTCGACCCCGGGGACCGGATCGCGGCGGTGCTCGACTGGGAGATGTCCACGCTCGGCGACCCCCTCACCGACCTGGGGCTGCTCGTGATGTACAGCTCCGACCTCGGCCTGGACGACTCCCCGGTGAGCACCACCAGCGGCGCCCCCGGCCACCCCTCCCCCGCCGAGCTGGTCGAGCGGTACGCCGCCCGGTCGGGCCGGGACACCTCGGGCATCGCCTGGTACACGGCCTTCGCCTGGTTCAAGCTGGCCGTGATCCTGGAGGGCATCCACTACCGCTACACGCTCGGCCAGACGGTCGGCGCGGGCTTCGAGCAGATCGGCGCCCTGGTTCCCGTGTTCATCGAGCACGGCCTGACGACCCTTCAGGAAGGCTGATCCGTCATGGACTTCGCATACGACGCGCGCACCGAGGAGCTGCGGGAGCGGCTGCTGGCCTTCATGGACGCGTACGTGTACCCGGCCGAGGCGGTCGCGGAGGAGCAGCGCGCCGGCCTCGCCTCCCCCTGGGACACGCCCCCGGTGGTGGCCGAACTCAAGGAGGAGGCACGGCGGCAGGGGCTGTGGAACCTCTTCTTCGTGGACGGGCCCGGCGCGCCGGGCGAGGGCCGCGGCGCCGGCCTGACCAACCTCCAGTACGCGCCGCTGGCGGAAATCACCGGGCGCAGCCCGCAGTTGGCGCCCACCGCCCTCAACTGCGCGGCGCCGGACACCGGGAACATGGAGCTGCTGGCCCAGTTCGGCTCCGCGGAGCAGCAGAAGCGGTGGCTGGAGCCGCTGCTGGCCGGCGAGATCCGCTCGGCCTTCGCGATGACCGAGCCGGAGGTGGCCTCGTCCGACGCGACGAACATCGAGACCCGGATCGAGCGCGACGGCGACGAGTACGTGGTCACCGGGCGGAAGTGGTACATCTCGGGGGCGATGAACCCGGACTGCCGGGTGTTCATCGTGATGGGCAAGACCGACCCCGACGGCCCGGACGTGCGCCGCCAGCAGTCGATGCTCCTGGTGCCCCGGGACACGCCCGGCGTCGAGGTCCGGCGCGCCATGAAGGTGTACGGGTACGAGGACCACTCCCACGGCGGCCACGCGGAGGTGCTGTTCCACGGGGCGCGGGTGCCGGCGGACCACCTGGTGGGCGAGGAGGGCGGCGGCTTCGCCATCGCCCAGGCGCGGCTGGGGCCGGGCCGGATCCACCACTGCATGCGGCTGATCGGCATGGCGGAGCGGGCGATCGAGCTGATGTGCCGGCGGGCGGTCGCGCGGACCGCGTTCGGCAAGCCGCTCGCCGGGCAGGGCGTCGTACAGAACTGGATCGCGGACGCCCGGGTGACCGTGGAGCAGCTGCGGCTGCTGGTGCTGAAGACGGCCTGGCTGATGGACACCGTGGGCAACCGCGGGGCGCACACCGAGATCCAGGCCATCAAGATCGCCACCCCGCGGGCGGTGGTGGGGATCCTCGACCAGGCCGTCCAGCTGCACGGCGCGGGCGGTGTGAGCCAGGACCAGCCGCTGGCCGAACTCTGGGCGGCGGCGCGGACGTTGCGGCTGGCGGACGGCCCGGACGAGGTGCACCAGCGGTCCCTGGCGCGGCGGGAGCTGAAGCGGTACCTGTGACGGCCGCCGGTGGCGGCGGCGTGTCGCGGTTACGGGCGCAGGGCGCGCAGCAGGAGGTCGGCCAGGTGGTCGGCGACCTGCTGCGGGCTCAGCGGGCCGTCGGCGCGGTACCAGGTGGACAGGTGGTGGACGGAGCCGAAGTGGTAGTCCACCACCAGGTCGGCGGGGGTGGCCGTGGAGAACACCCCGGTCTTCTGGCCCTCTTCGATCAGGGCGCGGAACGTCTCGTGGTAGCGCCGGCGGGCGGCGCGCACCTGCTTGTTCTTCTCCGGGCTGAGCTGGTGCATCGACCGGAAGAAGATCATCGCGTCGTCGAGGTTCTCGATGGTGGTGACGACGACGTCGGCCGCCGCCGTGCGCAGCCGCTCCTCGACCGGGGCGTCGGATCCGGCCACGGCGTCGAGGCGCTCCTGCTGGAGGCGGAGCATGCGCGCGTACACCTCGTGCAGCAGGTCGTCCTTGGAGCCGAAGTAGTGGTACAGCGCGCCCTTGGTGACGCCTGCGGCCTCGACGATCTCCTGGACGGAGGTCCGGTCGTAGCCGCGGTCGGCGAAGAGCCGGGTGGCGGCGGCGAGCAGCCGCTGGGGAACGGGGGTGTCCTCCGTGTCCGTGGACCTGGCCATGACCGCCACCTGCCTTTGTGTGCGTGTGCGTGAACGACTGCCGGACGAGTGTGCCGGGTCAGGGGGCCACCGGCGAAATCCGGCCGGGGGCGGGGCCGGGTGCCGGGCGGGGAGCCCGGTCCGGGGCCGGGCCGGGGGCCGGGCCCGGGGCGGCGGCCCGGTCGCGGAGGTCCCGGCGGAGGATCTTGCCGCTGGTGGTCTTGGGCAGCGCGGGGAGGATCTCCACCGTGCGCGGGTACTTGTAGGCGGCCAGCCGGTCCGCGCAGTACGCGGCCAGGGCGGCGGGGGTGGCCTCGGTGCCGGGGCGCAGGCTGACGTACGCCGTGACGGTCTCGCCGCGGTACGGGTCGGGGGCGCCGACGACGGCGGCCTCGCGGACGGCGGGGTGGGTGTAGAGGACGTCCTCGACCTCCCGGGGCCAGACCTTGAAGCCCGAGGCGTTGATCATGTCCTTCTTGCGGTCGACGACGTACAGCCAGCCCTCCGGGTCCATGAACCCGACGTCTCCGGTGCGGAGTTCGCCGCCGGGGAGGGCGCGGGCGGTGTCCTCGGGCCGGCGCCAGTAGCCGGGGACGACCTGGGGGCCGCGGACCACGATCTCGCCGGTCTCGCCGAAGGGCAGTTCCGCGCCGTGGTCGTCGACGATCCGGACGACGGTGTCGGCGCCGGGGACGCCGACGGAGAGGGTGCCGGAGGCCGGGTCGACGGGGGCGGTGCGGTGGACGGGTACGGAGGTGCAGTGGGCGGTGGTCTCGGTGAGGCCGTAGCCGTTGCGGAGTTCGAGGCCGAGGGTGTCGCGGAGGCGGGTGACGAGGGCGGGCGGCAGGGGGGCGCCGCCGGAGGACACGATCCGGAAGGAGGTGAAGTGGTCCGGGGTGACGCCGGGGTGGGCGGCCAGGGCCATGAAGGCGGTGGCGGGGCCGACCGTGTAGTGGGGGCGGTGCTCCAGGAAGGCGTCGAGGACGGTGCCGGGCTCGAAGCGGTGGGTGAGGACGAGGGTGCCGGCGTTGGTGAGGCAGGTGGCCAGCTCGCAGACCATGCCGGTGATGTGGAAGAGGGGGGCCAGGGCGAAGTAGCGGGCGCCCTCGGGGAGGGCGTGGGCGGTGCGCTGGCGTTCGGCGTTGTACGTGAGGGCGCCGTGCGGGTTGACGGCGCCCTTGGGGGTGCCGCTGGTGCCGGAGGTGTAGCTGATGAGGGCCGGGTCGGCGGGGCCGGGGGCGGGGACCTCGGGTGCGGGGCGGTCCTGGCGGGCGACGGTGAGCAGGTCGGCGGGGGTGGGGGCCGCCGGGTCGGGCGGGGCGGTCCGGGCCGTCGGCGCGGTCGGGTCCGCCTGGTCCGCCTGGTCCGCCGGGTCCGTCGGCGCGGTCGGGTCGGCCGGCGCGGTGGGGGCCGGCGGGTGCGGGGGGCGGGGGCCCGGGAGGACGCGGGGGTCGTCGCGGGTCTGGAGGTCGTGGTCGCGGGCGGTGAGCACGGTGTGGACGGTGGCGGCCGGGGACGCCTCGGCGAGGGTGTCGCGGAGGAAGCCCTCCCAGGCGTGCTCGGCGCAGACGAGCGCCGACACCTCGGCGTCACGCAGCACATGTGACACCTCACGGGCCTTGTACATGGGGTTGACCGGGACGACGACGGCTCCGGCCTTCCAGGCGGCGAGGACGGCCAGCACGAAGTGCGGGGTGTTCTGGAGCATCACGGCGACGCGGTCGCCCGGGCGTACCCCGCGGCCGGCGAGGTGGCCGGCGACCGCGTCGGACAGCGCGTCGGTCTCGGCGTAGCTCAGACGTCCGTCGAAGTAGGCGAGGGCGGTGCGGCCGGGGGCGCGGGCCACGGCCGACCGGAAGGCGGCGAGCACGCTGGGCGGCGGGCTGACGGGCTCCCGCTGCGCGGGGCCGAGCAGCGCGAGCCAGGGGCGGGCGGCGTAGCGGGACGACCCGCCCGTCCCCGGCTCCGTGCGGCCGGCCCGTTCCGTCATGCGCCCTCCCAGTTCCGTTGCAGGTGGTTCATGCTGCCAAGCCACCGCTCGGGGTCGGTTGCCCGGGTCCGGTAGTAGTCGGCGACCTCGGGGTGGGGGAGGATCAGGAAGCGGCCCTTGGCCATGCCCTCGAAGAGGGCGTCGGCCACGTCCGCGGGTTCGATCGCGGTGGGGGCCAGGACCAGTTCCCCGGCGGTGCCGGCGGCGGTGAGCATGTCGGTGCGCACGCCCTGGGGGCAGATGGCGTGGACGTCGAGGCCGCGGTGCCGGTAGGTGAGCGAGAGCCATTCGGCGAAGGCGAGCGCGCCGTGCTTGGTGACGCTGTACGGGGCCGCGCCGATCATGGTGAGCAGTCCGGCGGCGGAGACGGTGGAGACGAACCGGCCGTGGCCGCGGTCCAGCCAGCCGGGCAGCAGGGTGCGGACGGCGCGGACGTGGGACATGACGTTGGTGTCCCACGCGGCGGCCCAGGCGTCCTCGCCGGCGAGGGCGTCGCCGCCCGCCGGGATGCCGGCGTTGGCGCAGTAGACGTCCACGGTGCCGTCGAGGGCCTCCAGGGCGGCCGGGGCGATGGCGGAGGCGTCGCCGGGCAGGGCGACGGCGTCCAGCTCGGCGGCGATGTCGGCGGTCCGCCCGGGGTCCAGGTCGTTGACGGCGAGCCGGGCCCCCTCCCCGGCGAACCGGCGGGCCAGGGCGGCGCCGATCCCCCCGCCCGCTCCGGTGACGACGACACGCTGTCCCTCGAACGCACCCACGCGGATCCACTCCTCCTGGTCGGCCGGCGGCGCCGGTTGCCCGGCCCGGCGGCAGACTAACCGGTCGGTATGCCGGGCCGGAAGGGGGCGTTCTCCTAGCGTGGGCCGGTATGAGCCTGTCGAGACGAGGACTGCTGGCCGGCGCGGGGGCGGCCGGCGCGGCGAGCACGGTGGGTACGGCGCGCGCGGCGGGGGCCCCGCCGGGGCGGGTGCGGACGGGTTTCGAGCGGCTGGCCGCGAGCGGGTACGCGGCGCTCGCGGGCCGGCGCGTGGGGGTGGTGACCAATCCGACCGGCACCGGTCCCGGGGCCCGGCACGTCGTGGACCTGATGCACGCCGACCCCCGGGTGGACCTGGTCGCGGTCTTCGGCCCGGAGCACGGTTTCCGGGGCACGGCGCAGGCCGGGGGTTCGGAGGCGGTGCGGCGGGACCCGGCGACGGGGCTGCCGGTGTACGACACGTACGGCAGCGACGGGCGGGCGCTGGCGGCGGCGTTCGAGGCGGCGGGCGTGGACACGGTGGTGTTCGACATCCAGGACGTGGGGGCGCGGTTCTACACGTACGTCTGGACGATGTACGACTGCATGGCGGCGGCCGCGCGGGCGGGGAAGCGGGTGGTGGTGCTCGACCGGCCGCACCCGGCGGGCGGGGTGCGGGCGCTGGGGCCGGTGCTGGACCGGGCGTACGCGAGTTTCGTGGGGCGGGAGCCGGTCGCGCTGGCGCACGGGATGACGGCCGGGGAGCTGGCGCTGCTGTTCAACGGCGAGTTCCTGGGCGGGGCGGTGCGGCTGCGGGTGGAGCGGCTGGCGGGGTGGCGGCGCGGGATGGACTTCGCCGCGACGGGGCTGCCGTGGGTGCCGCCGAGCCCGAACATGCCGACGCCCGACACGGCGCTGGTGTATCCGGGGACCTGCCTGTTCGAGGGGACGAACCTGTCGGAGGGGCGGGGGACGACGCGGCCCTTCGAGCTGCTGGGCGCTGAGGGGATCGACCGGCGGTGGGCGGAGGCGGCGGACGCGCTGGGGCTTCCGGGGGTGTGGGTGCGGGAGGCGTGGTTCGCGCCGGTGTTCTCGAAGTTTCAGGGGCGGACGGTGGGCGGGGTGCGGCTGCTGGTGCACGACCGGGAGGCCTTCGACCCGGTGCGGACCGGGATCGGGCTGCTGGTGACGGCGCGGCGGGTGTGGAGCGGGTTCGCGTGGCGGCCGGACCACTGGATCGACCGGCTGACGGGCTCGGACCGGGTGCGGACGCTGATCGACGCGGGGGCCGGGGTGGACGAGGTGACGGCCTCCTGGGAGGCGGGGCTGAAACGGTTCCGCGGGGTGCGGGAGGAGTACCGGCTGTACGAGTGACGGGGCGGATGGGGCGGGGGCGTCCGGTGTGACGGGTGACCGTACACGGTGACATGTGACCGTGCGGCTTCGCCCGTCACGGGTCTGGCCGCGGGGCCGGGGCGGCGGGATGCTGGTGCTCCGGTGCACGGTGCGGTGCGGGAGGGGACCGTCATGTCGGGTGTGGGCGTGGGACCGTACACGGAACTGACCTTCGACGCCGACGGGGACTGCGACCCGCGGCAGCGCGCGGCGGTGGACCGGCTGGACGCCACCGACCTGATCGTGTTCTCGCACGGCTGGAACAGCGACCGGTCCACCTCGACGCGGCTGTACGACCGCTTCTTCGCCCCCTTCCCCGCGCTGGTGGCCGGCTCCCCCGGCGTCCGGCTGGGCTACGTGGGCGTGGTGTGGCCGTCGATCCGGTTCTCCGACGAGCCGATCCCCGACTTCGACGCCCCCTCCGCGGCCGGCGGCCCGGCTGCCGGCCCCGAGCTGGACGCGGGGACGCGGGCGGCGCTCGGGGAGTTCTGGCCGGGCCGCGGCACGGAGCTGGACCGGATCGCGGAACTGCTGCGGGAGCAGCCGGAGTCGGAGGAGGCGTTCGCGGAATTCGGCTTCCTGGTGCGGGAGTTGCTCGCCGGGCCGGAGGGCGGCCCGGTCGCGGCGGCGCCGGCGGCCGGTGCGGGCGGGCCGGGCGGCGGTGGCTACGGCCCGGGCGGCGGTGTGGAGGACGTCGTCGGCGACCCGGTGCCCGCGCTGCTCGCGGAGGATCCGCTGGTCCTGTGCCGGCTGCTGACGGAGGGGCTGCGGGAGGCCGGGGCGGAGGTCGCCGGGCCGGAGGCCTCGTTCTCCGTGGGCGGCGGGCTGAAGAGGCTGTGGAGCGGCGGCCGGGAGCTGCTGCGCCAGGCGACGTACTACGAGATGAAGCGGCGGGCCGGGAAGGTCGGCGAGCGGGGGCTGGGTCCGGTGCTGGCGCGGCTGGCGGGGGCGCGCCCGGGCGTACGGGTCCATCTGGTCGGCCACAGCTTCGGCGCGCGGCTCGTGGCGTACGCGCTGCGGGGCGTACCGGCCGGGGCGCGCCATGTCCGTTCTCTGACGCTCCTTCAGGGCGCCTTCTCCCATTACGCGTTCGCGGAGTCGCTGCCGCACGCGCGGGGCAGCGGCGGGGCGCTGCGGGGGCTCCAGCGGCGGGTGGCGGGGCCGGTGGTGTGCTGCTACTCGCGGCACGACGCGGCGCTGCGGGTGTTCTATCCGCTGGCCTCGCGGATGGCCGGGGACTCCTCGTCCTTCGCGGGCTTCGACGAGCGGTGGGGCGCCATGGGGCACGACGGCGTGCAGGCGGTCGGCGGGGCGGTCCGGCTGACGCTGGAGGCGGCGTTGCGGGACGGGCTGCCGGGTGCGGGATGCGTCAGTGTCGACGCGGCGGCGGTGGTGCGGCGGGGCGGGGCGCCCTCGGGGGCGCACAGTGACATCTGCCACGAGGAACTCGCCCGGATCGTCGTCTCGGCGGGCCGGATCGGCCGCTGAGATCGCGCCAATGCCACCCGGGCGCCCCGTGCGCTCGGCATGCGCCCGGCCGGCTCCGGGCATGTTGGGCACAGCGCCGGTGATGGTTCCCATCGTGTCGTCGATGGAGCCGGAGCGCCCTCCGGATCGTCTCTCCCCCGGCGCACCCGGGCACGAGCGATGGAGGTGGCTGCGCGATGGCGGGTTTCCGGAGTCTGGCGGTGCAGGTGCGCGACGCGTCCAACGACCGTGCGCTGCGCCGGCATTCGCTGCGGCGGTGTCTGGAGCGGTTCGCCCCGTACGGGCACCGGGCGACGTGGTGGCACCTGTGCGACCGGCACGGGATCGGGCCCGAGGACCGGGGCTGCGATCCGCTGCGGCTGGTGGCGGCGCTGGAGGAGCTGGAGGACGCGCGGGGCGTCTGGCTGGCGTACGAGCGGCAGTTCGCGGAGCGGCGGCGGCGCGAGAAGCACGTGGGGGTGCGCACGCCGGAGTGGGCGTGGAGCGGTGCCGCAGTGGTGCCCTGTGCGGATCCGGGGGTGCGGCCGGAGGGGGCGCTGGGCGAGGTGCTGCGGCGGCTGGTGCGGGCGCTGGAGGCGGAGGCGCCGGGGACGGGGTGTCCGGTGTGCGGGGAGCCGGAGCTGCGGTGGCCGGCCGGGGCGGGGCGGGGGCCGGTGTGCGGGGGGTGCGGGATCGTGGTGCCGCCGCCTGCGCTGGCGGGGGCGCTGGACGAGGGCGTCGTGGGGGCGGCGGGGCGTGCGGCGTGAGGCGGGCGGCCGGGTGCGTGGGGTGGGCGGCCGGCTGTGTGGAGCGGGGGCGCTGCGGCGTACCCGGCGTGCGTAAGGCGTGACCGTACAGGGTGACATGTCACAGGATGGTGTGGTGGTGCTGATCCTGGCGGCCCTGAACGGGGCGCGGAGTGCGGCGGACGGGCCGGCCGTGCCATTGTCCCCGGCCGCGCTGGCCGAGGCCGCGGCGCTGGCCGTGGCGGCGGGCGCGGGTGAGGTGCGGGTGCGGCCGCGGACGCCGTGCGGGCGGGAGAGCCTGTCGCCGCGGGTGCTGGGCCCGCTGCTGGCGGAGGTGCGGGCGGCGGTCGGCGTGCCGGTCGGGGTGGACGCGTACGCGGGCGGCGACCGGGTGCGGGAGTGGACCGAGCTGCCCGAGGTGGCGGCGGTGGACTGGGCCCTGCCGGGTGCGGAGGAGCTGGCGGGGCTGCTGCTGGCGCGCGGTGTGGGGGTGGAGGCGGTGGTGCGTACGGGTTCGGCGGGCGCGGGGCGGTTCCTGGGTTCGCCGTTGCGCGGCCGGGTGCTGCGGGTGGCGGTGGCCGTGTCCGGCGGGGATCCGGCGGGGGCGCCGGGTGCGGCCCGGGTGGTGGTGGACCGGCTGGCGGCGGGGGTGCCGGGTCTGCGGGTGCTGGCGTACGGCGTGGATGCGGCGGCCTGGCCGGTGCTGCGGTGGGCCGCCGGGCGCGGGCTGGACGTGCGGGCGGGGGTGGCGGACACCGGGTACCTGCCCGACGGCCGGCGGGCGGCGTCGAACGCTCAGCTGGTGGCCGCCGCCGCGGCCGTGCGGGACGGGGTCACAGCCGGGAGCCCGTGAGGCGGTTGCCGAACTCGTCGTCGGGGTTGGACAGGCCGCAGGTCTTCAGGGAGAGGCAGCCGCAGCCGATGCAGTCGCTGAGCTGGTCGCGGAGGCGGCCGAGGCGGGCGATGCGTTCGTCGAGGACGGCGCGCCAGTGTGCGGAGAGGTTGGCCCAGTCCTCGCGGGTGGGGGTGCGGCCCTCGGGCAGCTGGGCGAGGGCCTCGCCGATGGTGGCGAGGGGGATGCCGACGCGCTGCGCGGCGCGGACGAAGGCGACGCGGCGGAGGGTGTCGCGGCTGTAGCGGCGCTGGTTGCCGGTGGTGCGGCGGCTGCTGATCAGGCCCTTGGACTCGTAGAAGTGCAGCGCGGAGACGGCGGCGCCGCTGCGGGCGGACAGCTGTCCGACGGTCAGTTCGTGGATCTTCTCTGGAATCTGGGGCACTCCGCCGACCCTACTGGGCGGTCCTGTGCACGCGTTGACAGGGCTGCCGCGCCCGAGCATCCTGGGCAAGCCATTCTGAGCAAGCGCTTAATCAAGTGACCCCCATGGGAGGCAGAGGCATGGCCGAGCCGAGGATCTTCACGTCCGCCGAGGAGCTGGCCGCCGGGACCGGCGCCCCGCTCGGGCCCAGCGACTGGCTGGAGGTCGACCAGAAGCGGATCGACCTGTTCGCCGACGCGACCGGCGACCATCAGTGGATCCACGTGGACCCGGAGCGGGCGGCGTCCGGGCCGTTCGGCTCGACCATCGCGCACGGCTACCTGACGCTGTCGCTGCTGCCCAGCCTGGTCCCGCAGGTGATGCGGGTCGAGGGGATGCGGATGGGCATCAACTACGGCGTGGACAAGGTGCGTTTCCCCGCCCCGGTGCCGGTCGGCTCGCGGCTGCGCGCCACGGCCGTGATCACCGCGGTCACCGAGGCCGGCGGGGGCGTGCAGGTCGCGGCCACGGTCACGGTGGAGACCGAGGGCGGCGACAAGCCGGTGTGCGTGGCGGAGACGGTCTCCCGCTACTACTTCTGAGCCGCTCGCGGCAGCCGGGGCGCTCCGGCGCCCGCGGGCCGGCCGTCAGACGGTCCGGGCGCCCACCATGCGCAGCACGAGGTCGGCGTAGAGCGCGCCGACCTCGTCGGGCGTGCGGCGGCCGGCCACGTCGAACCAGCGGGCGACGTCGATGCAGAGCGACAGCACGGCGAGCGTGGTGCCGGGCACGTCCGGTACGTCGAACTCCCCGGCCGCGACCCCGTCGGCCAGGATCCGGCGCACCGCGGCGTCGCTCTCGCGGCGCAGGGCGACGATCTCGGTGCGGTGCTCGTCGCCCAGGGCGTCGAGTTCGTACTGGACCACGCGGGCGGTGGTGTGGTGCGCGGCGTGCCACCGTACGAAGGACCGGACGGCGGCGTCGAGGCGGTCGGCGGCGGTGCCGGGGCCGTCGGCGGCGCTCCGCAGGATCTCCAGTGCCTTGTCGTGGCCGATGCGGCTGATCCGGTGGAGCAGCTCTTCCTTGGTCTTGTAGTGGATGTAGAGCGCGGCGGGGCTCATGCCGGCGCGGCCCGCGATGTCACGGGTGGTGGTGGCGTGGTACCCGCGTGCCGCGAAGGCGTCGACTGCGGCGACGAGCAGCCGCCGGGCCGCGTCGGGACTGACCTCCGACCAGGGCACGTACTCCCCGACCTGCTCCTCCACGCCGTCCATCGTTCACCCTTTCCCCGGTGACTGACCACCTTACCGGAGGGTGAGCAAGCGCTTAGCCGGATCTCCGGGACGGGCGTGGTGGGCGCCGGGACGCGCGGCGGGCGCTAGCGCCCCTCCTCCTGGCGGTCGCGGATCACCTTGGCCAGCGTGAAGGCCGAGGTGGTCAGGTAGAGCACGCCGATCCCGAGGAAGGCGCGGACCCAGCCGTCCGCGTCCAGCTGGTAGATCCCGATGGCCACGGCGGCGAGCGCGATGGCGAACGAGGCGACGGCCTGGCCGTAGTAGGCGCCGCTGTTCTGCGGCTTGCCCGGCGTGCCGGCCGGGCGCACCGGGTGCATGGGCGCGGGGTTCATCGATGTCATGACCCCCAGCATGGGCGGCTGTGGCCGGCGCCACATCCGCGCTCGTACTCAGTCCGCTACTCAGAAGGCCGAAACCCCGGTCAGCGCACGCCCGATGACGAGTTTCTGGATCTGGCTGGTGCCCTCGTAGAGGGTCATCACGCGGGCGTCGCGGAGCAGTTTGCCCGCCGGGTACTCGTCGATGTAGCCGTAACCGCCGTGCACCTGGAGGGCGTTGCCCGCGGCGCGGACGGCGGCCTCGGAGGCGAAGAGCTTGGCGGTGGAGGACTCGGTGGCGAACGGCAGCCCCCGGTCGATGAGATCGGCCACCCGCCAGGTCAGCAGCCGGGCCGCGTCGACGTCGACGGCGATGTCGGCGATCAGCTCCTGGACGAGCTGGTGGTGGGCGATGGTGCGGCCGAACTGCTCGCGCTGTCCGGCGTACGAGACGGCCGCGTCCAGCGCCGCCTGCGCCAGCCCGACGCACCCCGCGGCCACCGACATCCGGCCCTTGGCCAGGGCGGACATGGCGACGGAGAAGCCCTTGCCGGCGGGGCCGAGGAGGGCCGATTCCGGCACCCGGACGCCCTGGAGGACCAGTTCGGCGGTGGCCTGGCCGCGCAGGCCGAGCTTGCCGTGGATCTCGCGGCGGGTCAGGCCGGGGGTGTCGGCCGGGACGAGGAAGGCGGAGATCCCGCGGTGGCCGGGCTCCTCGCCGGTGCGGGCGAAGAGCAGCACCACGTCGGCGAGGGTGCCGTTGGTGATGAACGTCTTGCTGCCGTCGATCACGTACGCGTCGCCGTCGCGGACCGCGCGGGTGGCGAGGTGGGCGGCGTCGGAGCCGGTGCCGGGCTCGGTGAGCCCGAAGCAGCCGAGGGCCTCGCCGGAGCAGAGGCGGGGCAGCCAGTGCCGCTTCTGGTCCTCGCTGCCCCAGGCGGCGACGGTCTTGGCGACCAGGCCGAGGGAGACGGAGAGGATGCCGCGCACGGCGGAGTCGCCGCGGCCGAGTTCCTCGGTGACCAGGACGTACGAGAGGTGGTCGCCGCCGGAGCCGCCGTACTCCTCCGGGACGGTCAGGCCGAGGAAGCCGAGGTCGCCCAGCTTCTTGACGATGCCGGGGTCCACGCTCTCGGCGCGGTCCCAGGCGGCGGCGTACGGGACGACCTCGCGCTCGACGAACTCGCGGGCCAGCCGGCGTACGGCGGTCTGCTCCTCGCTCAGCTCCAGGTTCACCGGGCACCTCGGGTTCCGAAGGGCGGTTAATTATCACCGCTAGTTTTTGGCTGGGAGGCCTTACTATGTGCCGCATGGCCCGACCGCGCAAGCCCCTCCTCAGCCGAGAACGCATCGTCGACGCGGCGGGGGCGCTGGTGGACGCGGAGGGCCTGGAGGCGGTGTCGACCCGGCGGCTGGCGGCCGCGCTCGGGGTGAGCGGGCCCTCGCTGTACAACCACTTCCGGACCAAGGACGAGATCCTGGACGCGGTCGCGGACGCGGTGAGCGCGCGGGTGGACCTCTCGATGTTCGAGGACGGCGACGGCCGGGACTGGCGCACCGCCCTGCACGACTGGGCCGTCTCGTACCGCCGTGCCCTGGCCGACCACCCGAACATCGTCCCGGTGCTGGCGCGGGGGCCGGGCCGCCGCCCGGCGGGGCTGCGGCTGGCGGACGCGGTGTTCGGGGCGATGACCCGGGCCGGCTGGCCGCCCGCGCAGGCCACCCGGATCGGCGCGCTGATGCGGTACTTCGTGATGGGCTCGGCCCTCGGCTCGTTCGCCCGCGGCTTCGTCGACGACCGCACCGCGTACGATCCGGCCGACTACCCGCACCTGGGCCAGGCCCACCTCCTCGCCGAACGCCGGCAGGAGATCGACGAGGGCGCCTTCGAAACGGGCCTGACCGCCCTCCTGGACGGCCTCACCACCCAGTACGAGGCCCTGGCCCGCGCCTGACGGAGCCTCGGCCGGCGGACACGAAGCACGAGGGGGAACCTTGGATCCGGGAGCAGTGATCATCGCGGTCGCGGGGGTGGCCGGCACGCTGGGGGGCTCGTTCCTCACCCAGCGCGTGGCCGAGCGCGCGAAGCGGCGGGAACTGGCGCTCGTGCGCGCCCAGGAGGAAGCCCGTGAAACCCGGCAGCTGCGCCGCACCTGCTACGCGGAACTCAACCGGGACGCCCGGCAGTTCACCACCGCCCTCAACCGCCATCTGCACGTCATGCGGGAGCGCGGCGTCGGGGAGGCCGACGTCGTCGCGCTCGACGAGGCGAAGGCCGCCCACCGGGACCGGTACTCCGAGGCGCAGATGATCGCCCCGGACGAGGTGCTCGCCCGCGCGAGCGCGGTCAACCAGGCCCTCAACGCCGTCTACGGCCAGGTCAAGCGGCTGGAGCGCGGCGAGCCGGGAGCCGGCGAGACCGTGGACACAGCGGCCCGGGCCCGGGAAGAGGTCTGGGAGCTGCTGCGGGCCATGAGGAGCGCGATGCGTCACGACCTCGGGGTGGCGACCGCGCCGGTACGGGTCGTGGCGCCGGCACGGCAGTCCGAGGGCCCGGTCCCGGCCGCGGACCGAATCGCCGGGGGCGGGCCGTAGCGGAGGGAGCCCGTGGCCCGGGGCCAGGACAGCTGTGTGTCCCGGCTCCGGGCCCCGGCGGAACGTGCCGCTGAGGTCCCGGAGCCGGGTGGGTGCTTCGTTCGGGCCGGCTAGAAGACCACCAGTGAGCGGCCGCCCTTGCCGGCCAGCATGGCTTCGAAGGCGGCCGGGATGCCGTCCAGGGTGATGCGGTCGGAGACCAGGGCGGCGAGGTCCAGGCGGCCGGCGCGGATGTGGTCCGCCAGGACCGGGAGGTCGCGGGCCGGGTCGCAGTTGCCGTAGACGCAGCCCGAGAGGGTGCGGGCGAAGTGGAAGATCTCCAGGGCGTGGAAGGTGACCTGCTGTTCCTTGCCGCCGATGCCGACGACGGTGGTGCGGCCGCCGCGCCGGGTGGAGTCCCAGGCCGTGCGGATGGTCTCGGCGCGGCCCACGCACTCGATCGCGACGTCCGCGCCGTGGCCGCCGGTGAGGGCCCGGACCTGCTTGGCCGTGGTCTCCGAGGCGAGGACGAAGTCGGTGGCTCCGGCCGCCCGCGCGAGTTCCTCCTTCGCCGGGGAGACGTCGACGGCGACGACCGGTCCGGCGCCCGCGATGCGGGCGGACTGGAGGGCGGCCAGGCCGACCCCGCCCACGCCGAACACGGCCACGGACTCGCCTTCGCGCACGCGGGCGTTGTGGTGCACCGCGCCGTGACCGGTCAGCACGGCGCAGCCGAGCAGCGCGGCCTCGGTGAGCGGGATGCCCTCGGGTGCGGGCAGCACGCAGTTGGCCGCGACGACGGTCTCCTCGGCGAAGGCGGCGACGTTGAGGCCGGGGTGCAGGTCGGTGCCGTCGGCGGTACGGGCGTACACGGCGCCCACCCCGGTCAGGGCGGAGGCGCAGAGCCACACCTCGCCCAGCCGGCAGTGGTGGCAGGCGCCGCAGGAGGGCGCCCAGTTGAGGACGACGCCGTCGCCGGGGGCGACGTGGGTGACGCCCTCGCCGACGGAGACCACCGTGCCGGCGCCCTCGTGGCCGAGGACGGCGGGGACGGGGACCCGCATGGTGCCGTTGGTGAGGGACAGGTCGGAGTGGCAGACCCCGGCGGCGGCGAGCCGGACCCGGACCTGGCCGGGGCCGGGCTCGGGCAGGTCGATCTCGGCAATCCGCAGGGGTGAACCGACGGCGGGCAGGATGGCGGCGCGGACCACGGACGGCTCCCGGGGGCTCAGAACTGCAGGGACTTGGTCTGGAGGTACTCGGTCAGGCCGTGCGGGCCGAGCTCGCGGCCGACGCCGGACTGCTTGAACCCGCCGAAGGGGGCGAGCGGGTTGAACCGGCCGCCGTTGATGTCGACCTGGCCGGTGTCCATGCGGCGGGCGAAGGCGGCCGCCGTCTCGGCGTCGGCGGCCCAGACGGCGCCGCCGAGGCCGTAGGAGGTGCCGTTGGCGATCTCCAGGGCGTGCTCCTCGTCCTCGTACGGGAGGATCGCGAGGACCGGCCCGAAGATCTCCTCCTGGGCGATGGTCATTTCCGGGGTGACGTCGGCGAAGACGGTCGGGGCGACGTAGTAGCCCTTGTCGTGGGGGGCCTCGGCGCCGCCGGCGACCAGGCGGGCGCCCTCCTCGACGCCCTTGGCGATGTAGCCGCGTACGCGCTCCAGCTGGCGGGCGTTGACCAGCGGGCCGAGGCGGGAGGCGGGGTCGCGGGGGTCGCCGGCCCGGGCCTTGCCGGCGGCCTCGGCGGCGAGGGCGACGGCCTCCTCGTACTGGTCGCGGTGGACCAGCATGCGGGTCAGGGCGTTGCAGCTCTGGCCGGAGTTGTTGACCACGTGCGAGACGCCGAGGCCGACGGCCTTCGGGAGGTCGGCGCCGGGGAGGATGACGTTGGCGGACTTGCCGCCGAGTTCGAGGGCGACCCGCTTGACGGCGCCGCCCGCGGCGGCGCCGATGGCGCGGCCGACGGCGGTGGAGCCGGTGAAGGAGACCAGGTCGACGTCCGGGTGGGCGGCGAGGGCCTGGCCGGCGACCGGGCCGGTGCCGGTGACCAGGTTGAAGACGCCGGCCGGCAGGCCCGCCTCGTGGACGGCCTCGGCGAAGAGCTGGGCGGTGAGCGGGGTGTCCTCGGAGGGCTTGAGGACCACGGTGCAGCCCGCGGCGAGGGCGGGGGCGACCTTGGCGACGACCTGGTGGAGCGGGTAGTTCCAGGGCGTGATCGCGGCGACGACGCCGACCGGCTCCAGGTAGACGGTGGAGTTGCCGATGCGCTCCTCGAAGGCGTACGTGGCGGCCAGGTCGGCGTACGAGGAGGCGACCGCGATCGGGGCGCCCGCGTGCACCATCTCGGCGAAGCCGAGCGGGGCGCCCAGCTCGGCGGTGACGGTCTCGGCGATCTCGGCCTTGCGGGCCACCAGGACGTCGCGGAGGGCGGCGATCCGGGCGGCGCGCTCGGCGGGCGGGGTGGCGGCCCAGCCGCGGAAGGCGGTACGGGCGGCCCGTACGGCGGCCTCGACGTCCTCGGCGGTGCCCGCGGGGACGTGGCCGATGACCTGCTCGTCGGCGGGGTTGAGGACGGCGATCGTGTCCGTGCCGGCGGCGGGGCGCCACTCCCCGCCGATGTACATGCCGTCGTGCGCCTTCATCGCGTCCTCCCTGGGGTCCCTCCCCGGCGGTGGCCGGGGGACGGGTGCTGGTCGACCACCCTACAAACTAGCGGTGATAGTTTTCGGCCACCAGGGGTGGGGTCCGGCCGTGGCCGGCCGGACCCCGCCGGCGCGTGCCGGCCCGCGGGTCAGATGATGCCGAACAGCATGCCCGCGCCGAGGACCACCAGGGACGTGAGGGCGGCCCATTTGACGGTGAAGCGGGTGTGGTCGCCGAACTCGACCTTGGCCATGCCGACCAGGACGTAGACGGCCGGCACCAGCGGGCTGGACATGTGCAGGGCCTGGCCGACCAGCGAGGCGCGGGCGATCTCCAGGGGCGAGACGCCGTGGGCGGCGCCGGCCTCGGCGAGGACCGGCAGGACGCCGAAGTAGAAGCCGTCGTTGGACATGAAGTAGGTGAGCGGCAGGCTGAGCAGGCCGGTGACGAGGGCCATGTGCGGGCCCATGCCGTCGGGAATGGCCGATACCAGCCAGTCGGCCATGTCCTTGACCATGCCGGTGCCGGAGAGGACGCCGGTGAAGACGGCGGCGGCGAAGACCATGCCGGCGACGTTGAGGACGTTCTCGGCGTGGGCGGCGATGCGGGCCTTCTGGTCGGTCATGCGGGGGTAGTTGACCGTGAGGGCGAGGGCGGCGCCGAGGAGGAACAGCACCGGGATGGGGAGCAGTTCCATGATCATCGCGGTGAGCAGGGCGACGGTGAGGCCGGCGTTGAACCAGTAGAGGCGGGGGCGGAGGGTGGGCCGGTGCGGGTCGAGGCCCTGGAGGGCGAGGTCTTCGGCGGGGTCCTCGTCGGGGTTCTTTTCGCGGTTCCCCTCGGGGTTCTCGGTGGCGCCTCCGGCGGGGCGGGGGGCGTCGGCCGCGGCGGGGCCGCCGGTGGTCCTGGTGCCGGGGGTGCCGCTCGTCGTGCGGGACGCGGTGGCCGTCGTACCGGACGCGCCGGCCTTCGTACCCGGCGCGGCGGAGTCCGTACCGGCGGCCGCGCCCGGGCCTCCCACCAGGACGGGCTCCCGCTCCTCGGCGGCGCCGGGCAGGACGAGGGTGCCGACCCGCTTGCGCTCGCGCAGGCCGAGGACGTAGGCGAGGGCGAAGACGAAGAGCAGGCCGACGCCGAGGGCGGGGATCATCGGGACGAAGACGTCGCCGGCGTCGAGCTTGAGGGCGGTCGCGGCCCGGGCGGTCGGGCCGCCCCAGGGGAGGGTGTTCATCACGCCGTTGGCGGTGGCGGCGACCCCGGTCATGACGACGAGGCTGAGGCCGAGCCGCTTGTAGAGCGGGTACATGGCCGAGACCGTGATCATGAAGGTGGTGGAGCCGTCGCCGTCGAGGGAGACGATCGCGGCGAGGACGGCGGTGCCGACGACGACACGCACCGGGTCGGCCTTGCAGAAGCGCAGGATGCCCCGGACGACCGGGTCGAACAGCCCGACGTCGATCATCACGCCGAAGTAGACGATGGCGAACATCAGCATGGCGGCGGTCGGCGCGAGTTTGCCGACGCCTTCGATGACGTAGTCGCCGAGGTGGGCGCCCTGTCCGGCGATGACGCAGAAGAGGGCGGGGATCAGCACGAGCGCCGCGATCGGCGACAGCTTCTTCATCATGATCAGGACCAGGAAGGTCGCGATCATGACGAAGCCGAGAATGGTCAGCATGGAAGGAACCTCACGTTCACCCTGGGAGTTCCGCTTGAGCCGCTGGTGGACGCCCTTGGGGGCCGCGGTCCGGATGAACGTAGGGCTCGCGGGACGACGTGAACAAGACGTCGGCCCGCGAGCAATACGCGCAAAAGCCCTGGTCAGGCGGGGGTGAGGGGTGCGGGTGCGGGCAGCGGCGCGAGCGTGACGGGGAAGCCGTTCAGCACGGCGGTGCCGGAGAGCGGGTCCATGCGGGTGCCGTCGAGGAGCTGGTTGACGTTGGCGCCGGGGTCGGCCGAGGCGACCGAGAGGCGGGTGCCGGGCCGGTCGTGGCCCCAGCCGTGCGGGAGGCTGACGACGCCGGGGCGGAGGGTGTCGGTGAGTTCGGCGGGGGCCTCGACGGAGCCGCCGTCCGCGGTGACGCGCACGCGGGTGCCGTCGGTGATGCCGAGGCGGCCGGCGTCGTCGGGGTGGATCTGGAGGGTGCAGCGGTTGGAACCGCCGGTCAGGGCGGGGACGTTGTGCAGCCAGCTGTTGTTGGAGCGCAGGTGGCGGCGGCCGACCAGGAGGAAGGCGGCGGGGTCGGGGGTGAGGGCCGCGCGGAGCCGGGGCAGGTCCGCGGCGACGGGGGCGGGCAGCAGGTCGATGCGGCCGGTGGTGGTGCGCAGGATGCCGGGCAGGCGGGGCGCGAGGGGGCCGAGGTCGATGCCGTGGGGTGCGGCGAGCAGCCGGTCGAGGGTGAGGCCCTCGGGGTCGGCGCCGAAGCCGTCGCCGTAGGGGCCGAGGCGCAGCATCAGGTCGAGGCGGCGTTCGGGTCCGTTCTCGCCGGTCAGGAGGGCGGCGAGGGCCTCGGGGTCGCGGCCGTGGACGGGTGAGGCGGGGTCGGCCACCGCCTTGCCGAGGGTGGTGGCAATGACGAGGTCGTCGACGCTCCCGGGGTCCGCGCCGTGCATGCCGGAGGCGGCGAGGATCAGGCGGGCGTGGATCTCGCACTCGTCCATGAGGCCGTCGGCGAGGGGGACGGCGGGCCGGGTGTAGCGGACCTGGTTGCGGATGGCGAAGGCGTTGAAGGCGAAGTCGTGGTGGGCGCTCTGGGAGGGCGGCGGCGGGGGCAGGACGACGTGGGCGTGGCGCGAGGTCTCGTTCAGGTACGGGTCGACGCTGACCATGAAGTCCAGGCCGGCCAGGGCCGCGTCGAGGCGGCGGCCGTCGGGGGCGGAGAGCACCGGGTTGGCGGCGATGGCGACCAGGGCCCTGATCCGGCCCTCCCCCGGGGTGTCGATCTCCTCGGCGAGGGCGGCGGCGGGCAGCTCGCTCTTGGCCTCGGGGTGGCCGGAGACGCGGCTGTGCCAGCGGCCGAGGGCGAAGCCGCGGCCGGGGCCGGCGGGGCGGGGGCGGGGGCCCGCGGCGGGGAGCGGGAAGAGGACGCCGCCGGGGCGGTCGAGGTTGCCGGTGAGGACGTTCAGTACGTCGACGAGCCAGTTGGCGAGGGTGCCGTGGGCGACGGTGCAGCTGCCGATGCGGCCGTAGACGGCGGCGGTGCGGGCGGCGGCGAGCTCCCGGGCGAGGGTACGGATCTCCGCAGCCGGTACGTCGCAGGCGCCGGCGGCGGCCTCGGGGGTGAACGGGGCGAGCGCGTCGGCGAGTTCGGCCAGGCCGTCGGTGTGCTCTTCGAGCCGGCCGGGCGCGGTGAGCTTCTCGGCGAGCAGGACGTGTGCGAGGGCGGCGAGGAGCAGCGCGTCGGTGCCGGGCCGGATCGCGAGGTGGCGGTCGGCGAGGCGGGCGGTGCGGGTGCGGCGGGGGTCGACGACGACCAGGGTGCCGCCGCGGGCGCGGAGGGCCTTGAGGCGGCCGGGGAAGTCGGGGGCGGTGCAGAGGCTGCCGTTGGACTCCAGGGGGTTGGCGCCGAGCAGCAGCAGGTGGTCGGTGCGGTCGAGGTCGGGGACGGCGATGGCGAGGGGGTCGCCGAAGAGGAGGCCGCTGGAGACGTGCTTGGGCATCTGGTCGAGGGTGCTGGCGGTGAAGAGGTTGCGGGTGCGCAGCGCCTGGAGGAGCACCGGCGGGTAGAGGGCGCCGGCCATGGTGTGGACGTTCGGGTTGCCGAGGACGACGCCGAGGGCCTGGGGGCCGTACTGCTCGACGAGGGGGCGCAGTCCGGCGGCGACGGCGTCGAAGGCCTCGTCCCAGCCGGCCTCGTGGAGTTCGCCGTCCGCGCCGCGGACGAGGGGGGTGGTGAGGCGGTCGGGGTCGGCGTCGAGTTCGCCGAAGGCGGCGCCCTTGGGGCAGATGAAGCCGCGGCTGAAGACGTCGTCCCGGTCGCCGCGGGCGCCGGTGACGCGGGTGCCCTCGATGGTGAGGGTGAGTCCGCAGGTGGCCTCGCAGAGGGGGCAGATGCGGAGGGCGGTGCGGGTGGGGGCGGGCGGAGCGGGGGGTGCGGGCGGAGCGGGCGGCGTTGCGGACACGGGTCCTCCCGGGCGGCGGGCTGGCGGCACACGAGCGGTGCGAGCATACCGACCGGTAGGGACGGCGGGGAGGGGTGCGGGGCGCCGGGCGGGTGTGGGGGGCGCGGTGAGAGGGGGCCGCTGAGTGGTGACCTGCGGGGGGAGGGGCCGCGAGTGGTGAGCTGCGGGGGGAGGGGCCGCGAGTGCTGAGCTGCGGGTGGAGGGGCCGCGCGGTGGGGGGACGCGGGGTGCGGGCGCGCGGTGCCGGGTGGTGCGGGGCGGAGTGGTTCGGTGCGGGGTGGTTCGGTGTGGTGCGGTGGGAGGTACGGGGGCGGTTCGGCGGGAGGGTCAGTCGAGGACGCGGGCCAGGTAGGCGTGCATCATCGCCCGGGTCTCGGTGATCAGTTCGGCATCACCCTGCGGGTCGTTGCGGAAGGCCAGGTGGAGCAGGGCGTCCGTGGCCTCGACGGCGACGAGCACCGCGCGCCGCAGGGGCACGTCGGCGGGGCGGCCGAGGTGGGCGCAGAGGAGTTCGGCCAGGCGCGCGGCCACCATCTGGTTGGTGTCGGCGGCCGGGCTCTCGGGCGGCGCGGGCACGCCGAAGTCGACCAGCCCGAAGCCGGGGACGGTGCGCTTCATCGAGAGGTACTCGTCGAGGACGGCGTCGACGGCGGGCCGCCAGTCGGTGGCCGGGAGGGCCGACAGGCGTGCGGCGATGCCCTCGGCGTACTGGTCGAGGTTGCGGTGGGCGAGGGCGTCGGCCATGGCCCGCTTGTTGCCGAAGAAGCGGTACACGGAGCCGATGGGCACGCCGGCCCGCAGGGCGACGGCGCGGGTGCTGAGGTTTTCGTAGCCCGTCTCGTCGAGCAGTTCTGCACAGGCGTCGAGGATCCGGGCCAGCCGCTCCGTGCTGCGCTGCTGGATCGGGGTGCGGCGGAGTGAGTTCGCGGGAGACACGGGGTCCATGATGCCGCTCCGGTGTGACGGCGGCCGGGCGGGGGCCGCGCCGGCGTGGGGCGCCCGGGAGGGAGGGCCCGGGAGGGAGGGGGCCGGGCTCAGGCGAGGAGCAGGGTGAGCCCCCCGGTGGTGTACGTGATCATCAGGGCCAGCAGCGGCAGTTGGCCGGCGACCGCGCGGGCGGGCGGGAAGAGGCGCACGGAGCGGTCGTGGGCGGCGACGACGCCCAGCACGTGGCCGGTGACGACGGCGGTGACCTGGAGGGCGGCGAGGCCGCCGGGGCCCAGGGGTGGGGCGGGCGGGAGGGCGTTGTCGGTGCCCAGTGCCACCATGACGGTGCGTGGTCCTTCGGTCACGAGGAGGGAGAAGTAGTGCGCGACGAGATAGCCGAGGGCGATCGGCAGGAGTGAGTGCGCGAAGGCGGTGAGCGGGCGCGGGACCGGGCCCGAGAGGGGACGGGTGGCGGCGGCGCACAGGCAGTAGAGGGCGGCGACCAGGGCCACGGCGCCGAGGAGTCCGAGGGTGGCGGTCGGGGTGCGGCCGAGGGGGGAGGTCTGGACGGTGTCGATCCAGGAGGGGGTGTCGGAGAAGCCGTCGTAGGCGGTGGAGCCGAGCAGGACGCAGATGGTGGCGACGAGTCCGGGCTGTTCGGGGGTGGCGTCGAGGCCGTGGAAGGGGTTGCGCAGGACGAGGCGTCCGTCGGCGCGGCGGCCCAGGGGGGCCAGGCGGGCGAGCAGGGTGGAGTACGCCTCGAAGGGGTCCGCCTGGGCGAACCACGCCTCCCCGTGACGGGCGGCGGCGAGGAGGTGGAGCACGGTGTAGGCGGCGAGGGCGGCGAGGAGGGTGGCCGAGGACGCGGAGTCGGGGGCCACGAGTTCGAGCCAGGTGAAGGCGAAGAGTCCGAGCGCGGCGGGCCGGAGACCGAGCCGTGGCGGCAGCGGGCGGGGCGCGGCCGGCCGGGGCAGCAGGGCGTGCAGGGCGCGGAGGGGGCTGAGGAGGCGCCAGACGGGGCCGAGGAGGAGGGAGGCGGGGACGAGTCCGACCCAGAGCAGGACGTAGACGGCGCCGGGAGCGGGGTTGGAGTCGGGGTCGTCGGGGCCGAGGAGCAGGCACAGGAGTACGAACGCCCAGGCGGCCGATCCGAGGACCCGCAGGGCGGTGCGGGTCGCGGGGGCGTCGGCCGCACGCTGGAGGGCGTCCGGCAGCGGGAGGCCGGAGGCGTCGCCGCGGAAGCGGGAGCGGGACCAGAGCAGGCCGAGGGCCAGGAAGGAGACGAAGAGGGCGGTGAACGCTCCGGCGAAGGCGTAGAAGGGGGAGATCGGCAGGTCGTGCTGGGACCCGACGCCGTGGGCGAGGGCGCGGAGGGGGTCGAGGTGCGGGGACGTGCCGGGGAAACCGGCGAGGGCGTCCGGGAAGGTGTCGGGGGCGAGGGACGGGCCGCCGGCGGGAACGGCGGCCCCACCGGCGGGCGGGCCGGCGGGCGGGGCGAGGAGGCGCGTGGAGGT
This sequence comes from Streptomyces sp. NPDC101118, assembly GCF_044759445.1. Lineage (NCBI taxonomy): Bacteria > Bacillati > Actinomycetota > Actinomycetes > Kitasatosporales > Streptomycetaceae > Streptomyces > Streptomyces sp. NPDC101118. The sequence continues at coordinate 108,239 of NZ_JBIVZG010000010.1, read as the reverse complement.
CATCGGACGAGGAGCTGGGTGAGGACGAGGCCGGTGTCGTGGGTCTCGACCTCGAAGAGGCCGGCGCGGTCCACGGTCAGGACGAGGGTGGCGGGGCGACCCGCGGGCAGCGCGAGCTCCTTGTCGTAGCCGTGGACGTGCAGGGTGTCGGCGGTGTCGCTGGTGACGGTGAGGGCGACGCGCCGGCCGCGCTCGAGTTCGGTGCGGCCGGGCGGGGGTTCCACCTTGCCGTCCCGGACGGCGACCGTGACCGTGCGGTCGACGGGGGTGGTACGGGGGCCGGCGGGGGTCGACGGGCCGCCGCCCGGGGCGGGCGCGTGACCGTGCCCGGCCCCGGCCCCGGTGGCGGTGAGGGTGGTGCTCGACTCGACCGGCTTGCCGGCCACGGCCCAGGCGGTGTGGTCGTCGGCGTAGAGGCGGACGGTCAGCGTGTGGCCGCCCGCGGGGACCTGCGCCGCGGACAGGTGGTGCCAGGGCCCGTACAGGCGCGCCAGCTTGCGGCCGTCGAGCAGGAGGTGGGCGTGCCCGCCGCCGAGCACGGCCCCGCCGCCGGTGCTGTCGGGGGTGAAGCGGAAGTTCCGCACGGTCAGCTGAAGGTTCCAGCCGTCCTCGGTGTCGGGGCGTACGGACAGCTGGACCTCGGGTGCGCCGTCGGCGCCGACCTGCCGCAGCCGGTGGCCCTGGCCGTCCTGCGCGGCCAGCAGCGTCCCGGCCGGCCCGGAGGCCTCCTGGTGGCTGGTGCCGGGCTTGTGGTGGGTGGTCGCCCGTCCCCCGCACCCGCCCAGCGCCCCGGCGACGAGCAGCCCGGCGGTCAGTCCGGCCACCCACCGGCCGGCCCGCCCGGCGGCGCCGGAGGCACCCGCGCCCGGGGGGACGGGGGGCGTGATCGTGGGGGCGGGGCTGCGCCGGGTCATGCGGTGGCCTCCTCGGCGGGCGTGCCGGGGGCCGGCCGGCCCGCGAGGGCCGTCTGCAGGTCGTCGGCCGGGTCCCCGGCGGGGCCGGTCTCGTGGCGGGCCGAGGCGACGACGGCCCACAGGACCCAGACCACGCCCAGCAGGCCGCGGATCCAGGCGGGGCCGAGCGGGATCCACGGGATCAGCAGCACCGCCTTGTCGAAGGCGTCCAGCAGGGTCAGGGCGCCCAGCACCACGGTCGTCCAGCCGAGCCACGGGCGCCCGCCCCGCCGCAGCGCCAGGCCCGTGCCGGTCCAGCCGGCGCCGAGGAGCAGCAGCCCGAGCGCGGGGACGGCCGTGTCCTGCAGCGGGGTGGTGGAGCCGGCCACGTCCAGCGCGAGGCCGGCCAGGCCCAGTGCGGCGGAGACGGTGCCGAGCCGGCTCCCCCGCAGCCTGCGCCACCACAGCACCCCGCCGACCAGCGTCAGTACGGCGGCCACGCCCAGCGCGAGCTGCGTCTCGACCCGCTCCAGGCCGGTGGCGCCGTACCAGTCGCAGCCCGCCGGCAGCCGCCTGGCCTGCACGTTGTAGTCGGCGCAGACCAGCAGCTGCACCAGCTTCACCGGCTCGCCGGCCAGCCGTGCCGAGCCGCCGGAGACGTCCCCGCGGGCCGCCCCGCACTCGGGCAGGGTGCCCGGGGTGGAGCCGTCCGGGCCCTGCTGCCAGCAGTTGCCCTTGCCCTGGCCGTCCCACCACACGTCCATGCCGTTCGGGCGGGCGGCGCCGGAGCGGTCCACGCCCAGGTGGTTGCGGGCGTACCGGTTGTGGTGCGAGGTGTCGGCCTGCTTGGACCAGCGCTCCTCGCCGCGGATGAAGGCGGGGACGGCGCTGAGGAAGAAGGCGGCGCGGTCGTGGCCGTAGACCCAGTTGTCCTCGTAGATGTTCCAGTTGCCGCCGGCGGTGATGATCCCGGTGCCGGGCGGCATGGAGATCTGCGGGCAGACCACGCCCTGCTCGTAGCCGCGCTGGGCGGGCGGCTTGGCGCAGGTGCCGTCGGCGACGTGCCGGTAGTAGTCCTGGTTGTTGTCGTGGATCAGGTTCCGCTCGAACTTCGCGTGGTTCTGCGGCAGTCCGGGGTGGCCGGGGAAGGCGCTGTCCATGGAGGCGCCGCCCATGTTGTGGTCGAACTCGTTGTCGTGGGCCCAGACGGAGTCACCGGCCGTGCCGGAGTAGCCGACCATGTTGTGGTGGCTGCGGCAGCCGGTGATCTCGATGGAGTGCCGGGGGACGTCGTAGCCGCGGCCGTCGTTGATGTCCGAGGCGCTGCCGGGGTAGATGCCGGAGTCGCCGTTGCCGTACGACTCGCAGTTCTTGTACAGGCCGTGGTCGCTGGCGAAGGTCAGGAAGCCGTACTCGTCGTTCCAGCGGGTCAGCACGTCGTCGATGACGAAGCCGTCGCCGGCCAGCACGTACAGCGAGTTGAAGGTGGTGCGCTGGGCGGTGAAGTTGCGGAAGTAGATGCCGTCGGACCTGTCGGCGCGGATGGCGTTGAGCTTCTGGTACTTGGCGTCGACGACCACGTCGGTGCGGGCGGCGCCGGTGCCCTCGATCTGGAGGTCCGTCTTGCCGAGGATGGCCACCAGGTTCTGGTTGTGGCGGCACTGGACCTGCTGTTCGTACGACAGGATCTGGTAGCCCAGCGAGGAGTTGGGGGCCTTCAGGCGGGCGCAGGGGCCGGCCGGCTTCGGGAGGGAGGGCTCCTCCTCGTAGAGGCCCGGCAGGATCGCGATGTTCATGCCCGGCCGGCCGACGGCGTCGACGGCCTGCTGGAGGTGGCGGTAGCCGCTCTTGAGGCAGCGCTCGAAGAGGGCCAGGTTCCGCTGCTTCAGGGCGGCGGGGAAGGCGGCGGTCCGGCGTTCGAACTCGGCCCGGTCGGTCTTGCAGACCAGCAGGTCGGGTTCGCCAGCGCGGTACGCGGGGACCGATCCGGAGCCGTCGGGGAAGGTGACGGGCCGCTCCTCGTGCGCCTGGGCGGCGGGGGCGGCGGCGAGCACTCCGAGGAGTGCGAGGAGGGCGGCGACGAGCGCCGCCGGAACGGCAGGGAACCTGCGGATCCACGACATGCGCGTGAGAGTAGAGCAATGTTCATCTTTTGGGAGCCCCCTCTGCGGTACCGATCCGACGGACTTTCGAATCCGCGCCCGCCCGGCCCGTACGGGGACCCCGTTGACGGACGGGGGCCGGCAATCCTACTGTCGACCATAGGATTCCTTCGGCAGAGCGGGAGCACGTACATGGGCGCGGGCATGGGCGCGGGCGTTGAGCAGGCCAGGAAGACGGCGGAGGGGCTGGCGTACCAGTCCGGCTTCGGCAACGAGCACAGCTCGGAGGCCGTCCCGGGCGCGCTGCCGATCGGCCGGAACTCCCCCCAGATCGCCCCGCTGGGCCTGTACGCCGAGCAGCTGAGCGGCAGCGCGTTCACCGAGCCGCGCACGCACAACCGGCGGTCGTGGCTCTACCGCATCCGCCCGTCGGCCGCGCACCCGCCGTTCACCCGCATCGACAACGGCGCGCTGCGCTCCGCACCCTTCACCGAGACCGTCCCGGACCCGAACCGGCTGCGCTGGAACCCGCTGCCGGAGCCGGCGCCGGGCACCGACTTCCTGGCCGGCCTGTGGACCGTCGGCGGCAACGGTGACGTGTCACAGCGCACCGGCATGGCCATCCACCTCTACGCCGCGAACGCCCCCATGGAGCGGGTGTTCAGCGACTCCGACGGTGAGCTGCTGATCGTCCCCGAGCGCGGCGGGCTGCTGCTCCGCACCGAGCTGGGCCTGCTGCGCGTCGAGCCCGGACACGTGGCGCTGGTCCCGCGCGGGGTGCGCTTCCGCGTCGAGCTCCTCGCCGAGACGGCCCGCGGGTACGTCTGCGAGAACTACGGGCAGCCCTTCGAGCTGCCGAACCTGGGCCCGATCGGCGCCAACGGCCTGGCCAACGTCCGCGACTTCCTCGCGCCCGTGGCGGCGTACGAGGACGTCGAGGGCCCGGTGGAGGTGGTCAACAAGTTCTGCGGGAACCTGTGGGCGGCCACGTACGGCCACTCGCCGCTGGACGTCGTCGCCTGGCACGGCAACCACGTGCCGTACGTCTACGACCTGCGCCGCTTCAACGTCATCGGCAGCATCAGCTACGACCACCCCGACCCGTCGATCTTCACGGTGCTGACCTCGCCCTCCGACACCCCCGGGCTGGCCGGCGTCGACTTCGTGGTCTTCGCGCCGCGCTGGCTGGTCGGCGAGGACACCTTCCGGCCGCCGTACTTCCACCGGAACGTGATGAGCGAGTACATGGGCCTGATCGAGGGCGCGTACGACGCCAAGGCCGAGGGCTTCGTACCCGGCGGCGGCTCGCTGCACAACATGATGTCCGCGCACGGCCCGGACCGGGAGACCTTCGACAAGGCCAGCGCCGCCGAGCTGAAGCCGCAGAAGATCGACGACGGCCTGGCCTTCATGTTCGAGACCCGCTGGCCGGTCACCGCGACCGCCCAGGCCGCGGGCGCCGACCACCTGCAGCGCGGGTACGACGACGTCTGGCAGGGTCTGGAGCGGCACTTCCGGCCGTAGGCTGCCTGCACGTCGCCCCGCCCGTACGGAGAACACCGCGTGACCGCTTTCGCCCCCGACTCCCTGGTCCTGAACCGCAAGCTGCCCTTGTGGTACCAGGTGTCGCAGTCGCTGCGCGCCTCGATACTGGGGCGCACCCCGGACGCCTCGCTGCGGCTGCCCACCGAGGAGCAGCTCGCCGAGCACTACGGGGTGAGCGTGCTGACCATGCGCCAGGCCCTGAAGGAGCTGGAGCAGGAGGGGCTGATCAGCAGGCACCGGCGGCGGGGCACGTTCATCGAGCCGGGGGCGCAGCGCGGTGCCCCGGTACGGCTGCTGGGCTCGGTCGACGCGATCGTGGCCCAGCAGTCGGGCGAGCGGACCACGGTCCTCGGTCACGGGCCGGGGCCGGTGCCCGGGGAGCTGGCCGAGTTCTTCGGCGGGCTGCCCGAGGTGGTCACGTACCGGCGGCTGCGGCGCGACGGCGGCACCGGCGAGCCGACCAACTGGGCGGAGAACGCGGTCCGGCCCGAGCTGGCGGACGCCATCGACGTGGCCGACCTGGAGCGGTGGCCGATGACGAAGGTGCTGCGGGACGTGGTCGGCGTACGGATCAGCCGGATCACGGACACCGTGGAGGCGCGGCTGGCGGACCCGGTCACCGCGGAGCTGCTGCAGGTGCCGCTGCTGAGCCCGATCCTGCACTACACGGGCGTGACGTACGACGAGGACGGGCGGGTGGTGGACGTGGCGCGGATCCGGTACCGCGGGGACCGCTTCTCGTTCACGGTGACGGTCGAGGCGCGGTAGCCGGCCGAGGCGCAGGGCCGGCGGGACGGCGGCGGGGGGGGGGGGGGGGGCCCCCCCCCCGGGGGGGGGGCGGGGCCCCCCCCCCCCGGGGGGCCCCCGCGGGGGGGGCGGGGGGGGGGGCCCGCGCCCCCGCGGGG
>NZ_JBIVZG010000010.1:66620-102784 GCF_044759445.1 Streptomyces sp. NPDC101118 | reverse complement strand
GTCTGGGGGGCCCGGGGGCGGGGGGGGGCGGGGCGGGGGGCGGGGGGGGGGGGCGGGGGGCCGGGGGGGGGGGGGGGCCCCCCCCCCCCCCGGGGGGGGGCGGGCCCCCGCCGCGCGATGCGGGACCCGTCGTCGGGTCCGTCAGGTCCGGTCGGGTTCCAGGTCCGTCGGGTCCGTCAGGTCTTCGGGTCCTCGGGGCGTCGGGACTCTTCGTCGGCGCTGCGCTCGCCCTCGGCCTGCGAGGGGGTGGTGCGCGTCGTCATCGGGTGCGCGCGCTGCTTGCGCTCCTTCTCGTCCATGTCCTCGTCGAGCCGCTCGCCCTCCGCCTGGGAGGGGGTGGAGTACTCGTCGTACTGGCTCATGGCTGCCTCCTCGCCCGTACGCGCGGGCGCGGTCCCCCGTGCGCACATTTGCGTATATATGGAGCCTAGCGCGCCTCTTCGGGTGGGGCCGGTGGAGCGGTGACCGCGGCTAGCATGCCTGGCGTGAGCGACGAGCCGCAGCCCGCCGGGGCGCCCCTGCTGGACGATCTGATGCCGTGGTCGGTGCCGCCGCTGCGGCTGGGCCGGTCGTGGGTGCTGGCGCCCGACGCACGGACGCTGCGGGCGCGGTGGGACGCGCTGGTGGCGGCCGAGGGGGCGGAGCGGGAGCGGCTGTTCCGGCCGAGCCGGGCGCGCGGGGTGCGGGCCGGGGTGGCGGCGCTGCCCGGGCAGTCCACCGGGACCGTGCGGCTGGCGCGGGAGGCGGGGCCCTGTCCGGAGCCGGTGCGGGTGCTGCACGAGCCGTTCGACGAACAGTGGCTGCTGCCGGACCACCGGCTGATCGACGTGGCGCGGCCGGAGCTGTGGCGGATCGCGGACGACCGCCAGCTGTTCGTGCTGGAGCCGGGGTACGTGAGCCAGTCGGCCGGACCCGCCCTGCTGGCCGGGGCGCTGCTGCCGGAGGGCCGCTCGCCGGGTGGGCGGCCGGGGCGGATCCGGCCGCTCTACCGGCGGCCGGGGGGCGGGGAGCCGAACCTGGCGCCGGGGCTGGTGGCATTGCTGTGTGACGTGTACCAGTGCAATGTCACACCCGAGGACGTGCTGGCCTGGGCGCTGGCCGCCGCCCGGCCCGGCCCGTCGGGTGCCGTGGTCCCGCTGCCGGCCGGCACCGGGACGTGGCGGGCGGGGGTGGAGCTGGGCCGGGAGCTGCTGACCCTCCAGCTGCGGGGCGCGCGCGGGGGCGAGGTGCCCCGGCTGCCGGGCGGCCGGCGGCCGTACGTACGGGCCGCGGTCCCCTCGTGGCCCGAGCCCCCGGCGTACGACCCGGAGACGGAGACCCTGCACCTGGGCACCGGGCAGATCTCGCCCGTGCCGGCCGGGGCCTGGGAGTTCGAGGTGTCGGGGGTGCGGGTGCTGGAGCGGTGGTTCGAGCGCCGGGTGGCGCACCGGGGCGCGGACGGGCTGGAGGCGCTGGGGCCGGCGGCCTGGCCTCAGGAGTGGACCTCGGAGCTGCTGTCCCTGGTGACCGTGCTGGCCCTGCTGGCGGAACGGGCCCCGGAGCGGGCCGCCCTGGCCGGGGCGCTGGACGGCTCCCCCGGTCCGGACGCGGCGGCGCTGCGCGCCGCGGGCGTCCTGCCTCCCCCGCCGTGGGCCCGCCGTCCGGCCTCGGTCCTGGACCACCAGGAGGAAGGCCCGGACGGGCAGTTCGCGCTGCTCTAGCGGGGGGCCGCGGCCCCGGCCGGCTCCGCCAGCCGGCGAGGGGGCTCCGGCCGGCGTCCAGGAGGCTCCGGTCCGCGGTCGAGCGGGGCCCGGCTCGCGGTCGAGTGGCTTCCGGTCCGCCGTCGAGGGGTGACAAGCCGGGGTCCGAGGAGGTAGGTGTGCCTGCCATGAGCATCGAGCCCCTCCCCCTCGACGGCATCACCGTCGTCGCCGTCGAACAGGCCGTCTCGGCCCCCTTCGCCACCCGCCAGCTCGCGGACCTCGGCGCCCGGGTGATCAAGGTCGAGCGCCCCGACGGCGGCGACTTCGCCCGCGGCTACGACACGGCCGCGCAGGGCCTGGCCTCGCACTTCGTCTGGGCCAACCGCGGCAAGGAGTCCATCGCCCTGGACCTGAAGGACCCGCGCGGCCTGGAGGTCCTCGAAGGGCTGCTGGCCGGCGCCGACGTGTTCGTGCAGAACCTGGCCCAGGGCGCGGCCGCCCGGCTGGGGCTGGACGCGGCGGCGCTGTGCGCGCGGCACCCGCGGCTGGTGGCCGTGGACGTCTCGGGGTACGGGGCGGAGGGCCCGTACGCGCACAAGCGGGCGTACGACATGCTGGTGCAGTGTGAAGCGGGACTGGTGTCGGTGACCGGCACGCCGGACCGGCCGGTCAAGGCCGGTATCCCCGCGGCCGACATCGCGGCGGCGATGTACGCGTTCTCCGGGGTGCTCGCGGCGCTGCTGCGGCGGGGCACCACGGGGCGGGGCGGCCCGGTGGAGGTGTCGATGCTGGACGCGCTCGCCGAGTGGATGGGGCACCCGCTGCACCACACGATGCACGGCGGCCGGCAGCCGGAGCGGACCGGTCTGGCGCATGCCGTGATCGCGCCGTACGACGCCTACGGCACGGCGGGCGGCGGGCAGGTGCTGCTGTCGGTGCAGAACGACCGGGAGTGGCGGCGGCTGGCCGAACAGGTGCTGGAGCGGCCGGAGTTGGCCGACGATCCGGAGTTCGCGACGAATGCGGCGCGTACCGGGCGCCGGGAGAAGACCGACGCGGTGGTGGCGGAGGCGCTGGCCTCGCTGGACGCGGACGAGGCGGTGCGGCGGCTGGAGGCGGCCGGGATCGCGTGCGCGCGGCTGAACTCGGTGGCGGAGCTGGCCGCGCACCCCCAGCTGGCGGCCCGTGACCGCTGGCGGGAGGTGGATTCGCCGGCCGGACCGCTGCGCGCCCTGTTGCCGCCCATCGGGTTGCCGGGCGGTGCGGAGGCGCGCATGGGTGCGGTTCCCGCGCTCGGCGAGCACACCGATGCGCTGCTGCGCGCCCTGGGGATGGCGGACGCGCAGATCACGGCGTTGCGCCGGGACGGTGTGGTCGCCTGAGGCCGGTTGCCGGACGGGGGTCCCCCAGCGGGGGCTGGGGGCGGGTGCGGTGCCGCGTCAGCCGCGGCTGCCGAAGAGCGAGCGGCGCAGGCGGCGCAGCGGGGCGAAGAGCGAGACGCGCGCGCTCCTGCTCCGGTGGCCGTGCGTGCGGTCGCGCGTGGTCAGCTCGCGCATCAGCAGGGTGGCCTCGGCGGCCTCGCGCTGCGGGATGGCGGGGCCACCCAGCACGGCGAGGTGTCGGTCGAGGCGCGTGCTGGTCGCCTTGCTGCCGCAGGTGATGGCAGGCACGCGTGGCGGCCTGCTGCGCATTGCTATCTGTTCCATGTCTCTCCCCACCCGTACGAGGGCCCGGCCCGGGCAGGTTAACCCTATCGTCCCCGTATCGCAGTGCGGTATCCCGGGAGGGGTGATTGACCACGCACTCACCAGGTTTGACGGTCACTCACCGAATTCGACCGTTACTCTCCGAACACAATCGGCCTTCGGGCCGAATTCGGCGCCCTCTTGCGGGAGTTGTCGGCAGTTCCGGCGACGTGGGGTGGCAGGAACGGCACGGAGGGCTAACGTGGAGTGATCACCCTGGAGGCACCGCCACCGACCGGTGGCAGGCGGAGGATGGGGGCTCGCGTGAGCGGAGTTCCGAGTGGTGGGCGCGACCGTGTGGTCGCGGACCGGTACCGCCTGCTGGCCCCGCTGGGCCGGGGCGGGATGGGCGTGGTCTGGCGGGCGCGTGACGAGGTCCTGGGCCGCGAGGTGGCGGTCAAGGAGGTGCGGGCGCCGGCGGGCCTCGACGAGGCCGAGGTGCGGCGGATGTACGCGCGGCTGGAGCGGGAGGCGTGGGCGGCGGCCCGGGTGTCGCACCGCGGGGTGGTCACGGTGTACGACGTGGTCACCGAGGACGGACGGCCGTGGATCGTGATGGAGCTGGTCCGGGGTCTGTCGCTGGCGGAGGTGCTGGAGGCGGAGGGCCCGCTGCCGCCGCACCGGGCGGCCCACATCGGCGAGCAGGTGCTGACCGCGCTGCGTGCCGCGCACGAGGCGGGGGTGCTGCACCGGGACGTGAAGCCGGCCAACGTGCTGGTGGCCAACGACGGCCGGGTGGTGCTGGGCGACTTCGGGATCGCGCGCCTGGAGGGCAGTTCGGCGCTGACGATGACCGGCGAGGTCGTGGGCTCTCCCGAATTCCTCGCCCCGGAGCGGGCGTTGGGCCGGGAGCCGGGTCCCGAGTCGGACCTGTGGTCGCTGGGCGTGCTGCTGTACGCGGCGGTGGAGGGGGTGTCGCCGTTCCGGCAGGACACCCCCCTGGCCACGTTGCGCGCGGTGGTGGACGAGGAGCTGCCGCCGCCGCGCCGGGCCGGGGAGCTGGCCCCGGTGATCGAGGGGCTGCTGCGCAAGGAGCCGGCGGATCGGCTGTCGGCGGCCGAGGCGGCCCGGATGCTGCGGATCGTGGGCGCGGGGGGTTCGGTACGGGCGTCGGGCGGGCCGGTGTCGGGGCCCGGGGGCGGTCCGCCGCGGGCCTCGGGGGCGTCGGCGGACGCGCCGACGGTGGGTGCCGGGACGGCGGCGGGCGGTGCGGGCAGGGGTGCCGGTGGCCCGGGCGGGCCCGGCGGGGGCTTCGGCCCGCCCGGGCCGCTGCCGGGCGGGGAGCCGGAGCGGGGGTCGCGGGCCGGGGCGGTGCTGACCGCGGGGATCCTGGTCCTGCTGCTGGGACTGGCCGCGCTGGCCTGGGTGGTCTACGACCGGACGCACCGGGACGGTGCGGGGTCCTCCGGGGGTTCCGGCGGGGCGACGAGTGCCCCGGCGACCGTGCCCGGGGCGACGACGGGTGCGCCGCCCTCGTCCGCGTCGCCGCCCGGGCCGAGCGCGGGCGGGGGCACCACGGCGCCGGGGCAGGGCGTCCGGGTGTCGGTGCACGCGGTGCGCGCGCACTACGCGGGGCCCTGTCCGCCGCCCTCGGGGGCCGGGCCGGAGTTCACGGGCACGGTCGAGGTGGTGCGGCTGCCGGCGCGGGTCGAGTACCGGTGGGTGACGCGGAGCTCCGCTCACGCCCCGGGTGGCTGGCAGGCCGAGGTGTACGGGGTGGACGGGGGCCGGTCGCGGACGTTCGCGTACGCGGTGTCGGGGCTGCGGCCCGGGGACGTGGTGGAGGACGCGGTCCGGCTGGAGGTGCGGCTGCCGGTGCGCGGGGAGTCGGCGTGGGTGGCGTACACGGTGACATGTGACACGGAGACCCCGACGGGCGGGGTCTCCCCTACCTACGGCCCGTCCGGCTCGCCCGCTCCCGGTCCCTCGTAGGGATCCGGGGCCGTGCCGGCGGCGGGGCCGGTTCTCAGGCCGCGGAGCTGAACGGCGGCAGGTAGCCGCCGGACTGTCCGGCGGCGGTCGGGTGGTACGAGTCGCCGATGTTGAGCCAGTTGACGCTGTGCAGCCACGCGCTGCCGGAGCAGATCTCGTGGCCGGTGAAGGAGCCGACGACGGAGGCGAAGGTGAAGCCGTGGTCGGCGGCGCGCTTGGCGGTGGCGTTGTTGAGGTAGTCGGAGGCGTCGTTGATGGCCTTGCGCTCGGTTTCGGAGAGCCCGCTGGTGCAGGTGCCGTTGAGCTTGTAGAAGCGGGGGTAGCCGAGGACGACGACGCGGGCGGCCGGGGCCTTGCCGCGGATGGCGGAGTACACCTGGTCGAGCTTGCCGGGCAGGGTGGTGTCGACGTAGGCCCTGGCCTGGTCGATGCGGCTGAGGCAGCTGGATTCGGACTGGAGGACGCAGGTGGTCATGACGTCGGAGAAGCCGGCGTCGTTGCCGCCGATGGTGATGCTGACGAGGTCGGTGCCGGAGTTGAGCGGGCCGAGCTGGCCCGCCGTGACATCACCCGTACGAGCGCCCGAGCAGGCGGTGAACGCGAACGTCGAGGGTGAATGCGCGTTGGCCCACAGGCGGGGGTAGGCCTTGGTGCTGCGCTTGCAGTTGCCGCTGGCGCTGTCGTAGCTGCCGGCGCCGACGCCGGAGGAGTACGAGTCGCCGAGCGCCACGTAGTCGGTGGAAGCGGCCTCGGAGGCGGCCGAGGCCGGTGCCGCGCCCATGAGGGCGGCGGTCGCGGCGAGGAGCAACGAGCTTGAGGACGCCGCGAGTCGGGACAGTTTCATGGACCCTCCCTTAGCAGGACTTCTGCCCCTTTTTTCGTAGCGCCGGAGCCCACCCGCTGGAAGTGTCCATGCCAAGAATGTTGCGCGGAGGATTGCGGAGGAACCTTCACCGGACCGGGGTTTGGGCACTCGTGTTCGGCGGCCGAACCGGCGAAACCCGGGTGCGCGGGCGGAGTTCGTGCCGGATCATGGCGACCATGTCAGACACCCCGGGCGACCCGCGGCACGCCCTGCCGATCCGGCTCAACGTGGACGACAGCGACTCGCCCTCCGACGTGGTCGACGCCCTGTTCCTGGGGCGGTTCGCCAACGGCGAGCAGCCGTACTCCCAGAGCGTGACCATCGAGCGCGTCAAACCCGGGGCCACCCTCCTGCCGCCCGCCGCGAAGGTGGTCCGCTCCGCCCGCGACACCGACCGCAGCGCCACCCTCGCCGAGGGCGAGGGCTGGACCGTCCTCGTCTCGCGCTGGAACCGCGGCGCCGACGTCACCGTCACCGCCGTCAGCGACGAACTCGCCGCCTCCGTCCTCGGCGAGGCCACCGACGGCGCGCAGGACGAGCCCGAACCGCAGCCCGAGAACGTCACGATGGGCTTCTGGTACGTGTCGCCGCGCCGCGGGCCGCACCGCACCACCCGGCAGATCGGCGCCGGCACCTGGGCCGAGGTCCGCCCCAACTACACCGCGCCGGTGGCCGAGGCGATGGACCGGCTGATGAAGATCACCCCGGACGACATCGCGGGCCGGCTGCTCCTGCTGCACGGACCGCCGGGCACCGGCAAGACCTCCGCCCTGCGCACCCTCGCCCGGTCCTGGCGGGACTGGTGCCAGGTGGACTGCGTACTGGACCCCGAGCGGCTCTTCAACGACGTCGGCTACCTGATGGACATCGCCATCGGCGAGGACGAGGGCACCAGCCGGGGCCGCTGGCGCCTGCTGCTCCTGGAGGACTGCGACGAGCTGATCCGCGGCGAGGCCCGGCACACCGCGGGACAGGCCCTGTCCCGGCTGCTGAACCTCACCGACGGCCTGCTCGGCCAGGGCCGCAACGTCCTGGTCGGGGTCACCACCAACGAGGACCTGGAGCGCCTGCACCCCGCGGTCGTCCGCCCGGGCCGCTGCCTGGCCCGCATCGAGGTCGGCCGGCTGACCCACCGCGAGTCGGTGGACTGGCTCGGCACCGAGGAGGGCGTCTCCCGCGAAGGGGCCACGCTGGCCGAGCTGTTCGCGCTGCGCCGCGGCAGCGGCCCGGCCTCCGTACCGGCCCAGGACAAGGGCGCGGACGCGGGCCTGTACCTCTGAGACGGGCCTGCACCTCCGAGAGGGGCCTGCACCTCCGAGAGGGGCGCCCGTACCTCCGAGACTGGCTAGCCGAGGGCTCGCAGGGCGTCCTGTACGAGAGCCAGCGCGGACTCCCGGTCCAGGCCGAGACGCGTCACGCGCTCGGCGTACGCCTGCGCGGCGGCCGCCGCCTCCCGTGCGGCGGCGTCCCCCGCGGCGGCGACGAACGTGCCGTTGCGGCCGCGGGTCTCCACCACCCCGTCCGTCTCCAGGGCCCGGTAGGCCTTGGCCACCGTGTTGGCTGCGAGGCCCAGCTCCTCCGCCAGGCCGCGTACGGTCGGCAGCTTGAACCCGACCGGCAGGCGGCCCGAGCGGGCCTGGTCGGCGATCTGGGCGCGCAGCTGCTCGTACGGGGCCGCTGCCGCGGCCGGATCGATGGTGATCTTCACGTGCATCTGGACGTTCTTCGGGGTCACGCGGCGATTGTGGCCCACCGGCGGGAAAATGGCAGGCGTCGCGCCCGGGTTCGCACGTAACGTCCCCTCACGTGACCGTACTCATCCGTGATCTCCGTTCCGACGACCCGGCCGACGCCGAGGCCGTGGTCCGCGTCCGGCGCGCGGCCCTGCCCTTCATGATCGCCACCCCGGCCGGCATCGCCTTCGAGGCGGTGTGCCATCCGCCCGAGGCGCGGTTCCGCGTGCTGGTCGCCGAGGTGGACGGCACGGTCGTGGGCACCGCCCAGGCCGGCTTCGCGTACGACAGCCCCGAGCCGGGCCGCGCCTTCGTCAACCCGTACGTCGACCCGGCCTTCCGCGGCCGGGGCGCCGGCACGGCGCTGCTGCGGGCCGGCGAGGAGTACCTGACGGAGGCGGGTGCTTCCGCGCTGTTCTCCTGGGTGCTGGACGAGCCCGCGCACACGGCGTACGCGGTGCGCCGCGGGTACGAGCGGCGGCGCTCGGCGCACTTCCTGCGGCTGGACCTGACCGGGGGACTGCCGGAGGAGGCGACGCCGCCGCCGGGGGTGGAGCTGGTGCCCGCCTCGGTGTTCGCGGACGACCCGCGGCCGCTGTACGAGGCGGACGCGGAGGCCACCGGGGACGAGCCCGGCGACATCGGCGCGGAGATGTCCGACTACGAGGACTGGCTGCGGACGGTGTGGGCGGACCCGACGCTGGACCGCGAACTGACCGTGGCCGCCGTCGTGGACGGCGAGGTGGCGTCGTTCAGCGCGGCCCGCACGGACGGCGTGGACCGCTACGGCACGGCGATGACCGGCACGCGGCGCGCGTACCGGGGCCGGGGCCTGGCGAAGCTCGCCAAGAACGCCTCGCTGCACCTGGCCCGGGAGGCCGGCTACCGGGAGGCGTTCACCGGCAACGACGCGGAGAACGGTCCGATGCTGGCCATCAACCGATGGTTCGGCTACGAGGTCTGCGCCACGGAGGCGCGGTACGTGAAGGAGGCGGGCGGATCGTGACGGACGGCAGCACGGCGGTCCTCGCGGCCGGGGGCACCCTGACGGTGAGCCTGGTCAAGGCGGGCCGGGAGAAGCTGGCGTACCCGGCCGAGGTGGTCGCCGACGACGGGCTGCGGATCACCGTCCGTGCGCCCTGGGCGGCCGACGGCGTACGGGACTTCGGCTTCGTGCGGTTCGAGCCGGGGGACGTGTTCACCGAGCACTTCTGGCGTGACCGCTGGTACGCGGTCAAGGAGGTGCGCAGCGGCGAGGGCGTGCTGAAGGGCTGGTACTGCGACGTCACCCGGCCCGCGGTGGTCGGGGACGGGCGGATCGTGGCGGAGGACCTCGACCTGGACCTGTGGGTCTCGGCCGACGCGTCGGCCGTACTGCGCCTGGACGAGGACGAGTTCGCGGCGAGCGGTCTGGCGGAGCGCGACCCGGAGGCGGCGTCCGAGGCGGCGGACGCGCTGGACGAACTGGAACTCCTGGCCCGCCTGGGCAAGTTCTGGCAGCTGATCGACTGACCGGTCGTCAATCAGCTTTCGCCGGGATCGACTTCCGGTAGTGCAACCGGTCGTACACCCCGTCGACGCGCCGCTCGGTGAACTCGTAACCGATGCGCGGGTAGAGCCGCTGGTTCTCCCACATCAGGGCGTTGGTGTAGAGCCGGATCTCGGGCAGCCCGAGAGCCCGCGCCCGCTCCTCGGCGTACTCCAGCAACTGCCGCCCCAGTCCGGTGCCGCGGGCATCGGGGTGGACGGCGATGCTGTCGAGGAAGAGGTGGTCGCCGCGGGGCACGAGGACCACGACACCGGACACGGGGGTGCCGGTGACGTGGACGTGCCCTGCGGCGATCCCCGCCGCATGGTCGGCATCCATGGGGGCCGGCCGAATCCCGATCCGCGCGACGTAGTGCCCGTACGCGGCATCGGTCACCGCCCGCACGGCCTCGACATCGCCGGCCACGGCCGCTCGCGGCCCCGCTGCGGAACTCATCCCGCTCCCCTTTCCGGTCTTTCCTTAAGCCCATCCTAAAGATCTCTCTCCCGCCGCTTAAGCAGGCGGTTTTCGGGTTTTTCCGGGGCTAGCTTGCTGTTCGCGACGGGATGGGTCGCGGCGCCGCGCGTACGGGGTGCGGCGCCGTACGACCCGGTCCCGTCCGTCGTCCCGTGCGCCGCCCTCAAGGAGATCAGCCCCATGACCGCTCGCCGTCGTACCGCCCTCGCGCTTTCCGCGCTGGCCGCCGCCGGACCGCTGGCGCTGGTGCCCGCGGGTACCGCCGCCGCGCACGGATCGATGACCGATCCGGTGAGCCGGGTGGCGGCCTGCCACGCGGAAGGGCCCGAGGCGCCGAAGTCGGCGGCCTGCAAGGCGGCCGTGGCGGCGGGCGGGACGCAGCCCCTCTACGACTGGAACGGCGTCAACATCGCCAACGCCGCGGGGAAGCACCGGTCGTTGATCCCGGACGGGAAGCTGTGCTCCGCGGGCAACGACAAGTACCGGGGTCTCGACCTGGCCCGGGCCGACTGGCCGGCCAGCCGGATGTCGCCCGGTACGCACACGTTCCACTACCGGGGGACGGCCCCGCACCGCGGTTCGTTCGCCCTGTACATCACCCGGGACGGGTACGACCCGAAGCGGCCGCTGAAGTGGTCCGACCTGGAGTCGAAGCCGTTCGCGAAGGTCACCGACCCGCGGATGCAGGGCGGGGACTACGTGTTCACCGGCAAGGTGCCGCGGAAGTCCGGCCGGCACCTGATCTACAGCATCTGGCAGCGCTCGGACAGCCCGGAGGCCTTCTACACCTGCTCCGACGTGGTGTTCGGTGGCGGTGGCGGTGGCGGGGGGACGAGCGGTGGTTCCGGTGGTTCCGCCGGTTCGACGGGTGGTACGTCGGGTGGTGCCACCGGTGGCACGGGCGGGACGGGTGGTGCCAGGACGCCGGCGCCGTCCGCACCGCCGGCCGGCGGCGGTGCGGCGACCGGCGGGCACGGGGGTCACGGTGGTGCCGGTGCCTCCCCGGCTCCGTCGGCGAGCCCTTCGGTGCCGGCCGCCAACGCGCCCGACGCCGACGGCGGCGGCGCCTCGCCGCTCCCGTCCGCGGCCGGTGACCTGGCCGAGACGGGTGGCGACTCCGCCACCCCGATGATCGCGGTCGGCGGGGCCGGGGCACTGGCCGTCGGCGCGGCGGTGCTGTTCGCGACGGTCCGCCGCCGGTCCGTCACCGGCGGCGGGCGCCACGGTCGCTGACCCTCAGCCGAGGACCGAGGCGCACGTGGTGGGTTCCGCGTGCGCCGGGTCCAGGGCGTTGACCGCCTCGTGGTAGGCGATCCGGTCGGTCAGACCGATCGCCACGTGCTCCGAGAGATCGAGCGGGCACAGGTCCTGGACGACGACGTTCCGTACGCCGGGTCCGTCGAGGAACTGGCTGCGGTACGGGGTGACCACCTGGTCGTACCGGGTGGAGATCACCGTGTACGTGACTCCGGGGACGGTGTCGCCGCCCTCGTTGAGCCTGGTCAGGAAGGCCGAGCCGGCGATCTGGTCGGCGAGTCCGGGGGTGGCCGCGCTGATCAGGTCCTCGGCGCCGGGGAAGTACGGCAGGAGCCTGGTCAGCCCGAGCAGGGTGGTCCCGTGGTTGTCGGGGGCGAGGCCGACGAGGGCGTTGACCTTGTCGGCGCCGCCGAGGAACTTCAGGTACCAGCGCGGCATCATGCCGCCCTGGGAGTGGCCGACGAGGTCGGCCTTGGCGGCGCCGGTCGCGGCGAGGACCTCGTCGACGAAGGCGTCGAGCTGTCCGGCCGACTTCTCGATGGGGCCGAGGCCGTGGAAGAAGGGCACGCCGGGCAGCTGGCCGTAGTCGAGCGAGAAGACGCAGTAGCCGCGGTGCACCAGGTACGGGGCGAAGGCGAGCCAGTTGTCGACGGAGTTGCCGAGGGTCCCGTGGACGAGCACCACGGGGCGGGGGTGGGCGGCGGAGGGCTTGCAGGTGTAGTCGTTCCAGCCGGAGCTGGGTGCGGTGGCGGCCTGGGCCGCGGTGGGGGTGAGGGCGGCGCCGGCCAGCATCAGGGCGGCCAGGGGTCCGAGCAGTCGTCGCCAGGGCAGCATCGGGTGGTCTCCTTGCGGTCAAGGGGATGCGATGTGGGGATTCGCCCGTGATCCGGATCACAAGGTCGAGCTGCACCGGTCAAATTACGGGTGGGTAGCAAAACTGGGAAGTTACGCGTCGGTAAAATTACGCCGCCCGAGTGAGCCGGGTACGACGGCACCGGGACCGAACTTCGCCCGCACCCGGTCCACGACCGCCTCGATCCGCCGGGACTTCTCGTCGTCGGGGTCGAAGCTGAGCTGCCGGGCGGCGCGTTCGGCGGGCATCAGCCCCTCGGCCCGCAGCGACAGGGCGCGCACCCGGGCCCGCTGGAGGCCGAGGGACCCGTATACGGCGTAGGCGGCGGCGGTGAGCGCCGCGGAGTGGGCCGTGGGTTCGGCCAGGGCCTTGGTGCGGGTGAGCGTGGTGCGGTCGGCGCAGCGCACGGTGAGGGCGAGGGAGCGGCAGGCCTGGCCCTCGACGCGCAGCCGGGTGCCCAGTTCCTCGGTGAGGGAGAGCAGGGCGCGGCGGTGGCGTTCGGGGTCGATCTCGTCGCGGCCGAAAGGGCGTTCCGCCGCCAGGGAGCGGGCGGTGGCGCCGGGGACGACGGGGGTGCGGTCGATGCCGTGGGCGCGCTCGTGGAGTTCGCGGCCGGCCCTGGCGCCGAGGATGCGCTGGAGGGCGGGGAGCGGGGCGGCGGCGATCCGGCCGACGGTGTCGAGCCCGTACGCGCCCAGGGTGCGGGCGGTGGCGGTGCCGACGCCGTCGAGGGCGACGGCGGGCTTGCGGGCCAGGAACTCCCGTACGGCGGCGGGCTCGTCGGGGACGAGCAGGGTCCGGCCGGGGCGGGCCTCGCGGGCGGCCATCCGGGCCAGCATGGGGCTGGGGGCGGCGCCGATGGAGCTGTCCACGCCGTGCAGGGCGAGGGCGCGGACCCGGATGACCGCCGCCAGCCGTGCGGTGTCACAGGTGAAATAGCGCAGTGCGCCGCGGACGTCGGCGAGGGCGCCGTCCGGGGGCAGCGCCTGCACCACCGGGGTGAGCCCGGAGAGCAGGTCGAGCAGGCCGGCGTGGGTGTCGGCGGGCAGGGGCGCGCCGTCGAGCCGCCGGAACCGGACACAGAGCACCGTCGCACCGGTCCCGTACGGGGCGTCGTCGGCTGCGGGGTGGAACGCAGTGGCCGGGCGGGGTGCCGGGCCGGCGGTGCCGTGTGCCGGGCGGGGTGTCGCACCTGGGGCTGCGGGGCGGCTCGCGGTGCCGGTTGCCGGGCCGGTGCCGGGCGCCCGGCGGCGGGCCGTGGGGGCCTGGGTGGTGCTCTGGGGTGTCATCCCGCGCTCCCCGGGCTGGAGTGCCAGAGCTTGCGGCCGGTGGCCGGGCCCGAGCCGGGGGGCTGGAGGTCGGCCCACGGGTTCAGTTCGTAGCCGGTGGACAGGTGGATGCGGCGGCCGTTGTCGGCGCCGTGGCGGCCGTCGGCACCGGGGCGGCTGCCGGGGGCGGGTGCCGCCCCGTCGCCCGCCGCCCCGTCGCCCGCCGCCCCGTGGCCGTCGCCGTCGCCCGCCGCCCCGTCGCCGCCGGCCGGCCCGTCGCCGGAAGCGTCGGGGTCCCCGGGACCGCCGGACGCGCCGGCGGCGGGTTCGGCGAGGCGGGCCGCGACCGCGTCCAGGCCGCCCTCGCGCCGGAGTTCGGCCAGCTCCGCGAGGTTCCAGGCGGCCTCGCCGACCACGCTGAGGCTCTGCGGCCCCCGGCGCTGTACCACGCCGCGGACCAGCAGCAGCCAGGAGTGGAAGACGGTGTGCGCGCACCGCTCGTGGCTGTCGTCGAAGAAGGCGAGGTCGACCAGGCCGGTCCCGTCGTCGAGGGTGGTGAAGATGACCCGCCGGCCGGAGCGGATGGGCGGGGTCTGGGTGGCCGCCTTGGCTCCCGCGACCAGCACGGTCCTGCCGTGTTCGGCCTCGCGCAGCCGCCGGGCGGGGACGGCGCCGAGTTCGGCGAGGAAGGCGTGGTGGTCGTCCATCAGGTGGCGGGAGGCGTCCATGCCGAGGACGCCGAGCTCGGCGCTGAGGCGTTCGGCCTCGTTGAGGTCCGGCAGGCCCACGGGCGCGGTCCGGCGGCCGCCGTCCAGCGGGAGTTGACCGCCGTGCGCGGCAAGTCCCCTGCGGGAGCGGTGGAGTTCGGACAGGTGCAGCAGCAGGTCCCGGCGGTTGGCTCCGAAGGAGTCCAACGCGCCGACCTGCGCGAGGCGTTCGGCGACGGGGCGGCCGGGGTGGGCGCGGTCCCAGAAGTCGAGCAGGGAGGCGTAGGGCTGGCCCTCCTCGATCCGGGCGGCCTCGGCCTCGCTGATGCCGTGGACGTCGCCGAGGGCGAGGCGGAGGCCCCACCGCTCCGGCTTACCGGACACCAGTTCGATTCGATGGGCCACGGCGGAGCGGTTCACGTCCAGGGGCAGTACGGGCACCCCGCGCCGCCGCGCGTCCGCGAGCAGCAGCCGCTTGGGGTACATGCCCGGGTCGTGGGTGAGCAGGCCGGCGTAGAAGGCGGCGGGGTGGTGGGCCTTGAGCCAGGCGGACTGGTACGTCGGGACGGCGAAGGCCACCGCGTGGGCCTTGCAGAAGCCGTAGCTGCCGAAGGCCTCGACGATCTCCCAGGTGCGGGCGACGACCTCCGGCGCGTAGCCCTTCTCCTCCGCGCAGCGGGCGAACCAGACCTTGATGCGGCCCTGCGACTCGGGGTCGGAGAGGCCCCGGCGCACGCGGTCGGCCTCGTCCCGGCCGCAGCCCGTCATGATGTCGACGATCCGGATGATCTGCTCGTGGAAGACCACGACCCCGTAGGTCTCGCGCAGCGGTTCCTCCAGGTCGGGGTGCGGGTAGCGGACGGGGGCGCGGCCGTGCCGGGCCTCGATGAAGGGCCGGACCATGTCGGCGGCGACCGGGCCGG
Source organism: Streptomyces sp. NPDC101118 (assembly GCF_044759445.1). Classification (NCBI taxonomy): domain Bacteria; kingdom Bacillati; phylum Actinomycetota; class Actinomycetes; order Kitasatosporales; family Streptomycetaceae; genus Streptomyces; species Streptomyces sp. NPDC101118. Next base: position 87,814 of record NZ_JBIVZG010000010.1, on the reverse strand, counting down.
GGCGGAACAGCGAGATGTCGACGACGAGGTCGTGGAAGGTGGCGGGCTGGAGCCGGCCGACCAGGTCGCGCTGGCCGGGGGACTCGATCTGGAAGCAGCCGAGGGTCTCGGCGGAGCGGATCAGCCGGTACGTCGCCTCGTCGCCCGGGGGCAGCTGTGCGGGGTCGTCGAGGTCGACCTCCTCCCCCGTGGCGCGGCGGATCTCCGCGACGGCGTGGGCCATCGCGGACTGCATGCGGACGCCGAGGACGTCGAGTTTGAGCAGCCCGAGGTCCTCGACGTCGTCCTTGTCGAACTGGGACATCGGGATCGGTGCGCTGCCGAGGCCGGGGCCGAGGGGGACCTCGCCGCTGGTGGGGACGACGGGGGTGCGGGCGAGCAGGGTGGAGTCGGACAGCAGCACGCCGCAGGGGTGCATGGCGATCCCGCGCGGGAGCGCGTCGAGGGCCTCGACGAGTTCCCACAGCCGGCCGTACCGCTCCCCGTCGACCTGCCGGAGTTCGGGGAGTTCGGCCAGGGCGGCGCGGGCGTCGCGGGCGCGGATGTGGGGGAAGGCCTTGGCGAGCCGGTCGGTCTCGGCGGGGTCCATGGACAGGGCGGCGCCCACGTCGCGGATGGCGTGCCGGACCCGGTAGGTCTCGGGCATGGCGACGGCGGCGACGCGTTCGGGGCCGAACCGGTCGAGGATGGCCCGGTAGACCTCCAGGCGGCGGGCGGATTCGACGTCGATGTCGATGTCGGGCAGCACGGGGCGGCGTTTGGACAGGAAGCGCTCCATGAGCAGGTCCTGTTCCACCGGGTCGGCGTGCGCGATGCCGAGCAGGTGGTTGACGAGGGAGCCGGCTCCGGAGCCGCGGGCGGCCACCCGGATGCCCATGTCCCGTACGTCGTCCACGACCTGAGCGACGGTCAGGAAGTAGCTGGCGAAGTCGTGGTGGGCGATGATGTCCAGCTCGTGGTGCATCCGGTCCCAGTACGCGCGCCGGCCGGCGTAGCCGCGGAGCACCATGCCGGCGGCGCAGCGGGAGGCGAGCACCCGCTGGGCGGTGCGGCGGCCGGCGCCGACCAGGCCCGGTTCGGGGAAGTGCACGGAGCCCATGCCCAGGTCGTCCTCGGGGTCGACGGCGCAGGCCTCGGCGGTGTGCCGGGTCTCGGCCAGCAGCCGGTGCGCGCCGTCGCGGCGCAGGCCGGCCGCCTCGGCGACGCGTTCGGCGGCGGCGGCCATGGCGCGGGGGTCCTTGAGCCAGCGTTCGCCGCCGTCCAGGCCCTTGCGGGGGTCGACGGGCACGAGGCGGCGGGCGGCGTCGAGGACGTCGGCGACGGGGCCCTGGCCGGGGTCGGCGTACCGGACGGCGTTGCTGAGGACGGCGCGTACGCCCTGCTCGGCGGCAAAGCCGACGGTACGGGCGGCCAGGCGGAGGGAGCCGGGGCCGGTGCCCGGCACGCCGTGGTGGACGGCCTCCAGGCGCAGGGCGTCGCCGTAGACCTCCCGCCAGGGGGCGAGCAGGCGGGCGGCGCGGTCGGGGCGGCCGGCGGCGAGGGCGCGGCCGACCTCGGAGTCGGGGCCGAGCAGGACGAAGACGCCCTCGGCGTGGTTGTGGGGCCAGGGCAGGCGGGGCGGGGCGGTGGTGCCGGGGGTGCGGGCGTGGGCGGCGGTGACCAGGCGGCACAGGTCGGCCCAGCCGGCGGCGCCGTCGCGGGCCAGAAAGACGGCGCGGGGGGCGGACTCGTCGACGAAGGCGCCGCCCTTGACCGGGGTGCGGCGGCGCTGGGTGGTGTGCGGGGTGACATGTGACACTGCGGTGTCACCGGTGACGGGGGCCGAGTCGACGGCCAGGCCGGTGCCGAACAGCGGCCGGATCCCGGCCGCGGCGCAGGCCTTGGCGAACCGGACCGCGCCCGCGAGGGTGTCGCGGTCGGTGAGGGCGAGGGCGTCCATGTCCCGCTCGGCGGCACGCTCCGCCAGCCGTTCCGGGTGCGAGGCTCCGTACCGCGCGGAGAACCCGGAAACGGTGTGCAGATGCGTAAAACCGGGCACCCGCGCCTCCTGCTTCCCTCGATGACCGCCTCCCCCTCTTCCACCATAGACCAGTTTCGAACGTACGTACGACACAAACGTTCGACCAGGAAGGCGGGCGTCCGGTCATCCGTTCGGACCTCTCCTGCTGTCGCCGCACCGGGCCTGCCCCGAGCGTGGACGGTATGACTCAGCGCACCTCAGACGCCCCGGCGGGGTCGCCCCCCGGTTTTCTCGCCGAAGTGAAGGACGCCGTCACCACCCGGGCCGCGCTGCTGGTCATCGGGGTGCTGGCGCTCCAGCTCGCCTTCATCGCCTCGTACATCGGCGCCTTCCACCAGCCCAAGCCGCACGAGATCAAGCTCGCCGTGGTCACCCCGGCGGCCCAGATCACCGACCAGGCCGTCCAGCGGCTCGACGCCCTCCCGGGCGACCCGCTCGACGCCAGTGCCGTCGAAAACGAGGCCACCGCCGTCGAACAGATCAAGGACCGGGAGGTCGACGGGGCCCTGCTCATCGACCCCCGCGGCAACACCGACCGGCTGCTGGTGGCCAGCGGCGCCGGCGCCTCCCTCTCCCAGGCGCTCCAGGAGGTCGTGCAGGCGGTCGAGGCGGCCCAGCGGCGGAACCTGGTGACCGTCGACGTGGCCCCCGCCGCGAAGGGCGACGCCCGCGGCCTGTCCTCCTTCTACCTGGTCGTCGGCTGGTGCGTGGGCGGCTACCTGTGTGCGGCGATCCTCGCCATCAGCGCCGGGGCCCGCCCCGCGAACTCGGCCCGCGCCCTGATCCGGCTCGGCGCGCTGCTGCTGTACGCGGTGGTGGCCGGCCTGCTGGGCGCGGTGATCGCCGGACCGGTGCTGGACGCCCTGCCCGGCAGCCTCATGGCCCTGTGGGGGCTGGGCACGCTGCTGGTCTTCGCGGTCGGCGCGCTGACGCTGGCGCTCCAGGGCCTGGCCGGCGTCATCGGCATCGGTCTGGCGATCCTGATCGTGGTGGTGCTGGGCAACCCCAGCGCGGGCGGCGCCTACCCGTGGCCGCTGCTGCCGCCGTTCTGGCGGGCGATCGGGCCGTGGTTCCCGCCGGGCGCGGGCACGTACGCGGCGCGCTCGGTCGCGTACTTCAAGGGCAACGACATGACCTTCTCGATGCTGGTGCTGGCCGGCTGGGCGGTCCTGGGCGCTGCGGTGACCATGGCCTGCGCGCTCCTCCGCAAGGGCGGCGGCCAGGGCCCGGCCGGGGGCACGGCGCCCGGGGACACGACGCCCGGGACCACGACGCCCCGGGCCACGGCGCCCGGAGGCACCGCCCCCGGTGACACCGCGGCGCCGGGCGGCCGCCCGTGACGACGAACGTCCTGCGGCACCGGCAGGGGCCCGCCGAGCAGTCGATCTCCGTCAAGCGGATGGAGCCGACCGCGCAGGCCCAGCTGGGTCCGCTGGGCCTGACCGGGTTCATCGTGGTGACGGTCATCGCCACCGGCATCGACGCGGGGGTCTTCCCCGAGAAGCTCGCCCACTCGGTGCTGCCGGTGGTGGGCTTCTTCGTCGGCGGGCTGGCGCAGCTGCTGGCCGGGCTGTTCCAGGCGCAGCGCGGTGACACCTGGCACGCCACGGTGTTCGGCGGGTTCGGCACCTTCTGGATGGCCAAGGCGGCGCTGCTCCAGTGGGTGCTGCCGGCCACCGACCCGGCGCTGCGCGGGGACGTGTCGGGGCTGTTCGCCCTGCCGTGGGTGTTCGTGGTGTTCGTGCTGTGGCTGGGGAGCTGGCGGATCCACCTGGCCCTGCTGGCGACCTTCACCTGCGTCCTGGTGGTCTTCGTCGGCATGACCGTCCACGGCTTCACCGGCGACGTGGTCTGGAACAGGATCGCGGGCTGGTCCGGACTGCTGGCCGCGCTCGGGGCGACGTACCTGCTGGCGGGCCAGATCCTCGCCAGCACCTGGGGCCGCCCGGTGCTGCCGATGGGCCGCTTCCTCGCCCCGGAGGAGTCACCCGAGGCGTGATCACCACCCTGGCGGTGGAGAACTACCGCTCGCTGCGCCGGCTGGTCGTCCCCCTGGGCCGGCTGACCGTGGTCACCGGCGCCAACGGCACCGGCAAGTCCAGCCTCTACCGGGCCCTGCGGCTGCTGGCCGACTCCGCCCGCGGCGGTGCGGTCGCGGCGCTGGCCCGGGAGGGCGGGCTGCCGTCCACGCTGTGGGCCGGTCCCGAGACCTCCCCCGGTGCGCTGCGGCGCGGGGACCGGCCGGTGCAGGGGACGGTGCGGAGCGGGCCGGTGAGCCTGCGGCTGGGCTTCGCCGGGGACGAGTTCGGGTACGCCGTGGACTTCGGGCACCCGGTGCCCGTACCGGACTCCCGGTTCGGTCTCGACCCGGAGATCAAGCGGGAGTGCACCTGGGCGGGGCCGGTGCTGCGGCCGGCGGCGCTGCTGTCGGACCGTGCGGGGCCGGCGGTGCGGACGCGGACGGCGGACGGGGGCTGGCACCGGACGCAGAACGCGCTGCGGCCGTACGACTCGATGCTCAGCGAACTGGCGGACCCGCAGCTGGCTCCGGACCTGCTGGCGCTGCGCGAGCGGATCAGGTCCTGGCGGTTCTACGACCACGTGCGGACGGACGCGGAGGCGCCGGCCAGGACCCCGCGGATCGGGACGCGCACGCCGGTGCTGAGCGCCGACGGGTCGGACCTGCCGGCGGCGCTGCAGACGATCCGGGAGGTCGGCGACCACGACGCGCTGGACGGGGCGGTGGACGCGGGTTTCCCCGGCAGCCGGGTGGAGGTCGCGAGCCGGGGCGGGCTGTTCGAGCTGGAGCTGCACCAGTACGGGCTGTTGCGGCCGCTCGGGGCGGCGGAGCTGTCCGACGGGACGCTGCGCTACCTGCTGTGGGTGGCGGCGCTGCTGACGCCCCGGCCGCCGGCGCTGATGGTGCTCAACGAGCCGGAGACCAGCCTGCACCCGGATCTGCTGGGGCCGCTGGCCGATCTGGTGCTGACGGCGGCGCGGGAGACGCAGACGGTGGTGGTCACGCACTCCCGGGCGCTGGTCGGCGCGCTGGAGGAGGGGGCGCGGCGGGACCGGGTGGACCTGCACACGGTGGAGCTGGTGAAGGAGCTGGGGCAGACGCTGGTGGCGGGGCGGGAGGGGCCGCTGGACGAGCCGCTCTGGTACTGGCCCAAGAGGTGAGGGCGGGAAACGGCGGGACGGGAACGCGGGGCGGGAACGCGGGACGGGAACGCGGGACGGGAAACGGCGGGGCGGGGCCCGCCCGGCGGTTCGCCGGGCGGGCCCTCGCGCTGCTGCTGTCCGTCACCGGTCCTCGGCGGCTCCTTCCGTCGTGCCGTAGTAGGCCTGGCGCATGAGCCGCTGCATGTCGTCGATCATCGGCATCCGCGGGTTGGCGGGGGCGCACTGGTCGGCGTAGGCGTTCAGGGCCTGCTGCGGGAGGGCTTCGACGAAGGCCTGCTCGTCGACGCCCGCCTCGGCGAAGGAGGCCGGGATGCCGCAGCGGCGGCGGAGGTCCTCGACGGCCGAGGCGTAGGACTCCACGCCCTGTTCGGGGGTGTCGGCCGGGAGGCCGAGCATGCGGGCGATCTCCTGGAAGCGTTCCGGTGCCCGGTAGACCTCGGCCTTGGGCCAGGGGGTGGCCTTGTGGGAGACGGTGCCGTTGTGGCGGATGACGTGGGGCAGGAGGAGGGCGTTGGTGCGGCCGTGAGCGATGTGGAAGGTGTTGCCGAGGGTGTGTGCCATGGCGTGGACGAGGCCGAGGAAGGCGTTGGCGAAGGCCATGCCGGCGACGGTCGAGGCGTTGTGCATCTTCTCGCGGGCCTCGGGGTCGCGGGGTCCGTCGGTGACGCACCGTTCCAGGTTCTCGAAGATCAGCTTGATGGCCTGGAGGCAGAGGCCGTCGGTGTAGTCGTTGGAGTACGCGGAGACGTAGGCCTCGGTGGCGTGGGTGAGGGCGTCGAAGCCGGAGTCGGCGGTGACGGTGGGCGGGAGGTTCATCGGGAGCACCGGGTCGACGATGGCGACGTCGGGGGTGAGCGCGTAGTCGGCGAGGGGGTACTTCTGGGCGGCGGCGGGGTCGGAGATGACGGCGAAGGGGGTGACCTCGGAGCCGGTGCCGGAGGTGGTGGGGATGGCGACGAGCTTCGCCTTCTCGCCGGGCTTGGGGAAGGTGTAGGCGCGCTTGCGGATGTCGAAGAACTTCTCCTTGGTGTCGGCGAATTCGACCTCGGGGCGCTCGTACATCAGCCACATGATCTTCGCGGCGTCCATCGGGGAGCCGCCGCCGAGGGCGATGACGGTGTCGGGGCGGAACTCGCGCATGAGGGCGGCGCCGGCCTGGACGGTGGACAGTTCGGGGTTGGGCTCGACGCCGTCGATGACCTGGACGGCCACGGCGCCCGGGCGGGCCTGGAGGATGTCGGTGACCTTCTGGACGAAGCCGAGGTCGACCATGGTCCGGTCGGTGACGATGGAGACGCGGCTGATGCCGTCCATCTCGGCGAGGTAGCGGATGGAGTTGCGCTCGAAGTAGATCTTCGGGGGCACCTTGAACCACTGCATGTTGTTGTTGCGCCGTCCGATCCGCTTGATGTTGACGAGGTTGACCGCGGTGACGTTGTCCGACACCGAGTTGTGTCCGTAGCTGCCGCAGCCGAGGGTGAGGGAGGGCAGGAAGGCGTTGTAGACGTCGCCGATGCCGCCGAAGGTGGAGGGTGAGTTGGCGATGACGCGGACGGCCTTGACCTTGCGGCCGAACTCCTCGACGAGGTCCTCGTCCTCGGCGTGGATGGCGGCGCTGTGGCCGAGGCCGTGGAACTCGACCATCCGGGCGGCGAGTTCGAGTCCGTGCTCGGTGCTGTCGGCCTTGAGGGCGGCGAGGACCGGGGAGAGCTTCTCGCGGGTCAGCGGTTCGCCCTCGCCGGCCTCGGCGCATTCGGCGAGGAGGATCGAGGTGCCGTCGGGGACGGTGAAGCCGGCCTGTTCGGCGATCCAGCGGGCGGACTTGCCGACCACGGCGGCGTTGAGCCTGGCGCCGGAGCAGTCCGCGGCGAAGGCGGTGGTGCCGAAGACGTACTCCTCCAGCTTGGTCTTCTCGGCGGCGGTGACGATGTGGGCGCCGAGCCGCCGGAACTCGGCCAGGCCCTGTTCGTAGACCTCGGCGTCGAGGATGACGGCCTGCTCGGAGGCGCAGATCATGCCGTTGTCGAAGGCCTTGGACAGGACGATGTCGTGGACGGCGCGCTGGAGCTTGGCGGTCTTGTGCACGTAGGCGGGGACGTTGCCGGCGCCGACGCCGAGGGCGGGCTTCCCGCAGGAGTAGGCGGCCTTGACCATCGCGTTGCCGCCGGTGGCGAGGATGGTGGAGACGCCCGGGTGGTTCATGAGGGCGCCGGTGGCCTCCATGGAGGGCTGTGTGACCCACTGGACGCAGTGCTCGGGGGCGCCGGCGGCGATCGCGGCGTCGCGCACGATGCGGGCGGCCTCGGCCGAGCAGTTCTGTGCGGAGGGGTGGAAGGCGAAGATGACGGGGTTGCGGGTCTTGAGGGCGATCAGTGCCTTGAAGACCGTGGTCGAGGTCGGGTTGGTGACCGGGGTCATCGCGCAGACCACGCCGACGGGTTCGGCGATCTCGGTGATGCCGTTGAGTTCGTCGCGGCGGATGACGCCGGCGGTCTTCAGGCCGCGCATCGAGTTGACGACGTGTTCGCAGGCGAAGAGGTTCTTGACGGCCTTGTCCTCGAAGAGGCCGCGGCCGGTCTCCTCGACGGCGAGCCGGGCGAGTTCGCCGTGGGCGGCCAGGGCGGCGAGTGACGCCTTCTTGACGATGTGGTCGACCTGCTCCTGGGTGAACGTCTCGAACCGGCCGAGCGCGGTGAGCGCGTCCTGGACCAGTCCGTCCACCATCTCGTTGGCCTGCATGCCGGTCTCCTTCATTGCGACCCGTTTTCCCGACGTCTCAATTCGACACCCGCAATCGGCGGCGGGGATGCCGAAAAAGCCCCGTTCCGGGGGTCCGAAAGTCCTTTACGATCACCGGCAGGGCGCCAAGATGCCCGGTTGACCTGCGCATATGCCAGAGGACCAAAGACCCCTGTGAGCTTGTGAAAACTTTCACAAGAATTTCGGGCAAGTGCGCTCTTTCGTGCGCCCTCCACCCCGGCGACAATCATCGGTGGCAGTGGGAGCGGTCTACCGCGAGGGAGGCGAGGCGTGCGCAACCGGGTGCGCGCCGCGGACGGGCGGCATCTGTTGGTCGAACGACTGGGAGACCCCCGCGGCAAGCCGGTCTTCCTCCTCCACGGCATGCCGGGCAGCCGGCTGGGCCCGGCCCCCCGGGGCATGGTCCTGTACCAGCGCCGCATGCAGCTCATCGCGTACGACCGCCCCGGGTACGGCGGCTCCGACCGCCATCCCGGCCGCACCGTCGCCGATGTGGCCCAGGACGTGGCCGCGATCGCCGACGCCCTCGGCATCGAGCGGTTCGCCGTCGCGGGCCGCTCCGGCGGCTCCCCGCACGCCCTCGCCTGCGCAGCGCTGCTGCCGGACCGGGTCACCCGGGCCGCGGCCCTCGTCGGCCTCGCCCCCTGGGACGCGGACGGGCTGGACTGGTTCGACGGCATGACCGCGCACAACGTGCGCGAGTACACCACCGCGACCGTCGATCCGGAGGAGCTGGCGGCCCGGCTGATCCCCCGCGCCGACGGCATCCGCAAGGACCCCAAGCGGCTGCTGGACGAGCTCCGCCAGGAACTCACCGACCACGACAAGATGATCGTCGCCGACGCCGGACTGCGCCTGATGCTGGAGGCCAACTACCGCGAGGGACTGCGCACCTCCGCCTACGGCTGGATCGACGACCTGCTCGCGCTGTCCAGCCCCTGGGGGTTCGACCCGGCCGACATCCGCTGCCCGGTGCTGCTCTGGCACGGCGAGCAGGACGTGTTCTCGCCCGTGGGCCACTCCCGCTGGCTGGCCCGCCGGATCCCCGGCGCCACCACCACCATCGAGCCGGCGGCGGCCCACTTCGCCGCCTTCCGTGCCCTCCCCCAGATCCTGACCTGGCTGCTGCGGGACCCGGAGGTGCCGCCGGAGTGACGGGCCGGGGCCGCGCCGCCGTGTCACACCGCAATGTCACGTGCGACGTCACACGGCGGCGCCGGCCCCGCCCCGCCCCCGCCGGGCGGGACCGGCCCGGCCACCCGCCTCACACCGCCAGCGGCTCCAGGTCCCGGTGCACCCGCCGCGCCTCGCGCGCGTACCGGGTCAGGGCGTGGTCCTCCCCCAGCTGCCGCGTGAGGTCCAGCACCGTCTCGGCCCGCAGCCGCGCGGCCTCCTCCTTCCGCCCGACCATGTCGAGGGTGACCGACATGTTCGAGGCGGCGCTCAGCGTGTCCGGGTGGTCGGGGCCGAGGGCCGACCGCAGCCGCCCGAGCGCCGCCCCCTCCAGCTCCAGCGCCCGCTCCGGGTCACCGAGGTCGGCGTACGCGTTCGCCAGGTTCAGCGTGGCGCACACGGTGTGCGGGTGGTCGTCGCCCAGGACCTCCCGCATCAGGCCGATGGCCTCCCGCAGCATCTCCCGCGCGGTCTCCGGCGCCCCGGACCCCCAGTGGAAGATCGCGAGGTTGTTGATGGCGGCCAGGGTGTACGGGTGCCGGGCGCCGGGCACCTGCACGTACTCGTCCACCACCTCCTGCGCGATGTCCCGCGCCCCCGCCGCGTCGCCGGTCGCGAACAGGTCGGCCGCGTAGTTCAGGTCGCAGGCCAGCAGGTCCGGGTTGACCGAGGTGTACTTGGCCTTGTAGCGGCCCCGGGTGGCCTTGGTCAGCCGCAGCGCGTCCTCCAGCTGTCCGGCGCGGCGCAGCGAGACCGCCAGGTTCTTGCCGGCCGACAGGGTGCCGGGGAAGGCCCGGCCGAGCCCCTCCTTGTAGATCTCGTACGTGCGGCTGAGGAGTTGCACGGACTCGTCGTACCGGCCGACCTCGCGCAGGTCGCGGGCGAGGTTCTGGGCGGAGGAGAGGGTGTAGGGGTGCTCGGGGCCCAGGACCTCCTGGCGGAGCTTGTAGACCTCCTCGTCGATGTTGTACGCGTCCTTGTAGCGGCCGATCATGCGCAGGTTCAGGGCGCGGTTGTTGGCGGCGGCCAGGGTGCGCGGGTGCGCCTCGTGGAAGATCTGGCTGAACCCGTCGTGCGCGGCGGTGGCCAGTTCCATGGCCTTGCCGTACTGGCCGAGGGCTCCGAGGTCCATGGCCAGGCCGCTGGTGGTCATGTAGGTGTGCGGGTGGGAGGCGCCGAGGGCGGCGGCCTGCCGTTCCAGGGTGACCTCGTCGAGCTCCTTGGCCTCCACGAACCGTCCTTGCGAGCGCAGGATGTTGGAGAGGTGGAAGCGCAGGTAGAGGTACTGGAGGTCGGTGTCGCCGAGCTGTGCCTTCCAGGCCTCGCGGAGTTCGGTGGCGAGCTGGAAGGCGGCCTTGAAGTCGCCGCGCTTCCACAGGTAGCGGACGCGGTCGATGAGCAGCCGGCGGGTCTCGGGCTCCTTGCAGTAGCGGGCCTCGGAGGGGGCCAGGTGGGGCCAGATGGTGGCGAAGCGGGGCCAGGTGCCGGGGTTGTCGATGGGTTCGTCGTCGTCGGGGCGGGCGCCGGCGAGGATGCGGTGGACGGCGTGCCGGGCCTCGCGCTGTTCCTCCTCGCTCAGCTGGGCGCGGATGACGGCCTGGACCAGGCGGTGGACCTGGATGCTGTTGCTGACCTGGTCGACCTTGGCGAGGGCGAAGCGGCCGATCTCGCGGATGACGCGGCCGAGGACGAGCTTCTCCTGGAGCGAGGCGTCGTAGGGCTTGAGGGCGTCGATCATCTCCTTGCTGTAGAGGAGGTTGGCGCTGATCGGTTCGGGGGCGAAGAAGGCGCACAGCTGGAGGAGCCGGACGGCGGCCGGTGAGCGGCTCTGGAGGCGCTCTATGGAGACGTTCCAGGTGGCGGCGACGGGTTCGGGGTAGCCGGCGGGCTGGTTGAGGGCGAGGACGCGGGCGGCCTGCTGGGCGAGCTGTTCGAGGTAGGCGGAGACGGGGGTGGCGGTCTCCGCGATCCAGGCGCCGGCCTGTTCGACGGCCAGGGGGAGGTCGCCGACTGCGGTGGCGACCTGGTCGGCGTCGTCGAGGGTGAGGCCCGGGGCGCGGCGCTGGAGGTGTTCGACGGACTCCTCGCGGAGGAACACGTCGACCGGGAGCGCGTCGCCGTACTGGGACCAGCTCTGGTTGCGGGAGGTGACGAGGATGTGGCCGGGGCCGCCGGGCGGGAAGAAGCGCTTGAGGTTCTCGGGGTCGTCGGCGTTGTCGAAGACGAGCAGCCAGCGGGAGGTGGGCACGCCGCGCCGGAGGAGGTCGATGGCCTCCTGGGAGGCGGCGGCCATGTCCTCGCCGGTCTGGGCGCCGAGCCGGACGGCGAGTTCGGCGAGGCCGGCGACGACGTCGTCGGTCTGTTCGGAGGAGATCCACCAGACCAGGTCGTAGTCGGCCATGAAGCGGTGTACGTATTCCAGCGCGACCTGTGTCTTGCCGACGCCGCCGAGTCCGTAGAGGGTCTGCGGCTGGGGCAGCACCACGGATATGCCGCCGCCGAGCTGGTCCCGCATGCGCTCCAGGACGACGCTGCGGCCGGTGAAGCCGGGGTTGCGGGGCGGGGCGTTCCAGATCTTGGGGACGGTGCCGGGGAAGCGGGGCCCGGGGGTGGAGTTCTCGGGAAGTGCGACGGGGCGTTCGAGGCCGCGCAGCAGGGCGGTGGTGGCGTGGGCCTCGTCGAGCCGGAAGAGGTCGACGGGGTTGCGGTCGAGGTGGGGGGCGTTCATGCGTACGTCGCCCACGCGCAGCGGTATGAGGCCGCGGCGGCCGCCGGTGGCGTCCTCGGCGGCGGCGCGTTCCCAGACCTCCATGGCGCGGGCGGACTTGAGGTAGGCGCTGGAGAGGAGGACGACGGTGCGGGCGGGGTTGTCGGTGCCGAAGCCGGCGCCGAGGGTGTCGCCGGCGGTCTCGGCGGAGACGTCCTTGGGGACGACGCGGAACCCGGCGCGGGTGAGGACGGATTCGATCCAGTCGGCCCACATGCGGTTCTCGGCGACGTAACTGAGGAAGAGGTCGGCGGGCTGGGCGGGGCGGCGGCGGGTGAAGGCGTCGCGGATGCGGAGCCTGACCTCTTCGCCGACGGGCGGCATGGAGGTGATCTCTCCGCCGGTGACGACGGCGGTGAGGCGTTCGAAGGCGGAGAGGAGGGAGTTGGTGAGGCCGGCCTCGTCGCCGAAGGTGGCGAGGGTCTCCTCATAGGCGTAGTAGGGCCGGTAGGGGATTTCGACGGCGCCCCAGTAGGCGGTGGCCTCGTCGCCGACGAGGCCGGAGGGAAAGCGGTCGAACTTCAGCCGGGCCAGGGCGCGTCCGGCGTCGGCCTTCTCCTTCTCGCCCTCGTCGATGCGCATGGGGACGGGGTAGATCCTGATGCCGCGGTCGGGGTAGCGCTCGTCGATCTGGCGGGCGACGGAGGCAGCGCCGTCGATGGACTGGTCGGAGAGGGTGAAGCAGTCGACGAGGACGTCGGGGAGGTGGACGGTGCAGATGTCGGCGATGTCGCTGAGGCCGGTGCGGCTGTCGATGAGGACGTAGTCGTAGTTCTCCTTCATGTCCGCGCGGAGCGCGTCGAAGAAGTGGCCGCCGCCGAGCCGGTCGTAGAAGTTGTCCCAGTCGAAGGTGGAGACGGTGGCGGAGTACTCGCGGTTCTGGCGGCCGGCGGAGACGAAGTCGAGGGTGCCTCCGTCGGGGAACTCCCAGCCGAGGTTCTCGGGGGTGAGGGAGACGGCGTGCTGCTGGATGCGGGCGTAGTCGCGGTGCCAGTCGTCGGAGCGCTGGACGGGGCTGGTCGCGGCCCAGGCGTATTCGGTGATCAGGTCGATGACGCCGGTGGTGGCGCCGAGGGTGGAGGGGTCGAGGAAGGGGTGGAAGAAGCGGTGCAGGCCGGGGGCTTCGAGGTCCCAGTCGAGGGCGAGGACGCGCTTGCCGTTGGCGGCGAGGATCCAGGCGGTGTTGGCCAGGGCCATGGTGCGGCCGGTGCCGCCCTTGTACGAGTAGAAGGTGACGATGCGTCCGTCACGACTGGCCGTCATCCGTGTCCTCCGCATCGGTGTGGTGTGCCTGTGCCCGGTCGTCTGCGGGGTGGTGGTCCCCGTCGGTGGCGGCTCCGTCCCGGGGGCCTGTGGTGCCCGGGGGGAGGTGGTCGGGTGGGAAGGGCGCGGGGGGTGGGAGGGGCGGGCCGCCGGATATGCCCATGGGGCCGAGGAGGCGGGGGCGTTCGGTGTGGCCGCCGCCCGCGGGGGGATAGACCTGGGCGTGTCTGAGGAACTGCTGCGCGGCGGCCTCGACCACCTGCGGCAGGATCTGCCCGAGGGTTTCCATGTTGGTCACGCCGTTCGCGGCGGCCCGGCAGGCGGCGCGTCCCTGGCTCATCTTGACCGGCATGGTGTCCTCTAGCCGATGGACCAACTCGCTCTCCTTCGCGCGGCTCTGGGGGTCGAGCCGGTTCCACGGCACGACCACGCTCACCCAGGGGCGGGGGTCCTGGTCGAAGGCGGCGAGGCGCTGCCTGCGCTGTTCGTCGGCCACCGCCCAGCGGTCGACGATCAGGATCTCCGGCCGGGTGGGGGGCTGTTTGCTGTCGAAGTGCCCGGCCTCCTCGTCGAAGGAGGCCATGGTGGTGCGGTAGTTGAGCGATCGTACGAGGTCTTCGGCGACGTAGGCGACGGGGCGACGGGCGTCGGGGTGGTAGGGGTTCCAGTCGAGTGCGGAGTCGCCGTAGTAGGAGTGGCTGCGGCCTTCGGGGAGGTCGTGGCGGGTGGCGGCGGCGACGGTGACCTGCATGGTGCGGGCGGTGTTGCCGGGGTTGCCGGGGTTGCCGAAGGCGCTGGGGACGAGCCGGTAGTCGACGGGGCGGCTGGACTGGAGGCGTACGGTCTCGGCCACCCGGACGATGCGTTTGGCGAGTTCGTAGACGGCGCGTTCGTACTGTTCGGCGTAGCTGCGGAGTTTGATGAGGCCGTAGAGGCCGTCGGTGACGTAGCGGTCGCCGAAGGTGTTGTGGTTGAACTGGAGGCGTTCGGCGGGTCCGGGGAGCTGGTCGGGGGGTACGGGGACCCAGAGGGCGGGGACGATGGCCTCGGTGGGTTCGTTGCTGAGGGCGCCGTGGCGGATGGCGCGCTGGGCGAAGGCGTACCACTCCTTGCCGCACATCTCGCTGGCGAAATAGCGGGGGGAGAAGAGCGGTACGAAGACCAGGCAGGAGGCGAGTGCGGCGCCGAGCCGCTCCGACCAGCCCTCTCCGGCGCGCATCTCGCGGTCCATGAATCCGGCGGGGGATCCCGCGGGCAGGTCCGTCAGGGCCATGACGTGGCCGCAGAGGTCGCGGAAGAGCCGCTCGACCCACATGTCCGGGTCGGGTCCCCCGGCCCCGTACCGCGGTGTGTGTGCGTAACTGAGAAAGAAGTACGGCTGCGCTGCTGAAGGCACACGACCCCCGTCCCGTGATGACCACTCACATCGAATGGAAACGATTCCCTTCGGCGTTCAGTCAATCAACGCCTATTTTCGGTCATCCAGGCAAGGGCGTGGTCCACCGCGTCGGTGATCGAGAAAAGCACCGCGGCCGCCCCTCCCAGTCGCCCCCTGCGGACCGCGGATTCGGGAAGGCTGTTGCCGATCTCCGCGAAATCCCCGTCGTCGAGCGCGACATCCTCGTACCCGATCCACCGGGACTTACCCCGGAGGCCCACGACGCAGCGGTACTCACGGACGGGAGGCTTCGGAATTCGGTATTCCGCGAGATGGAATGCCGTGCACGCCGAGAATCCCACATTGATCATGAGTACCTGTGCCCCCGTCCAGAACAGCGTTCCCAGGGGTGACTCCTCCCCCAGGTGGCATTCCGTACGGTGCCCGGCGCACAGCATTCCCGCGTCGCGCCCGAGCGCGGCGAACGAGGTCTGCGGGTGGGCGCTGCGGTGCGCGCCGGGGGCGGTCCGCACGGACTCGGCCAGCCGGCCCATTCCCTCGCTGGGGGTGGTCAGCGGGTCGAAGGGCGGCATGGCCGCGCGGAACGCGTCGGCCTCGGCCCCGGTCATCCCGGCGGTACGGGCGAGGTGCACGCTGGAGGAGGCCGAGTTGCCGGGGGTGAAGGCGGGGACGACGAGGGTGCCGTCCTCCCCCAGGGCGCCGGTCAGGGCGTCCCGGACCTCCTCGGCCCGCAGGCCGGTGCCGCGCAGCGAGGCGTGCACCAGCAGCCGGCCGCCCGGCCCGACCCCTAAGCTCCGCAGGTCCTCCCGCAGGTCCGGTGCGCTCACGCCCGCGCCCCCTCCGCCGTGCGCCGGCCGGTCACGCGCCGGCGCCCTTCAGTTCGTCGTGCATCTCGGCGGCCAGGGCCTTGCCGGTAGCGGTGAGTTCGGCGGCGGCGGACAGCCGGTCGAGGGCCTGCTCGACCCGGTCGCCGGGCACGCCGTACCCGGGCGGCAGCGGTCCTTCGGCCCGCCGGTACGCCTCCACCGCCACGCCCTCGT
Source organism: Streptomyces sp. NPDC101118 (assembly GCF_044759445.1). NCBI lineage: Bacteria > Bacillati > Actinomycetota > Actinomycetes > Kitasatosporales > Streptomycetaceae > Streptomyces > Streptomyces sp. NPDC101118. Next base: position 72,209 of record NZ_JBIVZG010000010.1, on the reverse strand, counting down.
ACACATCGGCCAGCAGCCGGGACACCGGCACCGGCTGTTCCCGCCAGGGCGAGGGGTGCAGCCACTCGCCGTCCAGCGCGTACAGGTCTGCCACCTCGGTCAGGGCCCGCAGCCGGGCCCGGCGCCGGCCGGTGAGCAGCGCGAGGGCGGTCTCGCGCACCCCGCCGGTGTAGGGCACGCCGAGCGCGCCGGGGCCGTGCCGGCCGGCCTCGCCGCGGCCCGCCCGGGGGCCGCCGGCGAGCGGGGTCAGGGTGGTCAGGCCGGCTCGCGCCTGCCGGGCCAGGGCCGGCACCGTGCGGTGCAGCAGGGCCCAGGCGGCGGACAGCCGGCGCCCCCACTCGGCGGCCTCGCCGGCGCCCAGCCGGAGCCGCGGCGGGCGGGGGAAGCAGTTGCGGTACGGGTCGAGGTCGTCCAGCGCGGTGTCCTCCCAGACCCGTACGGGGTGCCAGCGGGCGTCGGAGGTGCCGGGCCCGAAGCGGTGCTCGCGGCGGCCGTCCCGTACGAGGTGTCCCCGACCGTCGGTGCGGAGCACCGCCCGGCCGCGCGTGCCGGGCTCGCCGATCCGCAGCAGGCCGAGGGTGGGCAGGTACACCTCGCCGTCCCGGTACGGCACGGGCGCGGGCAGGGCGAGGCCGCCGCGCAGCACGGCGGCGGCGGCCAGCGCGGCGAGCCGCCGGGCGGCCTCGGCGCCCTCGGGACGGCCCTGCCGTACGGCGTCCAGCGCGCCGAGCAGCCAGGTGCGGGTGTAGGGGTGGTCCAGTACGGGCTGCAGCGCGTCCCCGGCCTCCTCGACGGCGCCCAGCAGCTCCCAGGAGCGGTCCCAGTCCGCTCCCCCGGCGCTGGCCAGGTCGCGGTGCAGGCGGGCGAGCAGCACCCGGGTCAGGTCCTGCTGGGCGGTGTCCAGTTCGGCGGGCTCGCGCAGCGCGGGGGCGGTGGTGGTGCCGGCGGTGCGGCCCTCGACGCCCTCGACCAGTTCCCTGAGGTCGGCGCAGTAGACGGAGGGGTTCTTGAAGCCGGTGCCGGGCCGGTAGCGGTGGGTGTAGAGGCCGCCGCCGCACGAGCGTACGACGGGGCAGGCGCGGCATTCGCGGCTGACCCCGGCCAGGCCGAGCTGGCGGGCGCGGACGCCGGGGTGGGCGGCGACCTCGTCGAGGCTGTGGGCGAAGACGTCGAAGCCGGTGGCGGCGGCGCCCTCGTAGGCGCTCTTCAGGGAGTCGACCTGCTCCAGGGTGCCGTCGGTCTCGACGACGACCAGGTCGGTGGGGGCGAGGCCGAGGGACTCGGTGAGGCTGGGCCCGCCGCGCAGGGTGCTGAGCAGGGAGGAGAAGAGCCGGACCGGGACCGGGCGGCCGGCGGCGTCCCAGTGGTCGAAGACGCGGAGCAGCCAGCGGGCGTAGGCGTCGGGGGCGCCGTCGGGGCGGGGCGGCGGGGTCTCCCAGGTGGCGTGCGGGAGCAGGAAGTCGATGCGGGGCGGTTCGAGGGCGGTGAGCGCGTCCAGGACGGCGACGGGGTCGTTCTCGATGTCCACCGTGCAGAGCAGGCCCTGGTAGAGGTGGCGGTAGGGGGCCGACCTGAGGAGTTCGAGGGCCTTGAGGACCAGGGGGTGGCTGGTGCGGCCGTCGGCGAAGCGGCGGTGCCGGTCGTTGGCGGCCCGGTCGCCGTCGAGGGAGACGCCCACCTTGACGTCGTACTCGGCGAAGAGGTCGAGGTAACGGGGGCTGAGCTGGAGGCCGTTGGTGTGGATGCGGAGGTCGAGGTCCGCAATGCCGTCGAGGGCGCGGCCGAATTCCTCGCACACGGTGCGGAGCCGGGCGGGGCCCGCCAAGAGCGGCTCCCCCCCGTGAAGGATCACGGTGACGGAGGGGAGCGCATGGTCCCGGGCGTGTTCCGCGAGCCGGGCGGCGGTCCGGGAAACGACCTCTTCCGAGATCACTTTGGGCCGGGCCCGCCAGCTCTGATCTGCGTGTTCGTAGACGTAGCAGTGATCACAGGCAAGATCGCATCTGCTGTGAACCTTGAGGACGATCTCGCGAAATGCGATCAGGCCGGTCATTCCACCAGCATAGAGCGCTTACTCGAGTGCTAGAGCGCCGAGTTGAAGATCGGAGTCTGTACCGGGCGACCGGATTCCGAGGGAAGTACACGACTGAGGGCGGCCGCCGCAGCGGTGCTGCGCACGTCGATGTCGGCCAGGGGAACGCGACGGTTCTTGCCGGCGCTGGTCGAGGAGGTAACAGAGGTCTTCACGGCCGTCCTTAGTTGGGGGCCCTCCCGGCGATGACTGGAGAGGGCATGGAAATGACAACAGCGACGCGCTAGTGTCGGTGTGGACTTTACTCTTCTGCGCACTATTGGCAACCGAGACATGAGGCCAGGTCAAGCGTTCTATCGAAAGAGTGAGCACCAGAACAGCAGACTGGGGGCGGGCTGTGATGGATTATCGCGGATCTCTGAACAGCATGACTTTTCGGAACGAGGACCTTCCGGCGCTTTTCCACCATGCCGACGGCGCCGCGGTCGCCCGCCAGCGGGAGTCCACGCAGGCCACGCGCGCGCAGCTGCTGCTGCTCGTGCTCGCCGCCGCGGCGGCCGCGCTGCCGGGGCCCCGTCTGGGCTCCGTTCAACTGCCGGCGCTCGGAGCCCTGTTGGGGTACGCGGGGGTGCTGGCCATCGGGGTGCGGGCCACCCGTCGCCGGGCCCGGCCGCAGTGGCAGCTCAACCGGTCGGCGGCGGAGTTCATCAAGTCGCTTGCGTGGCGGTACGCCGTTCACGGTGCGCCCTTCGGAGCGGCGGGAGCGGATGACGAGGAGCTGTACCGTACCCGCCTCGAGTCAGGCCTGGACGAGCTGAAGAAGATGGGGTGGAGCGATCCGCGGCAGACCGGCGAGGTTCCGCAGGGCCTCGAAATCACCGGTGGCATGCAGCAGTTACGGGGCCGGGTCTACGGCGTGCGGCGCGAGACGTACGTGCGCGACCGGCTGATCGAACAGCGCAACTGGTACCGCCGCAAGACCGACGTGTCGCGCCGGGCGACCGCGCTGTGGTCCTGGACGATCGTCCTCCTCACCCTGCTGGGCCTGGTGTTCGCCCTGTTCAGGACCTTCGGGGCGGGGCCGGCTGGCGGCCTGTCGGGGCTGCTGAGCGCGGCCGCCGCGGCGGCCATCGCGTGGAACGAGATGCGCCGGCACCACCCGCTGATCGAGGCGCACACCCTCATCGAGCAGGACCTGGGGGCGATGATGGTGGTGATGCAGACGACGATCACCGAGGACCAGTGGCCCTCCGCCGTCTACGAGACGGAGCGCTACGTCTCACCCCAGCACACCGACTGGCTGGCACGGCACAGCAGTTGACGTAGCGCCGGATACGGCGCTCAGTCCCGCTCGACCCCGTCGCACCAGATGACCGTGACCGGTTTCCCGAGCCCCCGCGCGTAGGCGACGATGTCGCCGGTGCCGCCGCGTCCGCGCGCGGGGAGGCCGTCCCAGACGGCGACGAGCCGGTCGCAGGCGTCGGCGATGAAGGTGCCGGCCGCGTAGTAGGCGTCGTCCGTCGAATGGGCGTAGTCCATCCGGACCTCCTGGGTGGCCCGCCCCTTGAGCCGTCTGTACCGGGCGAGCGCCTCGGGGTCGGCGAAGGTCTTCTCGTAGTCCCCGCTGGGGATGACCACCGTCAGGTCCGCCCCGCATTCCAGGGCGATGTCCGCGAAGATCTGGTCCGCGCCCTCGGCGAGGCTGGAGAGGGCCTCCATCGGGCCGTCGTGGCCGTCGAGCAGGTCCCTCAGCCCGTCCGTGACGTGGGCGAGCACCTCGCCCGGAATGCTGCGGTGCCCGGTCACGCCGATGCGCTTCATGCCCCCAAGTCCCCCCGTCGTTGCGGAAATACCCCGGCGAATCGCCGGATGCCGGACGCCCCTGGACATCCTCCCAGAAGGCGGGGGAACGTCCAGGGGCGCGAACGGGGGCGCGTGGATCAGAGGCGCCGAACCGCGGCCGGACCGGGGACCGGGGGTCAGGGGATCAGTAGACGCTCACCCCGTAGGCGCTGAGCGCCTCGGTCACCGGCTGGAAGAAGGTCGTACCGCCGGAGGAGCAGTTGCCGCTGCCGCCGGAGGTGAGGCCGACCGCGCGGGTGCCCGAGTACAGCGGGCCGCCGCTGTCGCCGGGCTCGGCGCACACGTTGGTGCGGATCATGCCGTAGACCACGTCGCCGCCGCCGTAGTTGACCGTGGCGTTGAGGCCGGTGACGGAGCCGCTGTGGGTCCCGGTGGTGGAGCCGCGGCGGGTGACGGACATGCCGACGGTCGCGTTGACCGCGCTGGTGATGTCCTGGCTGCCGACGGTGCCGGGGTGGGCGAGGGACGTGTTGTCGTAGCGGACGATGCCGTAGTCGTTGACGGGGAAGCTGGACCCGACGGTGGGTCCGATGCTGGTGGTGCGCGCGGAGTTGGTGTACCAGGTGCCGGCCCCGTCGGTGCAGTGGCCCGCGGTCAGGAGGTAGTAGGTGCCGGAGGAGCTGCGGACGTTGAAGCCCAGGGAGCAGCGCCAGCTGCTGGCGTAGATGGCGTCGCCGCCGGAGATCAGCTTGCTGAAGCGGCCCGGGGTGCGCTCGACGCGGATGGCTCCCGCGTCCGCGCCGGCCTCGCGCTTGATCCGTGCGATGTCGGCCCCGCTGACCCGGGAGTCGGCGACCAGGACGAGGGTCCCGGTGGCGGGGTCGGTGTGCCAGGCGGTGCCCGCGACGTCGGCGCGCAGGACCGACGCTCCGGCGGCGGCGAGCCGGGCGGGTGAGTAGCCGCCGGCGGGCTGGTCCGCGCCGGCCGCGGTGGGCGCGGCCAGGGTGACGCAGGCGGCGATTCCGGCCGCGAGGGCGGTCAGCCGGGTGGGGGTGATGCGCTTGATCCTCACTTCTCGTTCCTCCCAGGGGGGATCGGGGGTCCGCTGCTGTGGGGTTCGGCGGGCCCGGTGAGGCGCAGTCGGGGAGCGGGCCGGGGGGATTCCGTGCGGGTGCCCGCCGCGGACTCCGTCCGACGGGGGCGCCCATTTTGGCCGTGTCCCTGACAAGCGCTGCTCGGGAGTGTGGTGGTGGCGGCATCCGGCCGCAAGGGCGGCTTTCGGCCGCCCGGAGCCGTCCGCGGACCGGCGGGCCGGGCCTGCGGGCGGCGCGCCGCCGGGGTCAGGGGGCCAGCCGGCGCTCCCCCGCCCCGACGGCGAAGGGGAGGGTGTCGGCGGCGGAGGGGATGCCGCGGAGGGAGGCCCGGCCGGCGGGCCGGGCGCCGAGGAGGAGGGACCGGGCCCCCGCGGCCCGCCCCGGGGGAACGGCCGGAATTCGACCTTCCGGGTAGCCGGCGGGCGTACGGGTTCCGGTCAGGACGGTGCGGCCGCGCGCCGCGGGCGGGCTCCCGGCACCGTGGGACCGGGCTCCTGATGCGTCATCAGTCATGCCGGTCAGATTTCCACATGACCCGCACACGGCATCCCGGCCTACGCCGTCCGGCCCTCTCCCCCTTTTTGGGCTCGTTCGCCTCCGGGCGCCGTAATGCCGGGGTGGGGGGTGGGGCAGGCCCGCTCGTTCCTCGCGGGCCTGCCC
>NZ_JBIVZG010000010.1:0-66610 GCF_044759445.1 Streptomyces sp. NPDC101118 | reverse complement strand
GGGGGGGGGGGGGGGGGCGGGCCCCCGCGCGCGCCCGGGCGGGCCCCCCCCCCCCCCCCACCCCGGCGCGCCCTTCGGCTCTCTCGCCGGCGCGCTTCGGCGGACGGACGGCCGGCAGTGGGGACGGGCGGCATTGAGGACGGGCGGCAGGACTGCTCAGCAGTCGCAGCCGCAGCCGTCGCAGCAGCAGCCGTCGCAGCACCCGCCGTCGCCGCAGCAGTTCGAGCAGCAGTCGCATCCGTCGCACGCGTCCCCCGCATCGCACCACGGGTCGCGCCGCTGCCGGGACCAGGGCCCGTCGTGCTCCGTGCAGCACATCTGGCACGTGCAGAACAGCCCCAGGAACGCGGCGCAGCCGGCCAGCAGACCGCGCGGCGGCTTGTGCGGACGCTGCGGTCCGCCCGGCGGAGGCGGCAGCAGGGGGCTGCCCGGCCCCTGCGGGGTCCCGTACGGATTGCCGTAGGGGTTGCCGTACGGGTTGTTCGCCTCCGGCGCGGCACCGCCGGCCGCCGGGGAGCCGTCCGGCAGCAGCAGCCCCTGCGCGTGACCGCAGCTCGTGGTGCCGAACGCGCGGTCCACCGAGTTCCGCAGCTCGTGGACCAGCAGCAGGTGGGCGAGGCCGCGGTCGGCGAACTCGACCTCCTTCAGCGCCAGCCGTATCCCGTGCAGGGCGTCGTCGCACAGCCGGCGGGCCTCCTCGCGGGAGGTGCCGGTGGCGGTGAGGGGGTTCCAGGCGCCGGAGGCGGCGTCGGCGGCCTGGTCCTCGACGGCGTCCAGCAGGTGCGCGAGCCGCCCGAAGAGCGCCCCGGCCTCGGCGAGCGGGGCCGCGTTGCCCGGCCGGCCGGCCAGGACTGCGGTATGGGCGAAGGCCGCCGCGGTGGCGGTCTCGGTGGGCTCGGTGACGACGAGCACCGGCGTGCCGGGGCCGGCCAGGGACTCCACCCCGGCCTGCCGGTCCACCGCCTCGACCAGCACCGAGGTGTCGAAGCCGACCGCGGCGCCGGTGCGCGCCCCGGCCCGGTCCCAGCCGCGGGCCACGGTGCGCGCGGCGGCGGCGATGGGGGCCCGCGCCAACAGCCCGTCGCGGTCGGCCACGTGGTCCCGCACCTTGGCGGAGGCGAGGACGAGGGAGACGGCGGCGGCGAGCCGGGCGCCCTCGCCCCGGGCGACGGAGGCGGTGCGCATGCCGCGCAGCGGGCAGGGGCCGGCGGTGCGCCGGGCACCGGCGACCGGCCCCGACTGAGCCTCCGTCAGGACGGAGACGAGCAGCCCGTCGTAGTTCGTGACCACCCGGGCGAGCTGGCCGTGGTCCCCGCGAAGTGCCAGGCACAGTCCGCAGAGATGGGCCATCCACTCCGCCCTGAAGCGCTCACCGAGGCGGTGGCTGCAGGGCCTGACAATTCCGAACACGACGGTCCCCCCGTGCATCGATCGCGTGTGCCGGGGAATCGTACCGGCCAGGTTTACTCACCCGAACGCCCCGTGCGTCACCCGTACGGAGCGATGCGTCGTATTTTCACTCAGACAGCAGTCAGGGCCGCGAAGATCCTTAGCGGAACACCGGAAGTTCTGCACCAGAACCGTCACGAAACCCCTGTGCGGCGGCTATCCACTTGGCGCGTTGTCAGCATCATGGACGACCATAGGGATGCGGAACCAAGAACTGACCGCGGTGGAAGGAGGCGTCCATGGGTTCGGTGCGCAAGGCGAGTGCCTGGCTGGGACTTGTCGAGGACAGCGACGACGAGCGTTACTACGACGACGAGTACGCCCAGGACTCGGGGGCCGGCGACCAGTGGGTCACCGACCCGCGCGTCAGGGTGGCCTCCGACTCCGCCGTGGAGCACGGCCGTCGGATCGCCACGGTCACCCCGGACGGCTTCCGGGACGCCCGCGGCATCGGCGAGCTGTTCCGCGACGGCGTGCCCGTCATCGTGAACCTCTCGTCGATGGACCCCTCGGACGCCAAGCGCGTGGTCGACTTCGCGGCCGGTCTGACGTTCGGACTGCGGGGCTCGATCGAGCGGGTGGCGACCCGGGTCTTCCTGCTGACCCCGGCCGACACCCAGATCGTGAACGAGAACGGCCACCGCGCCGAGGACGGCTTCTTCAACCAGAGCTGAGCAGGGCCTCACCGGCCGCCCCGGTCCGCCGCCCCCGCGGCCTACCGGAACGCGTCGAGTCCGGTGAGCGCCTTGCCCAGCACCAGCTGGTGCATCTCGACGGTGCCCTCGTAGGTGAGGACCGACTCCAGGTTGGTCGCGTGCCGCATGACGGGGTACTCGAGCGAGATCCCGTTCGCGCCCAGGATGGTGCGGGCGGTGCGGCAGATCTCGATGGCCTCGCGCACGTTGTTGAGCTTGCCGAAGCTGACCTGCTCGGGGCGCAGCCGCCCGGCGTCCATGCGCGTGCCCAGGTGGTGGGCCAGCAGGATGCCCTTGTGGAGTTCCAGCGCCATGTCCGCGAGCTTGGCCTGGGTGAGCTGGAAGCCGCCGATCGGCTTCCCGAACTGCTCGCGGGTCTTCGCGTAGTCCAGTGCCGCCTCGAAGCTGGCGCGGGCCGCACCCATCGAGCCCCAGACGATCCCGTAGCGCGCGTGGCTGAGGCAGCTCAGCGGGCCCTTGAGACCGGTGACGCCCGGCAGCACCGCGTCGGCGGGCAGCCGTACCTCGTCCATGACCAGTTCGCTGGTGACCGAGGCGCGCAGCGACCACTTGTGCCGGATCTCGGGGGCGGAGAAGCCGGGCGCGTCCGTGGGGACGGCGAAGCCGCGGATGCCCTCGTCGGTCTGGGCCCAGACGACGGCGACGGCGGCCACGGAGCCGTTGGTGATCCACATCTTGCGGCCCGTCAGGATCCAGTCGGTGCCGTCCCGCTTGGCGTACGTGCGCATGCCGGCCGGGTCGGAGCCGACGTCGGGCTCGGTGAGGCCGAAGCAGCCGATGAGCTCGCCGGCGGCCATGCCGGGCAGCCAGCGCTGCTTCTGCTCCTCGGAGCCGTACTTCCAGATCGCGTACATCGCCAGCGACCCCTGTACGGAGACCAGCGAGCGGATGCCGGAGTCGGCGGCCTCCAGCTCCAGGCAGGCCAGGCCGTACTGGACGGCGCTGGCGCCGGCGCAGCCGTACCCCTCCAGGGACATGCCGAGGGCGCCGATGGCGCCGAGCTCGCGGGCCAGCTCGCGGATGACGGGCAGTTCGCCGCTCTCGTACCACCCGGCGACGTGGGGCAGGACGCGGTCGGCCGCCCAGGTGCGGACGGTGTCGCGGACCGCGAGGTCCTCGGGGCTGAGGAGGTCGTCGATGCCGAGGGGGTCGGCGGGGTCGAAGGGCGGCGTTGCGGACACGGGTGGCCTCCGGCGGGCGCGAGGGTGGCGGGGCGGCCGCGGTGGCGGCCCGACCCGAAAACTAGCGGTGGAAGTTTTAAGCCTCGGCGCCGACGTTACGGCTCAGGGTGCGGCGCGTCCAGACCCGGCCGCCCCGACCGCGCCGTGCCGCGCGCGCGAGGGCCCGGGCACCTTGACCCGGCGGCCGGCCGGACCGCCGTTCGGCTGCGCGGGCAGCGCCACCGTACCGGCCGTGGCCGCCACCGGCACACCGCCCTCGGCGGCCTCGGCGGCCTCGTCCCGCGCTTCCGGGACGGTGTCCCCGGCCTCGTCCGCCTCGCCGGCGGCGGCCGTGCAGTCCATCACCCGCGGCAGCCGCAGGGCGGCGACCGCGCCCAGCAGCAGCAGGCCGGCGCTGACCAGCAGCGTGACGTGCAGGCCGTGGACGAAGGCGGTCCGGGCGGCGTGGAAGAGGGACTCCCCCGCGGTGCCGCCGAGGCCGTCGGCGATCTGGTAGGCCTCGCCCAGGGAGTTGCCTGCGGAGGCGCTGTCGGCAGCGGAGACGCCGGGCACCTCGCGCAGGCCGGGCGCGTAGGCGGCGTTCATCACGCTGCCGAGCAGGGCGATGCCCATGCCCGCGCCGAGCTGGTACGAGGTCTCACCGATGGCCGCGGCACCGCCGGCCTGCTGCACCGGAGCCTCGCTGAGCATGGACTCGTACGCGCCGAAGAGCGTGCTCTGGAGGCCGAAGCCGAGCAGCACGAAGCCGACGGTGAGCAGCAGCGGCCGGTCGTGCTGGCCCATCAGGGTCAGCAGGACCACGGCTCCGGCGGTCAGCAGGAAGCCCAGCGAGACCATGGCGCGGGGGCCGATGCGGTGCAGGGTGTACGAGCCGCCGGCGCCGGCGGCCATGGCGGCGAAGGTCAGCGGGAGCAGCCGCAGCCCGGTCTCCAGGGGGCTCAGGCCCAGCACGAGCTGGAGGTACTGGACGGCCAGCAGCTCCAGGCCGACCAGGGCGAGCATCGCGAGCACGATGCAGCCGACGGAGGTGGCGAAGGCGGGCCGGGAGAACATCCCGATGTCGACGAGGGGGTGGGCGCGCCGCTTCTGCCGCCGGACGAAGAGCACCAGCAGCAGGGTTCCGGCGACGAGCGGCACCAGCGTCCAGGGGCTGAGGACCGCGTCGCCCGCGCCGGCCCGCTTGACGCCGAGGACCACGCCGAGGATGCCGGCCGCGGCCATCAGGGCGCCCAGGACGTCCCAGGGTCCCTTGCCCGTGCCCCGGGATTCCGGCAGCAGCCAGCGGGCGGCCGGGAGCAGCAGCGCCATGAGCGGGATGTTGATGAGGAAGACCGAGCCCCACCAGTAGTTCTCGACCAGGAAGCCGCCGAGCACCGGCCCGGTGGCCGCGCCGACGGCGGCGACGGCGGTCCAGATGCCGATGGCCAGGGCGCGCTCGCGGCGGTCGGGGAAGACCTGCCGGATGATCGACAGGGTGGCCGGCATGATCATCGCGCCGCCGATGCCGAGCAGCACCCGGGCGGCGATCAGCACCTGTGCGTTGTCCGCGAGGGCGGCGACGGCCGAGGCGACGCCGAAGAGGGCGTACCCGAGCAGCAGGACGCGACGGCGCCCGACGCGGTCGCCGAGCGTGCCGAAGAGGATCAGCAGCGAGGCGCAGACCAGGGGGTAGGCGTCGACGATCCAGAGCAGCTCGATGGAGCCGGGGCGCAGGTCCTCGGTGACCGCCGGGACGGCCACGTGCAGGATGGTGGCGTCGAGGGCGACGAGGACGAGGCTGACGCAGAGGACGAGGAGGACCACCCAGCGGTTCGCGCCGCCCTGGGCCGCGGCGAGCCGCCGGGCCTGTCGTTGCCAGGGGGAAGGGATCCGCTCTCGGACCGTGTTCGTCCCTGACATGCATGTACCTCCCAGGTGATCCCTCGCACTCGGCGGACCAGCGGTGTGAGCTCTGGTGCCACGCGTTCCGCGGGCGTTCCACGGCGTTCTTCGGGGTCCGGCATCGACTGGCGAGTGAACCGCCAGCGTACGCGAGTTCGGCTGTGGATCACGTGGTCAAGCTCTCACCCCTGCGGCCGCCGGGGTGTGGCGTACACCACTCGCACCACCCCTGCGTACGCGCCCGGTGACGGCCCGTGGTCCCGGGTCGCCTCCACCGATAATCATGCCCGTGACCGATCTTGCTCCACCCGCTCCGCCGCACCCGTCCCGGGGCGCCGCCCTGTCCGCCGCGCTGCGCAGGGCCGCGCCCGCACTGCTGGGCTTCGCCGCCGTGCGCCTGCTCGGCCTGGCCGCGCTGGCGGTGTGGGGGGCGGCCGCCGGCAGCAGCCCGCACCACCTGCTCGCCGAGCGCTGGGACTCGCTCTGGTACACCCGGGTCGCCGCGCTCGGGTACGGGTACGAGGTGGCGCTGCCGAACGGCGACGTCCACTCGAACCTGGCCTTCTTCCCCCTGCTGCCGTGGCTGGAGCGGGGGCTGGCCGCGGTGAGTCCGCTCGCGTACCAGGACGCGGGCCTCCTGGTGGCGTGGTCGGCCTCGCTCTTCGCCGCCTGGGGGATCTTCGCCGTCGCGGACCTGCTGTACGGGCGCCGGGCGGGGGTGCTGGCGGCGGTCGTCTGGGCGGCGCTGCCGGTCGGGATCGTGCAGTCCATGGCGTACAGCGAGTCGCTGTTCACGGCACTGGCCGCGTGGGCGCTGTACGCAGTGCTCACCGGGCGGTGGCCGGCGGCCGGTCTGCTGGCGGCCCTGGCGGGGCTGACCCGGCCGGTGGGCGCGGCGGTGGTGGCCGCGGTGTGGGCGGGGGCGCTGGTGCGGGTGCGGGCGGGCGAGCGGTCGGCCGGGATGCTCGCCGGGGTGCTGCTGGCTCCGCTGGGGGCGGCGGGGTACGTCCTGTGGGTGGGCCGGCACACCGGCGAGGGGCTGCTCGGGTACCTGGACGTGCAGGCCGGCTGGGGGAACGGCTTCGACGGGGGCTGGGCCTTCGCCCGGTTCATCGGGGGGAAGCTGGCCTCGCCCGCGTTCCTCGCGGGGGTCGGGCTGATCGCCGGCGTGGTGCTGGTGCTGTGGCTGTACTGGCGCTGCGTGCGGGCCCGGCAGCCGCTGCCGCTGCTGGTGTACTGCGGGATCGTCGTCGCGCTCGCGCTGTGCGCCTCGGGGTACTTCGGGTCGAAGCCGCGGCTGCTGCTGCCGGCCTTCCCGCTGCTGCTGCCGGTGGCGGTGGCGCTGGCCCGGTGGCGGACCCGGCGGGCGGCCGCGGTGCTGGGGGCGGCCGCGGTGCTGTCGGCGGTGTACGGGGCGTTCTGGCTGAACGGTTCCGGTCCGCCGTAGAGGTCCGGCGGGCGGGGGCCGGCGGGGGCCGGGGCCGACGGGGTCCCGGTCGGCGGGGCCCGGCCGGCTGGGACGTACGGCGGGAGGGGCGCGCGGCGGGTGCGCCGTGACCGGTACGTGACCGACACGTGACCGGGGGCCGCGCGGCGGAGCCGTCAATTCCGGAACCGGTCGGGTAATGGGATTTCCTCTCGAATAAACTCGCGCTTAGCGTCGAGTGGAATTCGAGCGGACACGATCCACCAAGGACCGCCGATTCTCGGATTGCCTTGAATAGGTCCCCGAATGAGACCTACTCCACATCACATGGTCATCACGAACCCAGCGATTCGGCCGGGCCGCGCACTCACGCGCGGTAACGTCGATTGAGTGCGTACCGACCGAATCTTCACCCGTCTGGAGCGGGTCTTCGCCCGCCTGGACCGTGAACCCGAACGACCGGCTCATCTGCAAGTACCGCAGATGAGCCGGCACCGCGTGGTGCTCTTCGGCGCGACCCTCGCCTTCTACCTCGCGATCGTGGTCGGCGTGCTGACCACGTCCGAGCTGGTCCGGCTGGACTGGCAGGTGATGTTCTTCCGCCCCTACGAGCAGTGGCCCCAGCTGCACGCGTTCCTGGACTACTACGTGGTCCTCGGCCAGCGCGGACCGACCGCGGTCATGGTCGCCGCGTGGCTCGGCTGGCGCTCCTGGCGCCAGCACACCCTCCGGCCGCTGATCACCCTCGGGGTGGCACTGCTGCTGCTCAACGTGACCGTGGGCGCGGTCAAGCTCGGTCTGGGGCGGCTCGGTCCGCACTACGCCACCCAGATCGGTTCGGCCGAGCTCTTCGCCGGCGGCGATATATTCCCCAGCGGCCACACCGCCAACGCCGTCGTGACCTGGGGAATCCTGGCCTACCTGGCCTCGACCGTACGGACCCGCCGCAACCTCTCCGTCCTCTCCGCGGTCGTCGCCCTCGGCGTCGGCGCCACCACCGTCTACCTCGGTACGCACTGGGTGAGCGACGTGCTGCTGGGCTGGGCCGCGGGCCTGCTGATCCTGCTGGCGCTGCCCTGGTTCGAGCCGCTGATCGCCCGGGTCGAGGCCTGGGTCTTCGAGCTGCGGGAGCTGCTGCGGTCCCTGCGCGCCCGGCGCCGCACCGCGGTCCCGGCGCCCGTGCCGGTCACGCCGCTGTCCACGCGGGTGTTCGTCCAGCGGCCCACCGCGGCCGACGGGGAGGAGCCCCTGCGCCCGTCGGCGCCGGCCGCGGCCCCAGCCGGCCACGCGGCCCGGACCACCGCCCACCTGGCACCGCGCCCGCACCTCATCCGTGCCGAGCGCTCCCCCGGCAGCCCGGCGGGCACCCGCCGGCCCGTGCACGCCGAGCGCGCCCCCCGCGGGGCCACCGCCACCGCCCGTCCCGCCACCGGCGCCTGACCCTCCGGGCGCCCGCCGGGGCGGCCGGATCCGGTCCCGCCGGCGGTGCGCCCGGACGTTGGTCCATCCCGGGTCACGCTTGTGTCACAGAACGTCGACAGCGGTCGAAGCGGAATCCCCTGCTCTGAATGGCGGTCACGGAGGGTTCCGCTTCCCCATTCCGCGCAGCCCTGAACCGGCCCGAATGACCCTCGAATTCCCGGCCCGCACGGGGCAATTCCCGCGCCCCCATTCCGTGTGGCGCGCCCGGCCCGGGAACTGACGCTCCATGGAATGTCCATGGTTCCTCCACAAACCCGTGCCCTCCCCGGCCGGGCCTCCGCGAACCCCGTCCCGGCCCGGCCGGACCGGCGCGTTGGCGCCCTGTTCCCGCGGACCTGCTGCCAGCATCATGGCCTGAGCCTGATACCCGATCCGCAGCACGACGGACAGCGAGGGGACCCGCGATGGGGACGGAAACCGCCGCGGCCACGGCCGCACCGGCAGACAAGCCCCGGCCCGGCAGGATCGTGGTCGACTGGCTGACCACCACCGACCACAAGAAGATCGGCCACCTCTACCTGGTCACGTCGTTCGTCTTCTTCCTGATGGCCGGCGTGATGGCCCTCATGATGCGGGCGGAACTCGCCAGGCCCGGTCTCCAGCTGATGACGAACAACCAGTTCAACCAGCTCTTCACGCTGCACGGCACGATCATGCTGCTGCTCTTCGCGACCCCCACCTTCGCCGGGTTCGCCAACGAGATCATGCCGCTCCAGATCGGCTCGCCCGACGTGGCCTTCCCCCGCCTGAACATGCTCTCGTACTGGCTCTTCCTGTTCGGCGGTCTGATCGTGCTCGGCTCGCTGCTCACCCCGAGCGGGCCGGCCGCGTTCGGCTGGTTCGCGTACGCCCCGCTGAACAGCCTGGAACGGTCCCCGGGAATCGGCGCCGACATGTGGATCATGGGGCTGGCGCTCTCCGGATTCGGCACCATCCTCGGCGCCGTGAACTTCGTGACCACGATCGTCGGAATGCGCGCCCCCGGGATGACCATGTTCCGGCTGCCGGTCTTCACCTGGAACGTGCTGTTCACCTCGATCCTGGTGCTCTTCGCGTTCCCGGTGCTCGCCGCCGCGCTGCTCTGCCTGGAGGCGGACCGGCGGTTCGGCTCGGTGGTCTTCGACGCCGGCAACGGCGGCGCGCTGCTCTGGCAGCACCTGTTCTGGTTCTTCGGCCATCCCGAGGTCTACATCATCGCCCTGCCGTTCTTCGGAATCATCACGGAGATCATTCCGGTGTTCTCCCGGAAACCGGTGTTCGGCTACCTGACCCTGGTCGCCGCCACCATGACGATCACCGGTCTGTCCATCGTGGTCTGGGCGCACCACATGTTCGCCACCGGCGCCGTGCTGCTGCCCTTCTTCTCGTTCATGTCCTTCCTGATCGCCGTGCCGACGGGCGTGAAGTTCTTCAACTGGACCGGAACGATGCTGGGGGGCTCGCTGTCCTTCGAGACGCCCATGCTGTGGGCCGTCGGCTTCCTGGTCAGCTTCCTCTTCGGCGGGCTGACCGGCGTGATCCTGGCCTCGCCGCCGATGGACTTCCACGTCACCGACTCGTACTTCGTCGTCGCCCACTTCCACTACGTGGTCTTCGGCACCGTGGTCTTCGCGATGTTCGCGGGCTTCTACTTCTGGTGGCCCAAGTTCACCGGCAGACTGCTCGACGAACGGCTCGGGAAGATCCACTTCTGGACGCTGTTCATCGGCTTCCACACCACCTTCCTGGTGCAGCACTGGCTCGGTGCCGAGGGGATGCCCCGCCGGTACTCCGACTACCTGGCCGCCGACGGGTTCACCGCGCTCAACACCGTGTCGACCATCGGCGCCCTGCTGCTGGGGCTCTCCACGCTGCCGTTCCTCTACAACGTCTGGAAGACCCGGCACGAGGGCGAGCGGGTCACGGTCGACGACCCGTGGGGCTACGGAAGGTCACTGGAATGGGCGACCTCGTGTCCGCCGCCCCGCCACAACTTCCTCACCCTGCCCCGGATCCGCTCCGAATCCCCCGCCTTCGACCTGCACCACCCCGACATCGCCGCCGCGGAGGCCGCGCTCACGCCCGGTCCGGCTCCCGCCCCGGGCCCGGCTCCGGGCTCCCCTCCCGGCTCCGCTCCGCCGCCCGGCCCAGCAGGTCCCGGGCGGCCCTGATCCGGCCGGCCAGCTCCGGCGGCTCCACCACCTCGAACTCGAAGCCCATCATCAGCACGTGGATCACCAGCACGTCGAGCGCCGCCGCGCCGGTGTGCAGCAGGCAGCTGTGCGCGTCGACGGGTTCCAGTACGCCGTCCGAGGGCGAGACGGTACGGGCCGCCTCCTCGGCCGGCACCAGCAGCCGCAGCACGGCCCGGGCGGCGTAGGCCCGCTGGGAGACGCCTTCCGACACGTACGCGGCCAGGTCATCGGCGGGCGGGGTGCGCGGCGGGAACCGGGGGCCGTGCGGCGGCCTCGGCTCGATCCGGTCGGCCCGGAAGGTCCGCCAGTCGTCCCGGTCCACGTCCCAGGCCACCAGGTACCAGCGGCGCTCGGTGCACACCAGCCGGTGCGGTTCGACGGTGCGCCGGCTGGTCTCGCCCCGGTGGTCCCGGTAGAGGAAGCGCAGCCGCTCGCCGTCCCGGCACACCGCGGCCAGGTCGGTCAGCACGGAGGCGTCGACGGCCGGCCCGCCGGGCGCCCTGAGCATGGGCACCGTGAACTCGTTGAGGGCCGACACCCGCCGCCGCAGCCGCCCGGGCAGCACCTGCTCCAGCTTGGCCAGGGCCCGTACGGAGGCCTCGCCGATGCCCTCGACGCCGTTCCCGGCGGCGGTGCGCAGGCCCACGGCCACGGCCACCGCCTCGTCGTCGTCGAGCAGCAGGGGCGGCAGCTCGGCACCCGCGCCCAGCTGGTAGCCGCCGCCGGTGCCGGGGCTGGCGTTGACCGGGTAGCCGAGCTCCCGCAGCCGGTCCACGTCCCGGCGGACCGTGCGCGGCGTGACGCCGAGCCGCTCGGCCAGGTCGGCGCCGGTCCATTCGCGGTGGGCCTGCAACAGGGAGAGCAGGCGCAGCAGTCGTGCGGAGGTCTCGAGCATGGGCCCGAGTCTGCCAGCGCGCCGGCCGGCGGCGGCCGGGCCGGTACGGGAGCTGCCGGCCGGGCCGCCGACTAGCCGCGCGGCCGGGCCGGTACGGGAGCCGCGGTCAGGGCCGGTACGGGAGCTGAGGGACGACGAAGCAGTTGGCGGTCATGTCGGGGCCCTGGTCCACCCAGGTCCTGCCGTCCTGCCAGCGGGCCACGGACAGGCAGGTGCGGCGCTCCTCGGGGGGCGTGGCGGAGGGCACGTACGAGGCCGGCAGCAGCAGGCCCCGGGCGGTGTAGGGCTCGGGGCGGTCCATGAAGCGCTCGACGCACGCGCGGGTGAGGTCCGGCAGGCAGGAGCGGGCCGCGTCGGTGAACCACATGGCGGCGGCCCAGCCCTCCAGCTGCCACTGGGACAGCGGCCGGTCGCCCATGGCGGTGCGGAACTCGCGCACCGCGGGGTGGCCCGCCTCGGCGTGGTTGCGGCTGGAGCCGGTCACCCAGAGGGAGTTGCGGCAGCGCGGGGCGGCGGCGTAGTCGCGCTCCACGGTGTCGTTCCAGTTCTGCACGTTGGTGACCTTGGCGGTGACGTCGACCCCGGCCGCGTCCATCGCCTCGCACAGGCGGGCGTTGCCGTGGCTGTCGAGCGCGTCGAAGACCAGGTCCACGCCGCGGGCCTTCAGATCGGCCGCCACCGCACGGAAGTTGGGCAGAGCGAAGTCCACCTGTTCCTGGACCACGGTGTAGCCCTCGGCCTTCAGGCCCTCGGTGACCAGCCGGGCGTACGCGGCGGAGGCGGCCTGGTTGTAGGCGACCACGGCGGCGCTGCGGGCGCCCTGGGTCTGCTTGAAGTACCGGTAGACCTCGGTGCCGCCGTAGAGGGTGCCGTTCCAGCCGGGGGCGGTGCCGGTGCGGGGGGCCTGGCTGCCGTAGATCCCGTACAGGTGCGGGTAGGTGTCGTAGGCGGGTCCGATGGGCTGTCCCCCGATGTCGGGGACGCCGGCCCGGCTGACGAGCGGGGCGCCGGCGTAGTCGAGGGCGGTGGTGGCGACCAGGGCGAACACCTTCCGCTCGTCGAGGAGTTCGTGGACGCACTCGTTGTTGCCGATGCCGCTGCCGCCGTCGTCGCAGGTGACCACCTCGACGGGGCGCCCGCCGAGGCCGCCCTGCGCGTTGAGGGTGGCGAAGTACGCCTTGGCGCCCTCGCCGGGACCGGTGAACGCGTCGCCCCCGACCGGGCTGGTGACGCTGGCGATCAGGCCGACGCGGACCGGCGCGCCGGTGGCGGCGGCCGACGGCGGCGTGGTGCCCCGCCCTTCGAAGGCGGTTTCGGGCAGCCGGCTGCCGCAGGCCGCGCCCAGCGCGACGACGGCCGCGAGCAGGAGGTGCCGGAGGGCTCGGGGGCGGGCCGCCCGGTGCGGGGCGGCCCGGTGAGGGGCAGCCGGGCGAGGGAGGGCCGGGCGCCGGAGGGCCGGGCGCCGGAGGGCCGGGCGCGGGAGCGCCGGCTGCCGGGCGGTCCGGCGTACGTCGGCCCGGCGCGGGGGCAAGGGCGTCAGCAGCCCGGCACGGACGTGTCGCCGCTGAGCTGGATCAGCGCGCACAGCGTCTTCGTGGACACCTTCCAGACCTGGTCCACGTGGACGGAGGTGCCCTTGGAGGCGGTCAGGGCCGGGGTGCCGCCGACGAGCAGGTCGTACGTCACGGAGGCCTCGGTGGGCGAGGTGAACTCGACCTTCGTCACCTTGGCCGAGGTCTGCTGCGCGTTGGGGTCGGCGCGCATGGCGAGCAGCACGGGCTGGAGGGTGTCGCCGTTCTCCAGCAGCTTGACCTTCTCCTCGGTGGGGGTCTTCGGGTCGAAGAACGCCACCCAGTTCCTGGTGACCTCCGCCTCGGCCGCGGCCGGGTCGGCGGGGCCGGACGGGCCGGTCGGCGTGGGGGCCGCCACGCTCGGCGTGCCCGGCGTGGCACCGCCGTTGCCGCCGCCGTCGTCGGAGCATCCGACCGCGGCGGGGGTCAGCACGAGGACCGCCGCCGCGGCGAGCGCCGCGATACGAGAGTGTCTGCCCAGGACCATCTGGCTCACCACCGGTGTCCGAGCGAGCCGTTCGGCTCGATGCTTCCAGGGTCTGATGCTTCCGGGCATAGTGCAAGAAACCAGCCGCCGTCCGGTCCTCCGGGGCCGGTGCGCACCACCGTCGAGGGGGTTGCCGATGCGGGACGCTCCGCGCCCGGCGCTGTGGGCCGCCGTGGGGGCGCTGGTCTGCGGGGCGCTGCTGTGCGTGCTGGGGTGGTACGGGATCTCCGGCGAGCGTTACGCCGAGCGGCAGCTGCCCTACCTGGCCTCCTGCACGGTGCCGGGGGCGGCACTGATGGTGGCGGGGGCGGTGCTGCTGGCGGCGGTGCTGGTGCGGGGCGGGACGGCGGCGGAAGGGGTTCCGGGACCGGTGGCGCACGGCCGTCAGGAACGGGACGGGGCGGTGCCGTTCGGGTCCGGGGCGGTGTCCTCCGCGTCGGGGGCGGTGGCGTACGGGGCCTTGGCCCCAGGAGCCTTGGCGTCCTCCGACGGGCCGCCGCTGCGGGTGCCCGGCGGGACGCTGGCCCACCGGCCCGACTGCCCGCTGGTGGACGGCCGTCCGGACGCGGAGGAGGCGGCCGGCGCGGATCTGACGCCGTGCCCGGTGTGCGAGCCGTCGTGGCCTCGCTGACGTACGAGCTGACGCTGGCCGGGCTGGCGGTCGGCAGTGCCGCCGCGCTCACCGGGATCGGGCTGATCGTCACCTACCGGGCCACCGGGGTGCTGAACCTCGCGCACGGTGCCGTGGCGATGGTGTGCGCGTACGTGATGCGCCAGCTGGCGGTGGAGTGGCACTGGCCGGTGCCGGCCGCGGGGGCGGTCACGCTGCTGCTGGTCGCGCCCGGGATCGGGCTGCTGCTGGACCGGGCCGTGTTCCGGCCGCTGGCGGTGCGGGGCGCCGGTCCCGACCTGACGCTGGTGGCCTCCATCGGGGTGTTCGTGCTGCTGGTGGGGGCGGCCGTGCTGGCGTGGGGGACGGGGGCGCGGGACGACGCGCCGGTGCTGGTGGGCGGCGAGCCGTGGTCCCAGCTGGCGGCGGCGGTGCTGGTCGCGCTGCTGGTGGCGGTGGTGACCCGGCGTACGCGCTTCGGGCGGTCGCTGCGGGCCGTGGTGGACAACCGGGCGCTGGCCGCGCTCGGCGGCATCGACGCCGACCGCGTGGCCGCGGTGGGCTGGGCCTTCGGGTCGTTCACGGCGGGGCTGACGGGCGTGCTGCTGGCCCCGTACGTGCGGCTGGACCCGTACGGGCTGCCGCTGCTGGTGCTGGAGGTGGTGGCGGTCACGGTGCTGGCCCGGATGCGGAGCCTGCCCGTGGCGATCCTGGCCGCGCTCGCCCTGGGGGTGGCGCAGGCCCAGCTGACGCGGTTCCATCCGGAGGGCTGGGCCGCGCCGCTGCTGGGGGCGGTGGCGGCGAACCTGTTCGTGCTGGCCCTGCTCGGGGCGACGCTGCTGGTGCCGGTGCCCGCGGGGGAGGTGCCGGAGCGGGGGGCGGCGGGGCCGGTGGGTGCCGGCGGCGGGTGGCGGGTGGGGGGCCGGGCGCCGCTCGTGTGGTTCGCGGCCGGGCTGCTGTTCCTGCTGCCGCTGGGGTTCGGCGGGGACGACCTGCAGACCGCCGTGCGGGTGCCGGCCCTGGCCGTGGTGCTGCTGTCGCTGGTGGTGGTCACGGGGCGCGGGGGTCAGATCTCGCTGGGGCAGGCGGCGTACGCGGGGCTGGGGGCGCTGTTCACCGCGCTGCTGGCCGCCGGGCGGTTCCCCGGGCTGCCCGCCGTGCCGGAGCCGGCCGCGCTCGCCCTCGCCGTGCTGCTGGTGGCGCCGCTCGGGCTGCTGACCGGGTGGCCCGCGATCCGGCGCCACGGGCTGGCGCTGGCCCTGGCCACCCTGGCGGTCGGGGTGGCCGTGAGCCGGTTCGTCTTCGCCCAGCCGTACGCCACCGCCGGGCTGGAGCTGGGCCGCCCGGCCGGCTTCGCCGAGGACCGCGCGTACTACGTCCTGGAGCTGGTGCTGCTGGCGGTGGCCCTGGTGGCGGTGGGTGCGCTGCGGCGGGGGCGGACCGGGCGGGGGCTCGCCGCGATGCGGGACCATCCGGCGGGCGCGGGGGCGGCGGGGGTGGCCGTGGACCGGCTGAAGCTGGGCGCGTTCGTCGTCGGTGCCGCCCTGGCCGCGCTGGGCGGCGGGATGCTGGGGATGGGGGTGCGGGCCTTCGACCCGGAGGCCTTCGACCCGGTGCGGGGGCTGCTGTGGTTCGCCGCGGTGGTGGTCGTGGGCGCGGACAGCATGCTGGGCGCGCTGCTGGCCGCCGCGCTGCTGGTCGGCCTGGACGCCGGTGCCCGGGGCGGTGTCGCGGCCGCCGCGATCGGTCTGCTGGCCACGCTGGTCGGCCGCTTCCCGACGGGCCTCGCCGGTCTCCTCGCCCCCGCCGCCCCTCCCCCGCCGCCCACGACCGCCCGCCGCCCCGGCCCGCCGCCCCCGTCGGCTGGGGCCGGTCCGGCCCCCGCTCCCGCCGCTGCCCGTATCCCTGCCGGACCGCAGCCCGACGGACGCGCCCCGGCCCCGCGCAGCCCCGGCACACCGCCGCCCGAAGCGCACCCGGACGCCCGGCCCGGACGCCCGCCTGCCCCCGAGGGGCGGGGGCAGGGCCCCGGCACACCGCCACCCGCCGCACCCGCGCCCGGGCCGGCCCCGACGCCCCGCGCCGCCGGCCCCCGCGCCGCCGGGCCCCAGCCCGTGGGTCCCGGTCCCGGTACACCCGAGCACGACGGGGCGCGACCAGTCGCGCACGGCCCCGCAGGGCCGCCGGCGGAGCCGCGCCGGGCCGGTGGCGCGGCTGTTCCCGTGCCCGTCCTCGGGAGCGAGGGGGTGCGCGGGGTTGGCCGGGGGCCGCAGGGGCCCGTCCCGGCAGCGGCGGGCGCGGCGGGGCGCGTCGCGCTGCGGGCCGAGGCCTTGCACGCGCATTACGGGGGGTACCACGTACTGCGCGGGGTCGAGCTGGTCGTGCCGGCCGGGCGGGTGACGGGTGTGGTGGGGTCGAACGGCGCGGGGAAGAGCACCCTCTTCCACTGCCTGGCCGGCACGCTGCGGCCCAGCGGCGGCCGGGTGCTGCTGGGCGGACGGGACGTCACCCGGCTGCCCGCGTACGCGCGTGCGCGCCTGGGGCTGCTGCGTTCCTTCCAGCAGCCGGCGGTCTTCGGTTCCCTCACCGTCGAGGAGAACGTCCGCGTGGGCGCCGAGCAGGGACACCGCCCGGCCCCCCGGGCGGTCGAGCGGGCCCTGCGGCTGCTGGACCTCGACGGCCCGGTGCGCCGCGCCCCGGCCGCCGGGCTGTCGACCGGCACGCTGCGGCGGGTGGAGCTGGCCCGGGCCCTCGCGGCGGACCCCCGGGCGCTGCTGCTCGACGAGCCGGCCGCCGGACTCGACACGGCCGAGGTCGAGGCCCTCGCCCGCGTCCTGCGCGCCCTGGCCGCCGACGGGACGGCGCTGCTCCTCATCGAGCACGACCTCGACCTGGTGGCCCGGCTCGCCGACACCGTCCACCGCATGGAGGCCGGTGTGCTCCGCCCCGAGCCCCTCCCCTCCCGGACGCCGCATGACCGTTGACATTGCAATGTCAGGTGTGAAGGTGCGCTACGGCCCCCTGGAGGCCCTGCACGGCGTGGACCTGGCCCTCCCCGCCGCCACCCTCACGCTCCTCGTCGGCCGGAACGGATCCGGCCGCACCTCCGTCCTGCGGGCCCTGGCCGGCGCGGTGCCGGTCGCGGCCGGCACGGTGCGCTGGCGCGGCGAGGACGTGACCCGGATGCGGGCCCACGACCGGGCGCGCCGCGGCCTGTGCTTCGTACCGGACGAGCGTGCCCTGTACGGCACGCTCACGGTGGCCGAGAACCTCGCCCTGGCCGCCCCCGCCGGTGACCCTTCGGCCGCTCTGGAGGCGTACCCGGCGCTCGCCGTCCTGCTCCCCCGCACCGCGGCGACCCTGTCGGGCGGTGAGCAGCGCCAGCTCGCGGTGGCCCGGGCGCTGCTCGCCGCCGGTGCCCGCCCGGACCCGGTGGTGCTGGTCGACGAGCCGGTGCAGGCCATGTCCCCGGAGGTGGCGGCCCGTACGTACGGGCTGCTCGCCGGCCTCGCCCGGGCGGGGGCCACGGTGGTGGCCGCGGAGCAGCGGGTGCCGCGGGCCCTGGCCCGTCCCGGCGTCCTGGTGCACGAACTCGTGCGCGGGCGGGTCGCGTTCAGCGCAGAGGCGGTGGAGCCGGTGGCAGCGCTGCTGCCGCGACCTTCGGAAGGGCCAGGATCCAGCCGATCCGCAGCACGTTCGGAGTGGCCCCGATGAGCGCGGAGTTGAGCCGGTGCAGCTCCTGCCAGCCGCCCGCGACCCGGTACCTGCGGGCCACCGAGTACAGGGTGTCGCCGGCCCGCACCACGTGGGCGCGCCCGCTCAGCCCGTACCTCCTGGCGCACACCGGCCAGGCCTCCCACCCCTGCTCGGGCAGCAGGTTCTCGGCGACCCTGATCTGCTGTGCCCGGGTGGCGAGGTCGGCGCGGGCGGCGTAGGCCTGCCCGCCGTACCTGACCCAGGTGGTCTGCCGGAACTGGAGCCCGCCGTAGTAGCCGTTGCCGGTGTTGATGTTCCAGCGGCCGCTGCTCTCGCAGTCGGCGAGGCAGTCCCAGGGCCAGGTGCCGCCGGGTCCGCAGTCGCCGGGTCCGGTGCCGATGACGCCCTCCGAGCCGACGTGGCCGACGCCGGCGGGCCCGGGTGCCGGGGGCGGCGGGGCCACGGCCGGGGCGTCCGGGCCGGCGGCGTGGGCCCGTACGGCCGGGGGCGGGACGAGCGCCAGCGCGGCGGCGGCCAGCAGGACCGCCGCCAGGTTCCGGAGGGGAGGCATCGGGTCACGCTACGCACCGCTCGCCGGGGGGCCGCCGTGCCGCGCGGCGGGGTCACGCGGGCCCACCCGGTCGGCCCAGGCCCGTCGGCCACCCGTTCGTGCGACTTCGGACAGCGAGAGGCCCGCAACGGCCAGGAAACGCACCGAAGGGAAAGACCCGGGTGGCGGGTTCACCCGGGTGGTCGGCCGGTTCGATTCCGTTCCCCTGAACGGCGTGACCCCGGCCGCGGGTCCCCCGTTGAGACCGGCAGAGCCGGGAACCGCCCGGCCACGCACGTCTAGTCCGAGGAGTCACCCCGTGCCGCGCATGCTCGACGTCAGTGATGACGTACGCGCCGAGATCGGCGACGAAGAAGCCGAACTCCTGCTCCGGGGCGAGACCGCGCCCGGCAGTTACGACTGCACCTCCTGCCGCACCCCGGGGGACTCCGAGCGGGAACGCACCAGCACCGTGCTGTTCGTCGGCGACGAGACCGCCGTGCTCGCCTTCGCCCACGCCACCTGCATCCCCTCCCAGGTCGTGGCGGTCTCCGAAGAGCAGCTCCAGGGCGCCGTCCGCAGCATCACCGGCGACGGCCCCTCCCCCGACCTGGCCCAGGCCGTGCCGCAGGCCGTGCCGGGCGGCCAGGCCGTCCTGGGCATCACCAGCGGGCTGCTCCTCATCGGGGGCGAGCTGTACCCGGCCCTCGTGGTGGAGCCGACCGCGCCGATCGCCCGCCCCGGCACCACCGGCCCCGGCGACGACTTCCTCCCGCTGCTGATCGAGCAGGGCTTCGTCCCGGTCACCGACATGGCCTCGCTGCCGTCGGCGCTCTCGGGCTGGTCGGTGCTGCTCGCCATGGGCAAGCTGCACGCCGTGCTCCAGCCGGGCCCGAACGGGGGCAGCCCGGTCGCCTGGTGGCAGGCCCACCAGGCGCTGCCGGTCACCGAGGGCTGGCGGGCCGCCGCCAACCGCTCGCAGAAGGTGCTGGTGTACGCCGCGCCGGTCGGCTCCATCGGCCAGCAGCCGCGTGAGGACCTGCTCCGCGACGCCCTGGACAAGGCGGCGGCCTCCGGGCTGCTCGTGGCCGCCGAGCTGCCGCTCGCGGGCACCTGATCCGTCGCCCGGGACGGGCGGGCGGGACGCGCCGGGGGTACACGTCAGGGCCGTGTTCGGGTCCGTGTACCCCCGGCGATCTGCGTTTTTCCGGCCGCGCCCGCATCCGAGCGGCCTCGGGGGTCGTTGGCAGCACGTGCACTCATACGACGCCTCTCGCCAGCAGAGCCACGGCTACGGCCACGTCCCCGCGATGCGCCCCGCGCGCGAGCGGGAGCCCCACGGCGGCTCGCACACTCCGATCTACGACGCCCTCTGCTCGGAGTACCTGCGGGCCTTCCGGGCGCTGCCGGGCGACCGTACGGGCGAGGAGGACCTGGGGTTCGCCGGCTTCGGTGCGCTCACCAGCGGCGGCTTCCTGAGCTCGTACGCGGAACCGTGGACGCCCTGGGGCGACCGGGCGGGGGACCGGCCCGGCGACCGTTACGGGGACCGGCCGGGCGACGGCTGGCAGGTCCCCTCGTACGCGGGCGGGCACGGCTCCGCGTACGCGTACGCGGGCGGGCGGCAGCACCCGTCCGGAACCCACGTCCCGGCGGCGCTGCCGCCCGCCCCGCGCCGGGGGGCCTGAGCCCGCCGTACGCCCGTACGTCGCCTACTTCTTCTTCTGGCCGCGCTTCTCGCGCACCCGGACCGAGATGTGGATCGGGGTGCCCTCGAAGCCGAACTCCTCGCGCAGGCGGCGCTCGACGAAGCGGCGGTAGCCGTGCTCCAGGAAGCCCGACGCGAACAGCACGAACCGCGGGGGCTTGGTGCCCGCCTGGGTGCCGAACAGGATGCGCGGCTGCTTGCCGCCCCGGATCGGGTGCGGGTGGGCGGCGACGATCTCGCCGAGGAAGGCGTTGAGGCGGCCGGTCGGGACGCGCGTCTCCCAGCCCGCGAGGGCGGTCTCGATCGCCGGGACCAGCTTCTCCATGTGGCGGCCGGTCTTGGCGGAGACGTTCACCCGGGGCGCCCAGGAGACCTGCTGCATCTCGGTCTCGATCTCGCGCTCGAGGTAGTAGCGGCGCTCCTCGTCGAGGGTGTCCCACTTGTTGTACGCGATGACCACGGCGCGGCCGGACTCGACGGCCATGGTGATGATCCGCTGGTCCTGGACGCTGATCTTCTCGCTGGTGTCGATCAGGATGACCGCGACCTCCGCCTTCTCGACGGCGGCGGCCGTGCGCAGCGAGGCGTAGTAGTCGGAGCCCGACTGGAGGTGGACCTTCTTGCGGATGCCGGCGGTGTCGACGAACTTCCAGGTGACGCCGCCGAGCTCGATCAGCTCGTCGACCGGGTCGCGGGTGGTGCCGGCCAGCTCGTTGACGACGACCCGCTCCTCCCGCGCGACCTTGTTGAGGAGCGAGGACTTGCCGACGTTCGGGCGGCCGATGAGCGCGATGCGGCGGGGGCCGCCGACGGTGCTGCCGCCGAAGGTCTGCGCCGGGGCCTCGGGGAGGACCTCCAGGACGGCGTCCAGCATGTCGCCGGTGCCGCGGCCGTGCAGCGAGGAGACCGGGTAGGGCATGCCCAGGCCGAGGGACCACAGGGCGGCCGCGTCGGCCTCGCCGCTCTGGCCGTCGACCTTGTTGGCGCACAGCACGACGGGCTTGCCGGCCCGGCGCAGCAGCTTGACGACGGCCTCGTCGGTGTCGGTGGCGCCGACCTTGGAGTCGACGACG
Source organism: Streptomyces sp. NPDC101118 (assembly GCF_044759445.1). Lineage (NCBI taxonomy): Bacteria > Bacillati > Actinomycetota > Actinomycetes > Kitasatosporales > Streptomycetaceae > Streptomyces > Streptomyces sp. NPDC101118. Next base: position 45,711 of record NZ_JBIVZG010000010.1, on the reverse strand, counting down.
AAGACGCAGGCGTCGGCGGCCTCGATGGCGTACTCCGCCTGGGCGGCGACGGAGGCGTCGAGGCCGAGGACGTCCTGCTCCCAGCCGCCGGTGTCGACGACCTTGAAGCGGCGGCCGGCCCATTCGGCCTCGTAGGTGACGCGGTCGCGGGTGACGCCGGGCTTGTCCTCGACGACGGCCTCGCGGCGGCCGATGATGCGGTTCACCAGGGTGGACTTGCCGACGTTGGGGCGGCCCACGACGGCGAGGACGGGGAGCGGGCCGTGGCCGGCCTCCTCGATGGCGTCCTCGACGTCCTCGATGTCGAAGCCCTCTTCCGCGGCGAGCTCCATGAACTCCGCGTACTCGGCGTCGCCGAGCGCTCCGTGGTCGTGCTGGTCGTTCATGAAGTCCGTTCCTCGTCGTTCGTGGTGGTCGGTGGCACCCGCGGGGCGGGTCCACTACTTGGTCGTGGCGGTGAGCCGCTCCCTCTTAGAGAGTCTCACCTAGCGCCCGGTGAGGCGCCTGGCGTTTTCCAGGTGGGCGGTCAGCCGCTCCTGGATGCGTACGGTGGCCTCGTCCAGCGCCTTGCGGGTGCGCCGCCCGGTGCCGTCGCCGGCGTCGAAGGCGTCTCCGAAGACGACGTCCACGCGGCCCTTGAGCGGGGGCAGCGCCTTGACGAGGCGGCCCTGGCGGTCGGTGCTGCCGAGCACGGCCACCGGGACGATCGGGGCGCCGGAGCGGACCGCGAAGTACGCGAGGCCGGCGCGCAGCGAGGCGAAGTCGCCCTCCCCGCGGGTGCCCTCGGGGAAGATGCCGAGGACGCCGCCGGTCTCCAGGACGCCGAGCGCCCGGGTGATGGCGGTGCGGTCGGCGCTCGTGCGGTCCACGGCGAGCTGACCGATTCCGCGCAGGAACGGGTCGAGCGGGCCGACGAACGCCTCCTTCTTGATCAGGAAGTGCACGGGGCGCGGCGCGGTGCCCATGAGCATCGGGCCGTCGATGTTGTGGGCGTGGTTCACGGCCAGGATGACGGGTCCGGTGGCGGGCACCTTCCAGGCGCCGAGCACGCGGGGCCGCCACAGGCCGTACATGAGGCCGATGCCGATCCGGCGTCCGACCGCCGCTCCCCGGGGAGAGGGCGTGTCGTTCACTTGGCGGCCCGCTTCTCCTCGACCAGGGTGACGACGCACTCGATGACCTGGTCCAGGGTGAGGTCGGTGGTGTCGACCTCGACGGCGTCGTCCGCCTTGGCGAGCGGGGAGGTCTTGCGGCCGGAGTCGGCGGCGTCGCGCTTGATCAGGGCGGCCTTGGTGGTGGCCAGGTCGGTGGCCTCCTTGCCCTTGAGCTCGCCGCTGCGGCGGGCGGCGCGGGCCTCGGCGGAGGCGGTCAGGAAGACCTTGAGGTCGGCGTCCGGGAGGACGGTGGTGCCGATGTCGCGGCCTTCGACCACGATGCCGCCCTCGGCGGCGGCCGCGATGGTCCGCTGGAGGTCGGTGATCAGGGCGCGCACCTCGGGGACGGCGCTGACGGCGCTGACCTTGGAGGTGACCTCCTGGGTGCGGATGGGGCCCGAGGCGTCGAGGCCGTCGACGGTGATGGTGGGCGCGGAGGGGTCCGTGCCCGAGACGATCACCGGCTTGGCGGCGGCGAGTGCGATGGCCTGGGGGTCCTCGGTGTCGATGCCGTTGCTGAGCATCCACCAGGTGATGGCGCGGTACTGGGCGCCGGTGTCGAGGTAGGAGAGCCCGAGCTTGGCCGCGACGGCCTTGGAGGTGCTGGACTTGCCCGTGCCGGAGGGACCGTCGATGGCGACGATCACGGCGGACGAAGCGGTTTCCACGGTGTCTTGCACCTTCCTGGTTGCGCGAGCGGTGTCCGGGCGCGCGAAAACGCCCCTCTCCAAGGTTACCGGCCCGGCGGGGCGGCCCCGGCCGGGCGGTGGCGGCGGGGCCCCGGGGGCGTCCGGGGCCCGGGGCCGGGGGCGTCCGGGGCCCGGGCCCCGGACGCCGGCGGGCGACGGCCGCCCGCGGTCCCGGGTCACTGCTGGCGCAGGGCCCAGCCGCTCTCGCGGAGGGTGGCGGTGAGGGCGGCCACGGCGCGCGGCTCGACCATCAGCTGGACGTGGCCGGCCTGCTGGCCGGTGGCGTGCTCGATGCGCACGTCCTCGATGTTGACGCCGGCCCGGCCGGCGTCCGCGAAGATCCGGGCCAGCTCGCCGGGCTGGTCGCTGATGAGTACGGCCACCGTCTCGTACGCGGCGGGGGCGGTGCCGTGCTTGCCGGGCACGCGGGTGCGGCCGGCGTTGCCGCGCCTGAGCACGTCCTCGATGTCCGCGGCGCCCTCGCGGCGCTCGTCCTCGTCGGCGGACTGCAGCGCGCGCAGGGCCCGTACGGTCTCGTCGAGGTCGGCGGCGATGCCGGAGAGCACGTCGGCGACGGGGCCGGGGTTGGCGGAGAGGATCTCGACCCACATGCGGGGGTCGGAGGCGGCGATCCGGGTGACGTCCCTTATGCCGCCGCCGCAGAGCCGTACGGCGGTCTCGTCGGCGGTCTCCAGGCGGGCGGCGACCATGCTGGAGACGAGCTGGGGGGTGTGCGAGACGAGGGCGACGGCCCGGTCGTGGGCGTCGGCGTCCATGACGACGGGCACGGCGCGGCAGAGGGCCACGAGCTCCAGGGCCAGGTTGAGGACCTCGGTGTCGGTCTCGCGGGTGGGCGTGAGGACCCAGGGGCGGCCCTCGAAGAGGTCGGCGGTGGCCGCCAGGGGGCCGGACTGCTCCTTGCCGGCCATGGGGTGGGTGCCGATGTACGTGGTGAGGTCGATGCCCTTGGCCTCCAGCTCGCGCCGGGGGCCGCCCTTGACGCTGGCCACGTCGACGTAGCCGCGGGCGAGGCCGCGGGCCATGGCGTCGGCGAGGGCCGCGGAGACGTGGGCCGGGGGCACGGCCACAAGGGCGAGGTCGACCGGGCCGTCGGGGGCCTCGTCGGTGCCGGCGCCGAGGGCGGCGGCGGTGCGGGCCTGGGCGGGGTCGTGGTCGGCGAGGTGGACCTTGACCCCGCGTCCGGCGAGGGCGAGCGCCGCGGAGGTGCCGATCAGTCCGGTTCCGATGACGACGGCGGTTCTCACGGGGGCGCTCCTTGGTCGGGGGGCGGGCTGGGCTGTCCAGCGTAGTCAGCCCGTGACGCGCCGCGCGCGACCGCCCGCCCACCGAGACGATCTTGCCCGCCGGGGGCCCGCATACCGGGCGAGGGGGTACGGGCGGACCGCGTGTGCCGGTGCCCGGACGCGGGGGTTGCCCGGACGCGGGGGTGGCCCGGACGTGAAGGTGGCTGGACGCAGGGGGTTGCCCGGACGTCAGGGTGCCCGGACGCGGGGGTGGCCCGGACGCGTCGGCGGCGGCTCCCGGGGGCTCGGGGCCGCCGCCGCGCCGGGGCTGTTCCCCGCGCCCGGGGAACGCCGTGCGGGCGGCCAGGCCCGGCGCACCGCCGGTGCCGAAGCCCTGCCCCGCGTCAGGCTCACAGGTTCTGCGCGCGGATGATGTCCTCCAGCGAGCCGCTCGGGAGGGTGCCCTGGGGCGTCAGCCTGTCGACGACCCGGGGCAGGGAGCGGGCGATCTCGTCGGCGGCCTCCTCCGGGGAGACGCCCGCCTCCGCGGCCGCCTTCCGGAGGGCGTCGTCCGGCAGGGCCTCCGCCAGCTGGGCGCCGCTGACCGGCTGGTTCTCGCCGGCGCCGACCCAGGACCGGGCCTGGTCGACGAGGCCGGACCTGGTCAGCAGGTCCAGCAGCCCGCCGAGCGGGTTGCCGTTCGCGCTCCCCGGGCCCTGGCCGCCCGAGCCCTGGCCGCCCGAGCCCTGGCCGCTGCCGCCCATGAGGGCGCCGAGCAGTGCGCCGAGGACGTTGCCCGCGCCGCCGCCCTGCCCGCTGCCACTGCCACCGCCGCCGAGGAGACCGCCCAGCAGGGAGCCGAGGTCGTTACCCGCCATGGTCACGCCTTTCGAGTGAGGGCCGGAGCCCGCGCCGGTGCGGGTCCGGTACCGGACCGCGAGGGCCGTACGGCCGCCGGGCCACGGACAATGTCACCCGGACCACCCCGTACCGCCACCTGGCGGACGGCGCCCCGGACGGCCCTGCGGTACAACCGGGGCATGATCTTCCACCTCGTCACGCTCGCCGACTGGTCCGCCGACCCCGGCCTCCCGTACGCCCCGCCCTCCCTCGACTCCGAGGGGTTCACGCACTGTTCGGCCGACCGGCCCACCGTCCTGGAGATCGCCGGCCGGCACTACCGGCAGGTGCCCGGCCCGCTGCTCGCGGTGGAGGTCGACGAGCGGGCCCTCACGTCGGAGGTCCGCCGGGAGGGTGAAGCGGGTGCGCGCTACCCGCACGTGTACGGACCCCTCGACCGGGCGGCGGTGACCAGGCTGTGGGAGGTGCGGCGCGACGGGGACGGCGTACCGCTGGACCTCGTCCCGTGGAGCGGCGCCGCCTGACGCGGGCGGCGGGTGCTTCTCCTGGGGACCCGGGCGCGCCAGGATGCTGCACCTGAGCGACGACCCGAGGAGCGAACATGCGTGAAGACACCTCCCGCCGTGCCGTGATGGCGGCCGGTGCGGCGGTCCTGGCGACCGGCACCCTGGCCGGCTGCGGTTCCGACGACGACGGGGGCGGTACGGGCGCGAGCACCCCGCCCGCGACGACGGGGGCCGGCACCCCGGCGGAGTCGGCCCCGCCGTCCGCGTCCGCGTCCGCCCCGGCCGAGGCGAGCGGGACGCCCGGGGAGGCGCTGCTGAAGACCTCGGAGGTGCCCGTCGGCGGCGGCACCGTCCTGGCGGCGGAGAAGATCGTGGTCACCCAGCCCACGACGGGCGAGTTCAAGGCCTTCAGCGCGGTCTGCACGCACCGCGGCTGCACGGTCAACAAGGTGGCGGACGGCACGATCGACTGCCCCTGCCACGGCAGCAAGTTCGCCGTCGGGGACGGCGCGGTGGTGCACGGACCCGCGACGAAGCCGCTGCCCGGGAAGGAGATCACCGTCGAGGGCGGCGAGATCCGGCTGGCGTAGCCTCGCCCGTATGCATCCCGAAGCGCTGGTACGCGACCACACGATCTACGCGTGCGTGATGGGCTCACGCGCGTTCGGACTGGCGACGGAGGGCAGCGACACCGACCGGCGCGGTGTCTTCCTCGCCCCGACCCCGCTGTACTGGCGCTTCGAGAAGCCCCCCACGCACGTGGAGGGGCCGCTGGAGGAGCAGTTCTCGTGGGAGCTGGAACGCTTCTGCGAGCTGGCGCTGAAGAACAACCCGAACATCCTGGAGTGCCTGCACTCCCCGCTGGTCGAGCGGATCACCGGCACCGGCGAGGAACTCCTCGCGCTGCGCCCGGCGTTCCTGTCGGCCCGTGCCCACACCACCTTCGCCCGCTACGCGGCCGGCCAGCGGGCGAAGCTGGAGGCCGACGTGCGCAACCACGGCGCCCCGCGCTGGAAGCACGCCATGCACCTGCTGCGGCTGCTGCTGTCCTGCCGGGACCTGCTGCGCACCGGCCGCCTGGACATCGACGCCGGTCCGTACCGGGACCGGCTGCTGGCGGTGAAGCGCGGCGAACTGACCTGGGCGGAGGTCGAGTCCTGGATGAACCGCCTCACGGAGGAGGCGGAGGCCGCGGCCGCCGGCACCCCGCTGGCGCCCGAACCCGACCGGCCCGCGGTCGAGGACTTCCTCGTCCGCACCCGCCGCGCCTCGGCCTGACGGCCGGCCCTGGCCGTGCCGTGCCGGCAGGGGCAGGGCCGTCGGCGGGCCCGGACGGTACGGCTAGGACGGCTCGCCGGTCCTGGCCCGTACGACGAACTCGTGGAGCGCGTCGAGGGATCCGGGCCGCTCCGGCAGCCGGGTCTCCGCCTCGGCCGCGTCGAGCACGCGGTGCAGCGCCTCGTGGTCCGCCCGCAGCCGGCCGGGTACGAGGCCCTCCGCGGGCCCGTGTTCGGCGGCGGCCTTCGCCTCGATCAGCTCCCCCAGGTACCCGGGCGCCTCCGGCACCTCCCCGCACAGCGTCGGCAGGTGCGCCTGCACCTCCCCCGCCCGCATCAGGTGCACGCCGGTCAGCAGCGCCCGGAAGGAGTACAGCAGCGGCTTCAGCTCCCCGGTCCGCTCGAAGAGCCGCCACTGCGTGCCCGCGAACCCCCGGTAGTGGTGGGCGTGGTGGGAGGTGAGCACCCCGGGCGCCAGCGCACGCAGCTCCTCGTGCGCCCCGGTGGTGTGCACCACCAGGGGCGAGAGGAGCTGTTCCAGCACGTAGCCGTTGCGGCGGAGCATCAGCCGGACGAACTTGCGCAGGTCGTGCGTGACGAGGTCCATCTCGACTCCGTCGCGGTCCCACATCCGGGTGCGGGTCTCCTCCGGCTCGCGCAGCCCGATGAGCGAGGCGACCGGCAGCAGGTGCACGCCGCGCAGGTCCACGTCGGAGTCCCGCGAGGGGAACCCGTACAGGTGCGCGCCCGAGACGGTCGCGAACAGCAGCGGGTCGGGCTGCTCGGCGACGACGGGGGTCAGGTCCACACTCAGGGCGTCCAGCATGGCCCGATCATGCCAGCCGGCCGGCGGGGCCCGCCGGCCGGCCCCCGTCCCCCCGGGCCGGCCGGCTGCCGCCTCCCGGGCCGGCGGGCCCCCGCCGCTCAGGCGTCCCAGAGGGCCCCCAGCGCAAGGAGTTCCCTGCGGTACTCGATGCGCTCCGCCCACTCGCCGGGCCAGGCGGCCGCGCCCAGGTGGGCCCCGGCGAAGGCGCCGGCCAGGCAGGCGATCGAGTCGGAGTCCCCGGAGGTGCAGGCGGCCCGGCGCAGCGCCCGGAGCGGCTCCTCCGGGAAGAGCAGGAAGCACTGGAGCGCGGTGGCCAGCGCCTCCTCGGCGATCCAGCCCTCCCCGGTGGTCAGGCAGGGGTCGGTCTCCGGCGAGGGGTTGCGCAGGGCGGCCGCCAGCCGGTCCAGGACCGCCAGGCACTCGTCCCAGCCGCGGGCGATGAAGTCCTCGGGCGAGGCGTCGTGGGCGCGGGTCCACAGGTCGCCCAGCCACGTCTCGTGGTACCGGGTGCGGTTGTCGAGCGCGTACGAACGGAGCAGGCCCACCAGGCCGGTGGGCTCGGCGCCCTGCGCGAGGAGCCACACCGCCCGGGCCGTCAGGTCGGAGGCGGCCAGCGCGGTGGGGTGGCCGTGGGTGACGGCGGACTGGAGCTGCGCGGCGCCGGCCCGCTGGTCCGTGGTCAGGCCGGGGGCCAGGCCGATCGGCGCCACCCGCATGTTGGCGCCGCAGCCCTTGGAGTCGATCTGGCTGGCCTCGTGCCAGTCCCGGCCGGTGTCCAGCAGGCGGCAGGCGACCATGCAGGTGCGGCCGGGGGCGCGGTTGTTCTGCGGCGAGTGGTACCAGTCGGTGAACTCGTCGCGCAGCGGGCGCAGCAGCCGCAGCGGGGCGAGGTACCCGCGCTCCATCGCCGTGCGCAGGGCCCGGCCGAGGGCCAGGGTCATCTGCGTGTCGTCCGAGACGACGGCGGGCCTGGGCAGTTCCATCTCCCGCCAGGGCCCGCACTTGGCGAGGATCGACGGTACGTCGTTGAACTCGGTGGGGAAGCCCAGGGCGTCCCCGAGCGCCAGCCCGATCAGCGAGCCGGTCGCCGCGCACTTGGTCCTGGTCGTCGTCATCCCCGTCGTCCTTCCCTCGGTGTTCCTGCGTGTGGCTGCGCCTGCTCGCGGGCCTCTTCCCGGGCCCTGGAGTGCGCCGCCGGCGGTGCGTGCGCCGGTGCCGGTGCCTGTGCCTGTGCCTGTGCCTGTGCCTGTGCTTCTGTCCGTGCCGGCGCCGGTGTCCGGGGTGCCGGGTCCGCCGGCCGCCGGTCCTGCCGGTCGCCCCGGCGGGATCCGTCGCCCGGCCGGAGCAGCGGCGGGTGGAGCGCGGTGGCGGGCCCGGCCCGGTACACGGCGGCCGGTTTGCCGCGTCCGCCGGTCAGCCGGGCGGCCCCGGGGACCTGTTCGACGAACCCCTGGGTGGCCAGCACCTTGCGCCGGAAGTTGGGCCGGTCCAGGACGGTGCCCCAGACCGTCTCGTACACCGCCTGCAGCTCCCCGAGGGTGAACTCGGGGGCGCAGAAGGCGGTGGCGAGGCAGGTGTACTCCAGCCGCGCGCCGACCCGCTCCCGCGCGTCGGCCAGGATCCGGTCGTGGTCGAAGGCGAGCGCACCGCTCCCTCCGGGGCCCGGCCCTTCCTGGTCGCCGGGGCCGCCGTCGCCGGGGCCGCCGTCACCGGCGCCGTCGAGCGGCACCCAGCGGGCGTGCTCGGCGTCCCCGCCGCCGCCCGCCGCCGGTTCGGGCAGGTCCGGTACGAGCGCGGTGTACGCCACCGACACGACCCGCATCCGCGGGTCCCGGTCCGGCTCGCTGTACGTGCGCAGCTGTTCCAGGTGGAGTCCCGCGACCACCGGCTCCGGCAGCCCCGTCTCCTCGGCCAGCTCCCGGCGTGCGGCGGTCTCGGCGGACTCCCGCGGCAGCAGGAACCCGCCGGGCAGCGCCCAGGCCCCCGCGTACGGCTCCCGGCCGCGCCGGATCAGCAGCACGTGCAGCCGGCCGCCCCGCACCGTGAAGACCGCCAGGTCGACGGTGACGGCGAACGGCTCGAAGGCGTACGGGTCATAGCCCTGCGGCACCGGGACACCCCCCTTTTTAATAGTCACACTGACTATAAAGCCCCCTCGGCTCCGCGGACAAGGGAGTGCGAGCGGAAACGGAAACGGCAGGGCCCCCGCCGGTGGAGGCGGGGGCCCTGCCGTGAGCGTTGCGCGCGGTGCGCGGCCGTCCTACAGACCGACCTCGCGCATCAGCATGCCGACCTCGGTGTTGGTGAGGCGGCGCAGCCAGCCGGACTTCTGGTCGCCGAGCTCGATCGGGCCGAAGGCGGTCCGTACGAGCTTCTCGACCGGGAAGCCGGCCTCGGCCAGCATGCGGCGGACGATGTGCTTGCGGCCCTCGTGGAGGGTGACCTCCACCAGGTAGTTCTTGCCGACCTGGTCGACCACCCGGAAGTGGTCGGCCTTCGCGTACCCGTCCTCCAGCTGGATGCCGGACTGCAGGCGCTTGCCGATCTCGCGGGGCAGCGGGCCGGTGATGGCGGCGAGGTAGGTCTTCTGCACGCCGTACTTGGGGTGGGTGAGGCGGTGGGCCAGCTCGCCGTGGTTGGTGAGCAGGATGATGCCCTCGGTCTCCGTGTCGAGACGGCCGACGTGGAACAGCCGGGTCTCGCGGTTGGTGACGTAGTCGCCGAGGCACTGGCGGCCGTCCGGGTCCTCCATGGTGGAGACGACGCCGGCCGGCTTGTTGAGGGCGAAGAACAGGTACGACTGGGTGGCGACGGTCAGACCGTCCACCTTGATCTCGTCCTTCGGCTGGACGCGCTTGCCCTGCTCCGTGACGATCTCGCCGTTGACCTCGACGCGGGCCTGCTCGATCAGCTCCTCGCAGGCGCGCCGCGAGCCCATGCCGGCCCGGGCCAGCACCTTCTGCAGGCGCTCACCCTCCTGCTCGGCGCCCGGGAAGGTCTTCGGGGTCTTGATCACGGGCTTGTCGGCGTACCGCTCGCGCACGCGCTCCTCGATCCGCGCGTCCAGCTCGCGGGGGCGCGACTGGCCGCTGCGGCTGCCGGGGCCGCTGCGCGGGCCGCCCGCCCCGCCGATGCCGGGCGTCTTGGAGGTGCGGGGGCCGCCCTTGGCGCCACCGCGCGCGGCCGCGCCACGGGCACCGCCGCCGCCCGCCTTGGGGCCGCTGCGGCCGCTGCGCTCGCCCTCGGGGCCCACGTCGTAGCGACGCTCCTCGGGGCGGGGGTTGCGGATGCGGGGCGCCTGCTCGCGATCGCGCGAGTCGGAGCCGCCCTGGTAGCCGCCGGAGCTGCCACCGCGGCCGTAACCGCCGCCGGAGCTGCCACCGCGGCCGGAGCTGCCACCGCGGCCGCCGGAGCCGCTGCCACCGGAGCGGTAGCCGCCGCCAGACCCTCCGCGGGAACCGCCGCCGGAGCCTCCGCGGCCGGAGCCGCTGCCACCGCCGGAGCCGCCGCCGCGGTAGCCACCGCCCCCGCCGGAGCTGCCGCCGCGGGCGTTGCCACGCCCGCCGCCACCGCCGCTGTTCCTGTTGCCGCCGTTGCCGCCGCTGCTTCGCATCAAATGTCCGTCGTCTTGTCGTCTTCGTCTGTGTCCGGAGCGTCCGGATCGAACGACGGGACGCCTTCCTGCGTCTCGGCCTCGATCGCGTCCGCCTCCGGGAGGAAGGGCGCGAGCTCCGGGAGCTCGTCCAGGCCGCGCAGGCCCATCCGCTCCAGAAAGTAGTTCGTCGTCCTGTACAGGATCGCACCTGTTTCGGGTTCCGTGCCCGCCTCCTCGACCAGACCGCGCTGGAGGAGGGTGCGCATGACGCCGTCACAGTTCACGCCGCGGACCGCGGAGACCCGGGAGCGGCTGACCGGCTGGCGGTAGGCGACGACCGCGAGGGTCTCCAGGGCCGCCTGGGTGAGCCGGGCCTGCTGCCCGTCCAGTACGAAGCCCTCGACGGCCGCCGCGTATTCCGGCCGGGTGTAGAACCGCCAGCCGCCGGCGACCAGGCGCAGCTCGAAACCGCGGCGCTGGACGGTGTACTCGTCGGCCAGTTCGCGCAGGGCGAGTGCCACGTCGCGGACGGGGCGCTCCAGCACCTTGGCGAGGTGCTCCTCGGTCGCGGGCTCGTCCACGACCATCAGGACGGCCTCCAGGGCGGGTTTCAGCTCAAGGTCCGCGACGCTCATCGGGCGTCCTCCTCGTCGGGCCGTACGGTCTGGTCGAACTCGTCGGAGACGAGGGGGGCTCCGGCGTCCGTGCCCGTGCCGCCGGTCCAGCGGACGGTCAGCTCGCCGAGCGCCTCCTCCTGGTCGAGGGCGACGGCCTTCTCCCGGTAGAGCTCCAGGAGGGCCAGGAAACGGGCGACGACGGTCAGGGTGTCTGCGGCGTCGGCGGTCAGCTCCCGGAAGCCGGCCCGGCCGAGCTCCCTGAGGCGGGCCACCAGCAGCTCGCCCTGCTCCCGGACGCTGACCAGGGGGGCGTGGATGTGGTCCACGTACACCTGCGGCTTGGCCTTGGGCTGCATGGCCTTGACCGCCAGCCGGGCGAAGCCCTCGGCGCCGATGCTGATGACGACCTCGGGCAGCAGCTCGGCGTGGGTGTCCTCGAGGCCGACGGTACGGGGGTACCGGCGTCCCTCGGCCTCCGCCCGCTCCTCGAAGATCTCGGCGATCCGCTTGTACGCGCGGTACTGGAGCAGCCGGGCGAAGAGCAGGTCGCGGGCCTCCAGGAGGGCGAGGTCGGCCTCGTCCTCGACCTCGGCGGTGGGCAGCAGCCGGGCGGCCTTGAGGTCGAGGAGCGTGGCGGCGACGACGAGGAACTCGGTGGTCTGGTCGAGGTCCCAGTCGGGCCCCATGGCCCGGATGTGGGCCATGAACTCGTCGGTGACCCGCGACAGCGCGACCTCGGTGACGTCCATCCGGTGCCGCGAGATCAACTGGAGCAGCAGGTCGAAGGGCCCCTCGAAATTGTGGAGCCGCACGGTGAACCGCCCGTCGCCTCCCGGCTCCGCGGGTACCGACCCGCCTCCCGGCTCCGCGGGTGCCGGCGCGCCTCCCGGCTCACCGGGTGCTGCCCCGCCACCCCCGGCGGGTGCCGCCCCCTCCCCTCCCGGCCCGGCGGGTGCCGTCCCCTCTCCTCCCGACCCAACGGGTACCGCCCGGTCGCCTCCCGGCTCACCGGGGACTGTCCCCTCGCCTCCCGGCCCGGCGGGTGCAAGACCGTCGCCACCCGACCCGGCAGGGGCCGCCCGGTCGCCTCCCGGCTCACCGAGGACCGTCCCCTCGCCTCCCGGCCCGGCGGGTGCAAGACCGTCGCCACCCGCTCGTGTCGAACCGACACTGACGTGCCGTGACCCGGCAGGGGCCGCCCGGTCGCCTCCCGGCTCACCGAGGACCGTCCCCTCGCGTCCCGGCCCGGCGGGTGCAAGACCGTCGCCTCCCGACCCGGCGGGGGCCGCCCAATCGGCTCCCTGCCAGGAGGGTGCAAGACCGTCGCTTCCCGACCCGGCGGGGGCCACCCGGTCGGCTCCCGGCTCACCGGGGGCCGTCCCGTCGCTTCCAAGCCCGGCGGGTGCAGGACCGTCGCCTCCCGGCTCAGTGGGTGCCTGCCGGCCGCCTCCCGAAGCGGCGGGCACCGTTCCCTCCCCATGTGCTGCCGGCCCCGCGGTGCGGGGCTCGCCCGACGGTCCGACGGGGGGACGGTGGACGGTCGGCTCGGCTCCACCCGCAGGCCAGGCCGGGGTGGGCCCGCCGGCCTCGTCCCGCACCCGAGCCGCGGGCGCGGCTGCGGCAGCGACCGCCGCCGCAGCCGGCACGGCCTCGCCCGGCTGCGCGGCAGCGGCACCCTCGTACGGCGGCGGAACGGCGGACCAGTCTGCGCCCGGCAGTTCCCCGGCGGCCGCCGTGGCCCCGTCCACGGGACCTGGCGCAGGCTCGGCGTCCGCCGGGCGCGGGAGGGCTGCGTCGTGGCCGCGGGGCGCATCCGCCCCGGAGGCGGGTGCGCCGGACTCGGCGGGAGCGAGCGGCGACGCGTCTTCGGCGACCGGAGCAGGGGCGGGCTGCAGCCCCGCGGGGGCCGCATCGCCGGGGGAAGCGGAGGCGGGGACGGGCACGTCCCCGCCGGCCGGCACGGTGGTGTCCTGCGGGCGGGGCTCCGGGGCGGTCTCGGGGGCCTCCGGCGCCGGGCCGGGCCGGGTGGACGGTGACGCGCCCGGGCCGCGGCCCAGGAGGCGCCGGAGGCCGCGGGCGGGCGGCACGGGGTCGTTCGGGGGCATCACGGTCCAGGGTGCGGAAGTCACGGCAGTACGCGGAAGGCTATCGGTGCCACCGCCCACCACGACGCCCCACACGGCCCCGCAGTCGCGGCCCCGACCGGATCCCAGCGCCGACGACGCCCAGGCCCACACCCCCGGGAAGCCCCAGAACCCGGCCAGTAACCGGGCCCCGGTACCCCCGCCCTCCACCACCCGGGGCGGGCCCGGAGCGGACCGCGGCTCGGCGCCTCCGCCATGGCCGATCCGGGGCGAAGCCCTGCGGAGACGGTGTCTCGGAGTTCCCGCTGCGGTGGGCGCCGGGGTCCGGGGCGGAGCCCCGGGGAGACGGTGAGAGGGCGGGCCAGGGGCATGCCCCGCAGGGCCCGCCGTACCGGGCACCGATCGGACGCCGGCCCTCCCGCACCCCCAGTGCCGGCCGGCGGCTCCGAGGGAGGCCAGGGCCCGAGGCGGGCCGTTGGGGCCCCGGGCTCCGGTCGGTTGGGGTCCGGAGGCACCGGCTCCCGTGGGCCAGTGGCACCAGCCCCGGACGGCCAGGGGCCCACAGCTCCGGGGGGCGGGCCGGGGGCCCGGGCTCCGGCACGCAGGCCCAGGGCCAGGCGGCCCGGTGGGCCAGTGGCAGCGGGCCCGTGGCACGGGGGTTCCGGTCAACCGGGAGCCAGGAGCAGCGGACCGGGGACCTGGGGGCTGCGGCCCGTGGGGCCCGAGGCAGCGACCCGTGGGCCGGCGATCCAGACAGCCAAGGGCTACGGCCCGTGGGGCCGGGGGGCTCATGCGCCAGGGGCTCCGGTCCGAGGACTCCGGCCCGGGAACGGTGGCCGGCCCGAGGGCAACGGCCCGAGGCCGGGGGCTACGGCCCGAGGCCCGGCGCTACGGCCCGAGGCCGGGGGCTACGGCCCGAGGCCCGGCGCTACGGCCCGGGGGCGGGACAGTGGCCCGGGGGCGGAGGCCGGCCCGAGGGCACCGGCCCAGGGCCCGGCGCTACGGCCGGGGGCTGTGGCCCGAGGGCTACGGCCCAGGGCAGGGGCTACGACCCCGGGGCTGGGACAGAGGCCCGGGGCAGGGGCCCGGGGCAGGGCCCGGGGCTGGGGCCCGGGGCAGGGGCCCGGGGGCTGCGGGGCCGGGGCCCCGTCAGCGGCCGCGGAGGCGGCGGACCAGGATGCTGGCGTCGCCGCGCGACTCCAGGTCGGCCAGGACGACCGCGACCGCCTCGCGGACGATGCGGCCGCGGTCCACGGCCAGCCCGTGCTCCCCGCGCAGCACCAGCCGCGCGTGCTCCAGGTCCATCAGTTCCTCGGCGGAGACGTAGACCGTGATCTTCTCGTCGTGCCGCTCCCGCCCGCTCGGGCGGCGGTTCCGGCCGCCCCCTTTGCGCCGCGGGCTCGCGGCCGCGGCGGGGGCGGGGGAACCTTCCTGCGGGCGCCTCTGCGGAGTCACCACCGGCTCCGCGGCCGCCACGGTCTCGCCCTCCCGCGCCCGGCCCTCCGCCGCGTCGTCCGCGGCGGCGTCCTCGTGCCCGGGGTCCGCCGGGCGCCGGGGCGAGGACGCCTGCAGCGCCATCCCCCCTGTCGTACGGAAGAGTTCGTCGGCTCCGGGCAGACTCACTCGGCGGGACACCGGGCGAGCACCTCCCTGGCGAGCTGGCGATAGGCGGCGGCGCCGACGGAGTTGGAGGCGTACGTGGTGATGGGCTCGCCGGCGACCGTGGTCTCCGGGAAGCGGACCGTACGCCCGATGACGGTGTGGTAGACGTGGTCGTCGAAGGCCTCGACCACGCGCGCCAGCACCTCACGGCTGTGCACCGTACGGGAGTCGTACATGGTGGCGAGGATGCCGTCGAGCTCCAGCTCCGGGTTGAGCCGCTCCTGGACTTTCTCGATGGTCTCGGTCAGCAGCGCCACACCGCGCAGCGCGAAGAACTCGCATTCCAGCGGCACGATGACCTTGTGAGCCGCCGTCAGGGCGTTGACGGTCAGCAGGCCGAGCGAGGGCTGACAGTCGATCACGATGTAGTCGTAGTCGTTCATCAGCGGCTTCAGCGCGCGCTGGAGCGTCGACTCGCGCGCGACCTCGCTCACCAACTGCACTTCCGCGGCCGAGAGATCGATGTTGCTCGGCAGCAGGTCCATGTTGGGGACCGCGGTCTTGAGCAGCACCTCGTCCGCCGACATGCCCCGCTCCATGAGCAGGTTGTAGACGGTGAGGTCCAGCTCCATCGGGTTCACGCCGAGGCCGACCGACAGGGCGCCCTGCGGGTCGAAGTCGACGAGCAGCACGCGCCGCCCGTACTCGGCGAGCGCGGCACCCAGGTTGATGGTCGACGTGGTCTTGCCGACGCCGCCCTTCTGGTTGCACATCGCGATGATCTTCGCGGGACCGTGGTCGGTCAGGGGACCCGGGATCGGGAAGTACGGCAGCGGCCGTCCGGTCGGGCCGATCCGCTCCCGACGCTGTCTCGCTGCGTCGGGGGCGAGGGTGGCCGCGTACTCGGGGTCGGGCTCGTACTCGGCGTCGGGGTCGTAGAAGTGCCCCTCGGGCACCTCGTCGTAGTCGGCGAAACCGGTGGGCTCTCGGCCGCTCAGGTCGCCGGCCATGGAGTTCACGTCTAGGCCGTCCATGCTCTTTTGGGGCGTCGTCATGTGCTGGTGGTTTGCGAAGGTGCGGACCGCGACGGAGCCGACAGCTTCGAGCCCGGCAGGGCCCTGGCCCCGCGCAGACCCTCCTGCTTGACCACCCCCAGGAGCAAATGTCGACTCATTCACAAGTCGTCTTACCTCCTCGGACGTGACCAGGAAACTTATCGATAGGTCAGCGTGGCACCATGCCGACGGTTGGCGACTCTATGGCGTGTCACCGCTCCGCAGCAACACAATCGGCCGGACGCGGCACGATGTGTCGGCATCCGAACACCACTCTGTCAAGGGCGTACGGGCTGTCACTGTGAAGTTTCGCGGGTGTGCGAAACGGTTAAAGGGTTACGTTCGAGGCGAGTTGATCCCCCTCGGCGTGCCGCGCCCGGGAGGGGGTGTCCCCCGGTACACGGTGTCGATAAACACGTCCGGCCGGACCTTGCGGGGCAAGGTCCGGCCGGACGCGTGAGATTGGCGTCAGACGGTTGACGCAGGTCCCTGGGCTCAGCCGATCAGGGTGTTCAGCTCGACGTGCTCGTAGCCGTGGGCCTCGGCGACCGGGCCGTAAACGACCTGGCCCTCATGGGTGTTGAGGCCCAGCGCGAGGGCGGCGTCGCGGCGCAGCGCCTCGACCCAGCCGTTGTTCGCCAGCGACACGATGTAGGGCAGCGTGGCGTTGGTGAGCGCGTAGGTGGAGGTGTTCGGGACCGCGCCCGGCATGTTGGCGACGCAGTAGAAGACCGAGTTGTGGACCTGGAAGGTCGGCTCGGCGTGGGTGGTCGGACGGGAGTCCTCGAAGCAGCCGCCCTGGTCGATCGCAATGTCGACAAGGACACTTCCGGGCTTCATCCGGGAGACCAGCTCGTTGGTGACCAGCTTCGGGGCCTTCGCACCCGGGATCAGCACGGCGCCGATGACGAGGTCGGCCTCGAGGACGGCCTTCTCCAGCTCGAAGGCGTTGGAGACGATCGTCTGGATCTTCGTGCCGAAGATCTTGTCGGCCTCGCGGAGCTTGTTGATGTCGCGGTCGAGCAGGGTCACGTGGAAGCCCATGCCGATGGCGATCTGCGCGGCGTTCCAGCCGGAGACGCCACCGCCGATGACGACCGCCTTGGCGGCCTGGGTGCCCGGGACGCCGCCGGGGAGGATGCCGCGGCCGCCGGCCGAGCGCATCAGGTGGTAGGCGCCGACCTGCGGGGCCAGGCGGCCCGCGACCTCGGACATCGGGGCGAGCAGCGGCAGCGCGCGGTTGGCGAGCTCGACCGTCTCGTACGCGATGGCGGTGGTGCCGGACTCGAGGAGCGCGTCGGTGCACTCCTTGGAGGCGGCCAGGTGCAGGTAGGTGAAGAGGGTCTGGTCCTTGCGGAGGCGGTGGTACTCCTCCGCGATGGGCTCCTTGACCTTCAGCAGCAGGTCGGCCGTGGCCCAGACCTCGTCCGCGGTGGCGAGGATCTCGGCGCCGGCGGCGACGTACTCGGCGTCCGTGATCGATGAGCCGACACCGGCGTTCTGCTCGACGAAGACCTGGTGGCCGTTGCGGACGAGCTCGTGGACACCGGCGGGGGTGATGGCCACGCGGAACTCGTTGTTCTTGACCTCGCGGGGGATGCCGACCTTCATCGTCGATCACGGTCCTTGACTCAGGGGATTAAACGGCTCAATCCATACATACCCGTCGGCGGGAGTGCGCAACGGGATGCACCGCAGATGAACGCGGCAGAGCCAGTCTAATGAAGGATTTCCGGCTGTCTAGCCTTACAAAGCATTAATCTCAGCCGGAAGCACTACGGATTTCGCAGGCTACGGGGTCGTCTCCCAGCAGTCTGTCCGCAGCCGCCCGGTGCAGCCGGGCCGCCGCCGGGTCGCCGAGCCGGTCGAGCGTGTCGGCCAGCCGCACCTGCAGCGCGGCCTGGAGCCGCTGGTCCCCGGCCTCCCGCGCCAGGTCGATCGCGGCACGGCAGGTGTGCAGCGACTCCTCGGGCCGTCCGGCGTACTCCTGGACGCGCGCCATCTCGCTCAACGCCCTTGCGCGGCCCGGCACATCGGCCAGCTTCCGGTAGCCTGCCGCGGCCGACCGCCAGCAGCGCAGCGCCTCGCCGTAACGTCCCGCGTACGTGTGCACGCTGCCGAGCCGGCCGTTCAGCCGCGCCTCGTCCGCGCGCTCCCCGCGCGACAGGCTCTGGGCCAGTGCACGGCCGAACCAGTCCGCGGCCCGGTGCCAGTCCCCCAGCTCCTGGTACGCGCCGCCTACGGATTCCATCGCGCGGCCGGTCGCGTACGGGTCGTTCGCCGCCCGTCCCGCGTCCAGCGCGGCCCGGTAGCGGTCCAGGGCGGCCCGGGTGCGGCCGGTGCCGTGGTCCAGGTCACCCAGGTTCAGCAGGGCCGCGGCCCGCTCCCGGTGCAGGCCGCGCCGCTCCGCCACGTCCAGGACCAGGCCGTGCAGCCCGTACAGCTCGGGCGCGGCCGCCTCCGTGCCGCGGTGCGCCGCCAGGGCCCGTACCAGCGCGGCCACCAGCCGCCTGGCCAGCGTGTCCAGCTCCCCGTCGGCCACCGCGAGCCGGGCGGCGGCCGTCAGGACCGGCAGCCGGCCGTCCAGCCAGGCCCCGGCGGCCCGGGCGTCGGGGAAGCGCAGGGCGCGCGGCGGAGCGGACCGGCCGCCGGGTGCCGGCACCCCGGGCAGCGGGCTCCCGGCCCCCTCCCCCTCGTCCGCGTCGGGCTCGATCACGGCGAGGCAGGACTGGAGGAGCCGCACCGTCCGCTCCAGCATCCGGGCCCGGGCCAGCTGCACCTCGGCGGGACGTTCCCTGGTCTCCAGGAGGGCGCGCAGCAGCGGGACGAGGCAGCCGGGCAGCAGGTACTGGCCGTCGGCGGCCGGCCGTACCAGGGCGAGGGCGGCGAAGTCCTCCAGGGTCGACTGGGCGGCGGCGATGGAGCAGCCGGCCAGCGCGGAGGCCGTGTGGGCGTCCACGGCGCCGGCCGGCGCGAGGGGCAGCAGCCGCAGGGTGCGCTGGGCGGGGGCCGGCAGCGACTCGTAGACCAGCCGGAAGGCCCGGGCGAGGGCGCCGCGCTCGGCCGGCATGTCGTGCAGCTGCTTGGCCACGTCCGCGACCGAGGCCTTGGGGTGGGCGGCGAGCCAGCCGCCGGCCAGGGCCAGCGCGGCGGGCTGCCCGGCGCACTCCTCGGCGAGGGTCTCGGCGGCGCGGGGGTCGACGGTGACGCGCACGGAGCCGATGCGGGCGGTGAGGAACTCGACGGCCGCGGGGGTGTCGAGGCCGCCCAGGGTGCAGGGGCGTACGTCGGGGATGCCGGTGAGCGGCCCCTCGGCGGTGGCGACGACCAGGCAGTCGCCGTCGTCGGGGAGCAGCGGGTCGACCTGCTCGGCGTCGGCCGCGTCGTCCAGGAGCAGCAGGGCCCGGCGGCCGGCCAGGGCGGCGCGCAGGGATGAGGTGAGTTCGTCGCCGTCGGCGCCGGGCGGGGTGGGCTCGCCGAGGGCTTCCAGCAGTTCGCGGGCGGTGCGCTCGGCGGGTACGCGCTCGCCGTCCGAGGTGGTGAGGCGGGCGCGCAGCAGTCCGCCGGGGTAGTCGGGGGCGGTCTGCCGGGCGAACTCCTCGGCGAGGGCGGTGCGGCCGGAGCCGGGGCGGCCCGCGACGAGCAGGACGCGGGCGCGGGGGGCCTTGGCCTTGCGGCCCGAGAGGGTGTCGAGGCCGGTGCGGGCGATGTCCTCGCGGAGCTCCTTGAGCTCACGCCGCCGGCCGACGAAGGCCGGCGGCGCGGCGGCGTCCGCGGGGCCAGTGCCGCGATCGGGTTCCAGCGCCTCGTCCGTCACGGGGCTCGCTCCTCTCCCTGCCTGTGGCGGGAAACGCCCGCCGGAGGTCCCGGGTGGGAGCCAGGTCGGGGGCTTCTGAGCGTAGTTGACCGTAAGCGGCGTTCCGGGCGGAGCGCGGCGGGGACGGACCCGGCAAATCGCCCGATCGGATCAGCGGATGGTAGTACCGCGAAGCCGGGTTACTCCGTACGCCTCGCGCCGCGGTCACGGGGAGCCGCTCACCCGTCCTCCCGGGCCGGGGAGAGCCGCGCCCCGCGCCGCGGGCAGGGGGGAGCCGCTCCCCCGCTGCGGGTACGGAGACGCTCCCCCGTACCCGGCGGGGCCCTCAGGCCTCGTACGGGCGCGCCGGCCAGGGAGCCAGGGCGGGGCGCAGCGAGTCCACGCCGTCGCCCGCCAGCACCGCCTGGAGCGCCAGCACGCCGCTCACCAGCGCCACGTTGCCCAGCTCGCCGGCCAGCACCCCGCGCACCAGGTCGGCCAGCGGCACCCGGGCCAGCTCCATGTCGGCCTCCTCCTCGGCGACCTCGAAGCGCTCCCCCTCGGCCTCGGCCAGGTCCCGGGCCAGGAAGACCCGGATGGCCTCGTCGGAGCCGCCGGGGCTGGCGAAGACGTCCACCAGCACCCGCCAGTCCTCGGCCTTGACGTGCGCCTCCTCGTACAGCTCGCGCTGGGCGGCGTGCAGCGGGTTCTCCCCGGGTACGTCGAGGAGCCCGGCGGGCAGCTCCCACAGCTTGTGCCGGACCGGGTGCCGGTACTGGCGCAGGACCACCACGCGCTGCTCGGCGTCGAGGGCGAGCACGGCCACGGAGCCGGGGTGGACCTGGAAGTCGCGGCGCGCGACGGAGCCGTCGGGCATCACCACCTCGTCCGAGCGGACGCTGGTCTTGGCACCCCGGAAGGGGGTCTGCCCGGACCTGACCGGCCACTCCTCGGCGGTGTCCCTGATCTCCATGTACATGCCCTCCCTGCGAGAACGACCCGACGGACGCGGAAAACCGGGGCACGGCCGTCCGTACCCCGGTTTCCCACCGTATAGCCGGTGGCGCTGCCTACTGGGCCGCGGCCTGCCGCTCGACGGCCGCCTTCACCAGGCCCGCGAAGAGCGGGTGCGGGCGGGTCGGGCGGGAGCGCAGCTCCGGGTGCGCCTGGGTGGCGACCAGGTAGGGGTGCACCTCGCGCGGGTACTCGACGTACTCGACCAGCTTGTTGTCCGGGGAGGTGCCGGAGAACAGGATGCCGGCCTTCTTCTCCAGCTCGGAGCGGTACGCGTTGTTCACCTCGTAGCGGTGACGGTGGCGCTCCTCGACGTACTCCTTGCCGTCGTACACCTCGCGCACGATGGAGCCCTCGGCGAGCTTGGCCGGGTACATGCCCAGGCGCATCGTTCCGCCAAGGTCGCCCGCGCCCTCGACGAAGGCCAGCTGCTCCTCCATGGTCGAGATGACGGGGTGCGCGGTGGAGGCGTCGAACTCGGTGGAGTTGGCGTCCTCGATGCCGGCCAGGTTGCGGGCGGCCTCGATGACCACGCACTGCAGGCCCAGGCAGAGGCCGAGCAGCGGGATCCTGTTCTCGCGGGCGTAGGTGATGGCGCCGACCTTGCCGTTGACGCCGCGGTCGCCGAAGCCGCCGGGGACGCAGATCGCGTCGACGTCGGAGAGCTGCTTGGCGGCACCGGCGGCCGTCTTGCAGTCGTCCGAGGTGACCCACTTGATCTTGACGCGGGCCCGGTTGGCGAAGCCGCCGGCGCGCAGCGCCTCGGTCACCGACAGGTAGGCGTCGGGCAGGTCGATGTACTTGCCGACGAGCGCGACGGTGACCTCGTGGTCGGGGTTGTGGACCCGGTCGAGCAGGTCCTCCCAGACGGTCCAGTCCACGTCGCGGAACGGCAGGTCGAGCTTGCGCACGACGTACGCGTCCAGGCCCTCGGTGTGCAGGACCTTCGGGATGTCGTAGATCGACTTGGCGTCGATGGCGGCGACCACCGCGGCCTCGTCCACGTCGCACATCAGCGAGATCTTGCGCTTGATGGAGGTGGGGACGTCGCGGTCGGCGCGCAGCACGATCGCGTCGGGCTGGATGCCGATGTTGCGCAGCGCGGCGACGGAGTGCTGGGTGGGCTTGGTCTTCAGTTCGCCGGAGGGGCCGATGTAGGGCAGCAGCGAGATGTGGACCACGAACACGTTGTCGCGGCCGACCTCGTGGCGGACCTGGCGGACGGTCTCCAGGAACGGCAGCGACTCGATGTCGCCGACGGTGCCGCCGACCTCGGTGATGACGACGTCGACGTCCTCGGTCGCCATGCGGCGGATGCGGTGCTTGATCTCGTTGGTGATGTGCGGGATGACCTGCACGGTGTCACCGAGGTACTCGCCGCGCCGCTCCTTGGCGATGACCTGCGAGTAGACCTGGCCGGTGGTGACGTTGGCCGAGCCGTCGAGGTCGACGTCGAGGAAGCGCTCGTAGTGGCCGATGTCCAGGTCGGTCTCGGCGCCGTCGTTGGTGACGAACACCTCGCCGTGCTGGAACGGGTTCATCGTGCCCGGGTCGACGTTGAGGTACGGGTCGAGCTTCTGCATGGTGACCCGCAGGCCCCGCGCCTTGAGCAGGGCACCCAGGCTGGAGGCCGTCAGGCCCTTGCCGAGGGACGAAGCGACACCTCCGGTGACGAAGATGTGCTTGGTCGTCATGGATTTGGGCGGCATCGCCAAGAGGGGGCTCCCGTGGTCGCGAAGTGAGGTGCGTCCGGCCACTTCTCCCGTTTCCGGGGGTGCCGAAGCTGCGGTTTCGGGGCCCCTGATTCGCACAGGCGGACTCCCGGTCCACGGGGTACCAGCCTATCAGCGACCGGCGGGGGGCGCTTCCGGCCACGCGGCCGAAAGCCGTCCGGCGGGTCCTCGGGCGGGGCGTCCGGGCCGCCGTGCGCGGGTCGCCCGCCCGTCGCGAGCCCGTCGCCCGAAGGCCGTCCGCCGGTCGCCGGGGCGTCGTCCGCCGGTCGCCCGCGCGTCGTTCGCGCGTGGTCCGCGCAGCCGCCGCGGGGCCGCCTTCGGGCCTGGTCGGCGGGGCCTCCGGCAGCCGCACGGGCCGGTCCCACACGCCCCACCGGCATCACCCGTTCGGCCGAACCGCATTGTCGGCCGACTCCAGGAGATCACTAGGGTGCCGTCGTATCCTGCTCGGATATCCCTGACGAGCGGGCCCGGCAATCGGCAACACCCCGCCCGTTCCGGCAAGCTTGAACTCGTCAACGACCCTAGACCGCGAAACGAACGCCCCGCCGGGGGCGGGCGTGGCCGTTCGACTGGAGATCCACGTGTCCGGGCGCATCGAGGATTACGCACTCATCGGAGACATGCAGACCGCCGCTCTCGTCTGCCGGGACGGCTCGGTCGACTGGCTGTGTCTGCCACGTTTCGACTCGCACGCCATCTTCGCCGCGCTCCTGGGGACCGAGGACCACGGGTTCTGGCGGCTCGGCCCCGCCTTCAACGGCGACACCCCGCCCCGCGCCGACCGGCGCCGCTACCGCGGCGACTCCCTGGTCCTCGAATCCGAGTGGGACACCCCCCGCGGCACCGTCCGCGTGATCGACTTCATGCCGCCCCGCGAGGACCACGCCCCCCAGCTGGTGCGGATCGTCGAGGGCGTCAGCGGCCGGGTGCCGGTCCGCTCCGCCCTGCGCATGCGGTTCAGCTACGGCCGGATCGTGCCCTGGGTGCACCGGGTGGACGGGCGTACGGTCGGCGTGGCCGGCCCCGACTCGGTCTGGCTGGACTCCGACGTCCCGACGTACGGCAAGGACCTCACCACCTACGCCGACTTCACCGTGGCCCCGGGCGACCGGATCGCCTTCGCCCTCAGCTGGCAGCCCTCCCACCGGGAGCCGCCGGCCCTGCCGGAGGCGGAGGGGGCCCTGGAGGCCACCACCGAGTTCTGGCGCGAGTGGGTCGAGCACTGCACGTACCACGGGCCCTACCGCGAGGCCGTGGTCCGCTCCCTGATCACCCTCAAGGCCCTCACGTACGCCCCGACCGGCGGCATCGTCGCGGCCCCCACCACCTCGCTGCCGGAGGAGATCGGCGGCGTCCGGAACTGGGACTACCGCTACACCTGGCTGCGGGACGCGGCGATCACCCTCTCCTCGCTGCTCCGCACCGGCTACCGCGAGGAGGCCCGTGCCTGGCGCGAGTGGCTGCTGCGCGCGGTCGCCGGCGACCCCGAGAACCTGCAGATCATGTACGGCATCGCGGGCGAGCGGGAGCTGGGCGAGACCGAACTGGACTGGCTGCCCGGGTACGAGGACTCCAGCCCGGTCCGGGTCGGCAACGGCGCCGCCCACCAGCTCCAGCTCGACGTGTACGGCGAGGTCACCGAGGCCCTGCACCTGGGCCACATGACCGGCCTCGCCCGCAACGACTACGCCTCGCTGCTCCAGCTGAAGCTGATCCGCTACCTGGAGACCCACTGGGACCAGCCCGACGAGGGCATCTGGGAGGTCCGCGGCCCGCGCCGCCACTTCGTGCACTCCAAGGTGATGGCCTGGGTGGCTGTCGACCGCACGATCAAGCTCATCGAGTCCGGGGACGCGGACGGTCCGCTGGAGCGCTGGCGCGAGCTGCGCGACGAGATCCACCGGGACGTCTGCGAGAAGGGCTACGACAAGGAGCGCAACACCTTCACCCAGTCGTACGGCTCGAAGGAGCTGGACGCCTCGCTGCTGCTGATCCCGCAGATGGGCTTCCTGCCGCCCGACGACAAGCGCGTCATCGGCACCATCGAGGCCATCCAGCGCGAGCTGTCCACGTCCGACGGCTTCATCCTGCGCTACCCGACGGCCGGCGAGGAGGCCGGCGTCGACGGCCTGGAGGGCGACGAGGGGGCCTTCCTGGCGTGCTCGTTCTGGATGGCGGACGACCTGGCGATGATCGGCCGGGTGGACGAGGCACGGCGGCTCTTCGAGCGGCTGCTGTCCCTCCGCAACGACCTGGGGCTGCTGGCCGAGGAGTGGGACCCGCGGCTGAAGCGGCAGGTGGGGAACTTCCCTCAGGCCTTCAGCCACGTTCCGCTGATCGACACGGCGCTGCGGCTGACGGCGTCCGGCGCGTACGGGGCCTGACGACCGGGCGACGGCCCCGGGCGCGCGGCGCTCTCAGGGCCGTACGGGCCGGTCCGGCCGGCGGGCAGCCGTGCGGGCCACCTGTGGGCCGCCTGCTGCGGGCCACCCGCTGCGGGCCGTCTGCTGCGGGCGTCCGTACGCGGCCCCGCCGCCCGGCGCGCCCGGCCCGCCGTACCCGCCTAGCCTGGAAGGGTCCCTCCCCCCGAAGCCGGAAGGGGACTGCGATGGATCCCCACTCCAAGGCGGCCACGGCGCTCACCGAGCTCCGCGAGGACCTGACCGGTGAGGTCTTCGCCCCGGACGACCCGGGCTACGACGAGGCGCGGACCGTCTTCAACGCGATGGTCGACCGGCGGCCCGCCGTCATCGCCCAGTGCGAGACCACCGACGACGTGGTCCGCGCGGTCCGGTTCGCCCGGGACCTGGACCTGAGGATCGCGGTCCGGGGCGGCGGCCACAGCGTGGCCGGCTCGGGTCTCGGCGACGGCGCGCTGGTGGTCGACATGCGCCGGATGCACGGGGTGACGGTCCATCCGGCCGCGAGGGCGGCCCGGCTGGAGGGCGGCGCCACCATGAGCCACCTGGACCGGGCCTGCGAGCCGTACGGGCTGGCCACGCCGGGCGGCCGGGCCTCCACCACCGGCGTGGGCGGCTTCGTCCTCGGCGGCGGCGACGGCTGGCTGTCGCGGGCCTTCGGCCTGGCGTCCGACAACCTGCTGGGCGTGGAGCTGGTGACCGCGGACGGCCGGCGGGTGGAGGCCACGGCGGAGGAGAACCCGGAGCTGTTCTGGGCGCTGCACGGCGGCGGCGGGAACTTCGGCATCGCGACGGCCCTGACGCTGCGCCTGCACGAGCTGCCGGCCATGTCGATCGCGATGACGCTGTGCCTGCCGGAGTACGGGCCCCAGGTGACCGCCACCTACCGCGAGGTCATCGAGTCGGGGCCGGACGAGGCGGCGGGCGGCGCGATCTACCTGACCGGGCCGCCCGAGGAGTTCATCCCGGAGCACCTCGTCGGCCGGCGGCTGTGCGGCGCGCTGCTGACGTACGCCGGTCCCGAGGAGGGGCTGCGGAAGCTGGCCGAGCCGCTGCTGGCGATCCCGCACGAGGTGGAGATCGTCACGCAGCTCCCGTACGCCGAGCTGCAGTGCATGCTCGACGACCCGCCGGGGATGCGGAACTACTGGTCGGCGGAGTACCTGACGGGCGTCCCGGACGCCTTCGTGGACGCCTTCTGCGCCCTGGGCGAGTCGATGCCGGTGCCGGCGCCCACCCAGCACGTGGTGTGGCCGCAGGGCGGTGCCATCGCGGCGGGTGCGGGCGACTGGCCGCTGGCCCACCGGGACGCCGCGTGGGCGGTGCACCCGTTCGCGCTGTGGGAGGACCCGGCGGAGGACGAACGGTTCCGGTCGTGGGTGAAGGACGTGCGCGCCGGTGTGGCCCCGTGGAGCACCGGCGCGACGTACCTCAACTTCATCGGCGACGAGGGCGCGGACCGGGTGGCCGCGGGCCTGGGCGCCGAGAACATGCGGCGGCTGGCCGCGGTGAAGCGGGAGTACGACCCGGACAACGTCTTCCGCTTCAACCACAACATCCGGCCGGCGTGAGCCGCCCCGCTCAGGTGAGGGCGGCGATCACCTCCCGCGCCGCCCGCTCGCCCTCGGTGGCGCCGCCCTCCATGAAGCCCTGGAAGTCGTAGCTGCAGTGCTCGCCGCCGATGTGGACGTTGCCCTGCGCCGTGCCCTCGTACTTGGCGTACCGGTGCAGGTAGCCGACGGGCCAGTACGAGTAGGCGCCGAGGGCCCAGGGGTTCTCGTGCCAGGCGGACAGCTGGGCCCTGCCGTTCCACACCGCCTTGGTGCCGGGGAAGAAGGCGTCGATGCCGGTGAGCATGCGGGAGGCGAGGGAGCGTACGTACGGGTCGGACTCGGTGCCGAAGGGGCCGGCCGGGTCGAGGCTCCTGGCGAGGGTGCCGCCGCCGTACTGGATGAGGATGCCGCCGTTGCCCGGCTGGACCTTGGTGGTGTCCCAGGTCTGCTGGACGTCGGAGTCGGTGAAGCAGTCGCCGGCGGAGACGCCGGGCCAGGGGCCGGTGCCTCGCCAGGGGCGGGCGGTGAACTGCATGTTGAGCTTGGTGCAGTACCCCATGCGGGCGTCGCGGAGCAGGTTGCGCATGAGCGGGTCGAAGCCGGCCTGTGAGGTGTCGATGCGCTGGAGCACGGGCAGCGGCACGCACAGGATCGTGTGGTCGGCGGTGACGGTGCGGGTGGCGCCGGAGTCGTTGAAGGTGAGGGTCTGGGTGCCGTCGGCGTTGGCGCGTACGGCGGTCAGCTCGCGGCCCATGACGATCGAACCGGCGGGCAGGGCGGCGGCGATGGCGTTCGGGAGCCGGTCGTTGCCGCCGGTGATGTGGTAGCGCTCGTTGGACAGGCCCCAGATGTTGAAGTTGCCCGGATTGGTCTGGTAGCCCATCAGCAGGACCAGGGCGAGGGCGGACTGGTCGACGGTGTCGGCGCCGTACTCGACGTTGTAGGCGACGTCGATGAACCGGCCGAGGCGTGAGGTGTGCCCGCCGGGGACCCGGGTCTCGATCCACTCGTGGAGGGACATGTTGTCGAGCGCGGTGCCGGTGGGGGTGGTGGTGTTCCAGGCGACCTCGCCCGACTCGGAGAGGTCCCGGCGGAGTTGCTGGTAGACCGCGTTGAAGTCCTCGTCCGCCTGGTCGCGCGGGTAGTAGGCGCCCTGGAACCAGAGCACCTCCTCGGCGCCGTTGGGGCCGCCGCCGAGGAAGTCCTCGGTCGGCAGGTCGAAGCGGCGGCAGAGCTCCAGGATCTTCTTGTGGCTGGTGTCGATCAGCTCGCCGCCGATCTCGGAGGTCTGCCCGTACGCCCAGTGCGTGCGCTGGGTCCACATGCGGCCGCCGACCCGGCCGGGGTTGGCCTCGTAGACGGTGGCGGCGATGCCGGCGTCCTTGAGGGTGAGGGCGGCGGTGAGTCCCGCGATGCCTGCGCCGACGACCGCGACGCGGGCGGGCTGCGGCTTCTTGCCGTCGGGGGCGGGGACGGCGGCGCGGGCCGGGGCGGTGGCGGCGCCGGCGGCGAGTGCGGTGCCGAGGCCGAGGGCCGCGGCGCGTTCCAGCAGGGCGCGGCGGCTGAGGCCGCGCACCTCGGCGACGGGCATGCGCAGCCGGCGGGCGGCGGCGTGCTCGTGGGCGAGCCGGGTGAGCGCGTGCATCAGGGGCGTACGGGCCATGGCGGCGGCTCCTAGACGTTCGCGGGGGAAGGGGAGAGGTCGGTGGTGCCGTCGGTTCCGCCGGTGCCGTCGTCGTCCGCGCGCTCCGCGGAGTCCTCCAGGACGATCCGGCCGATGATCTCGTAGCGCTCGGGGGCCCTGGCCTTGAGGTAGAGGCCGAGGCCGAGGCCGCCGAAGAAGACGGCGCCGACGATCCAGGGGATGAGCTTGAAGAAGAGCGAGTCGGCGGCGGCGCCGGCCGCGGTCTCCATGTTGATCACGAGCAGGACCACGACGGCGGTCATGCCGATGCCGCCGAGGAGGGGGGCGGTGAAGGTCTTGAACCAGTGCCGGTCCTCGGGGTGGTTGTGCCGGAAGTAGCCGATGACCGCGAAGGAGCAGAGGGTCTGGACGATCAGGATGGCCATCGTGCCGAGGATCGCGAGCAGGGTGTACAGGTGCAGGTACGGGTCCTGGCCGGTGAGCCAGAACAGGGCGACCAGGGCGGTGGCGACGACCGTCTGGACGACGGAGGAGACGTACGGGGAGCCGTGCCGCTCGTGCGTGCGGCCCAGCGCCGGGTGGAGGAAGCCCTCGCGGCCGATGGCGTAGAGGTAGCGGGCGGCGCACTGGTGGAACGCCATGCCGCAGGCGAAGGAGCCGGTGAGCAGCAGCCACTGGAAGGCGTCGACGGCCCAGGCGCCGATGAAGGACTGGGTGGGGGCGAAGAACAGGTCGAGCGGGCTGGCGGAGGAGGACAGCTTGACGGACTCGGCCAGGCCGTTGCCCGCGATGGTCATCCAGGAGACGTAGATGTAGAAGAGGCCGACGCCGACGACGGAGACGAGGGTGGCCTTGGGGATGACCCGCTTGGGGTCGCGGGACTCCTCGCCGTACATGGCGGTGGACTCGAAGCCGACCCAGGACCAGAAGGCGAAGAAGAGGCCGAGTCCGGCGGAGGTGCCGGTGAAGGCGTTGGCCGGGTTGACCGGCTCGACGGGGATGCCGTCGGGGCCGCCGCCGGCGATGAGCACCGCGGTGGCGACGGCGAAGAGGACCGCGATCTCGGCGATCAGCATCACGCCGAGCGCCTTGGCGGTGAGGTTGATGTCGAAGTGGGCCAGGACGGCGGTGACGGCGAGCATGGCGGCCGCGTAGAGGATCCAGGGCAGGTCGACGCCGAGCTGGTCCTTGACGGTGGTCTGGGCGAAGTAGGAGAAGACGCCGACGATCGAGGCCTCGAAGACGATGTAGGCGAGGACGGCGAGCATGCCCGAGGCCATGCCGGCGATCCGGCCGAGGCCGTGGGAGATGTAGCCGTAGAAGGCACCGGCGGCGGTGATGCGCTTGGCCATGGCGACGTAGCCGACCGCGAAGACGGTCAGGACGACGGTGGCGAAGAGGTAGCCGGCGGGGGCGCCGGTGCCGTTGCCGAAACCGACGGCGATCGGCAGGTTTCCGGTCATGGCGGTGATCGGGGCGGCGGTGGCGACGGCCATGAAGACGACGCCGACCAGGCCGACGGAGTTCGCCTTGAGGCGGTGGACCTCGCCGGTGGTTCGGGTGGTGCCGGTGGAACTGTTGGACATGGTCGTCCTCTTCCGGTTCTGCGTGCCCGACGTGAGGCGGCCACTCTGGTGCCGCGTGACGTAGACCACAATCGGCACGCAGTCTGATAATCGCCGTTGCCGTCCGACGAGTTGTCGGGCCATCAGGGCGCAAGAGGGCGTCCGTAACCTTCAAGTGATGTTCATGGAACACGGCGCCGGGTAGCGTCCGGCGATATGGACAACCAGGGCGGAATCACTGTTCAGCGGGCGCTGGAACTGCCGGGACTGCGCAGCGGACTGCCGGAGGTCGTGGCCGGAGCGGACCGGCTCGGCCGCACCGTGCGCTGGGTGCACGCGGGCGAGGTCCCGAACATCGCCTCGCTGCTCAAGGGCGGTGAGCTGCTGCTGACCACGGGCCTCGGGCTCGGCACCCGCCCCGCCGAGCAGCGGGCCTTCGTACGCCGGCTCGCCGACCGGGGCATCGCCGCCCTGGTGGTGGAGCTCGGCCCGCGTTTCAGCCGGCTGCCGGCCACCATCGTGGAGACGGCCCGCGCGGCCGGCCTGCCCCTGGTCCAGCTGCACCGCGAGGTCCCCTTCGTCACGGTGACCGAAGAGGTCCACACCGAGATCGTCAACGGGCACTACGCCCTGCTCCAGCGCGCCGAGGAGGTCCACCGGCGCTGTACGGAGGCGCTGCTGGGCGGCGGCGGGATCCCCCAGGTGCTGCGCATCCTGGCCGACTTCACCGCCAACCCGGTCTTCCTGGAGACCCCGGACGGCCAGCTGCTGTACGCCGCCGGGAGCTCGTCCGGCGAGGCGGGCGCCGACCCGTTGCAGGTGTGGGAGGGGCTGCGCGGCCAGCGCGAGGAGGCCCCGCCGGCCAACAGCGTGCTGGTCGACGTGCCCGGCGGCGGCCACGGCACCTCCTCGGTACGGGCCCGGCTGGTGCTGCTGGGCGTGGCCGCCCCGCTGCTGCCGGTGCACCGGATGGCCGCGGAGCGGACGGCCGGGGTGCTGGCCGTGGTCCTGATGCAGGCCCGGCAGGAGGAGGAACTGGCCGCGCGCGGCCGCGGCGACTTCCTGACGGACCTCGCCGAGGGCCGCATCTCCGCCGAGGACGCCCCGGCGCAGGCCCGGGTCCTGGGCTTCAAGCCGGGCTCGGGGCCGCTGCTGCCCGTCGTCATGCGGCTGGGCTCGGACCTGGGCCCGTCCGGCAACTGGGCGGTCCTGGCACGGGCCGTGCTGGAGGAGCTGTCCGCGGTCGGCGTCCCGGTGCTGCTGGGCGTCCGCCCGGTGGAGGGCAGGGTCCCGCTGCTGCTGGCCCTCCGCACGGACACCGAACGCACCGCGGTCGCCGACCGGGTGGCGGCGGCGCTGCGGGCGGGCGTGGAACGGGCGGGGCTGGACCGTGCCGGCTCGGCGCCCGTGGTCGTGGTGGGCGTCGCGGGCGGCTGGGCCGCGGCCTCCTCGGGCCTCCGGCACGCCGCCGAGACGGCCACCGCGGCCCAGGGCCTGCCGGCCCGCCCCTGGTACGACGCCCGGCGCCTGGACATCGACCTGCTGCTGTGGCGGCTGCGGGACCACCCGGACCTGGCGGCCTTCGTGGACCGCGCGATCGGCGCCCTCCGCACGCACGACACCACCTCGCGGCCCCCGCTGCTGCCGACCCTGGAGACGTACCTTGCCCACGCGGGCCGCAAGGCGGAGACCGCGCGCGAGCTCCACCTGAACCGCCAGACCCTGTACAACCGCCTGGCCCGCATCTCGGAACTCCTGGGCACGGACCTGGACGACCCGGAAACGGTCCTGTCCCTGAGCCTGGCGCTGAGGGCCCGCCGCCACCTCTAGCCTCCGGCGGGCCCCGCCCCACCCCACCCCCCGCCCCACCCCACCCCCCGTGCCGGCCCCGGTCCCGTGCCGGGTGCGGTGCGCTTCCGGGTGCGGTCCTGTGCGGGGTGCGGTTCGTTGCCGGGGGCGCGGGTCCCGTGCGGTGTGCGGCGCCGTTGTGGTGCGGGCCGTTGCCGCTGCGCGGAGCCGTTTCCCCACCCCGCCCCTTTCCCGAGACCGGGGCTCCGCCCCGGACCCCGCGCCTCAAACGCCGGCGAGGCTGGATTTCGCTGCGCGTACCCAGCCCCCGCCGGCACATCCCGCGCCGCAGGCACCCCCGGGCGCCGCAGGCATATCCAGTGCCGCCGGCACATCAAGCCCCTCCGGCGTTTGAGGAGCGGGGGTCCGGGGGCGGAGCCCCCGAAACGGGTCCGGGCGAAGCCCGGGGAACGGAGGAAGGGCGGGTAGGGGACACGCCCCGCAGGGCAACCACCCGCACCCGGCACACGGCCCGCACCGCACCCGGCAGACGGCCCGCACCCCAACGGCACGGCACCCGGCACGGGACCCGCACCGCACCCGGCACGGCACCCGGCACGGGACCCGCACGGAACCCGCCCGGGAGGGTCAGCGCACCCGGTCCATCAGTTCGTCGTAGACCGCCAGGACCTGCGCCACCGTGTCGTCCTCGGACGGCCACGTCCCGGCCTGGAGGAGCCCGGCGGCAGCCAGCCCGGCCCGCCGCGGGGCGTCGTCCAGCAGCGCCGCCACCGCCCCCGCGAAGGCCCCCGCATCGCCGTACGGCACCAGCACCGCCGCCTCCCCCACCAGCTCCGGCACCCCGCCCACCGCCGTGGCCACCAGCGGCACCCCGGCCCGCAGCGCCTCCTGCGCCAGCAGCGACCGCGCCTCCCACCGGCTCGGCAGCACCGCCACGTCCGCGGCGGCCAGCAGCTCCGCCACGTCCGGCCGCTGCCCCAGCAGCCGGACCGGCAGCCCCTCGGTCTCGATGCGCCGGGCGAGCACCGCACGCTGCGGCCCCTCCCCCGCGATCACCAGCAGCGGTACGGGATCCAGCGCGCGCCACTCACGGGCCGCGTCCAGCAGCACGTGGTACCCCCGGTGCGGCACCAGCGACCCCACCGCGATCAGCAAGGGCCGCTCCACGACCCCCAGTTCGGCCCGCACCTTCCCCGCGTCCGGCGCGTCCGGGGCCTGCCGCGCGGCCGGCACGGTCACCGGCGCCAGCCGGGCGTCGCGCGCCCCCCGCCGCCGGGCCTGGTCCACCTGCGCAGAAGACGCCCCCAGCACCACTGCGGCCGCCCGCGCCACCCGCCGCTCCAGCAGCCGCGTCAGCTGTCCCAGCGGCCCCTCGCCCGAGGGCCCCGACGGCCAGGTCACCACCAGCGGAACCCGCTGCCCGCGCAGCGCCAGCGCCGCCCGCATCCCGGCGTGCAGCCCGTGCGCGTGGACGATGTCCGCACCGGTGCAGGCGGCGCGCAGGGCCGTCACCGCGGCCGGGGCGAACCGCGCGCCGGCGCCCGTGAAGTCGTACTCGCCCTCGGTCTCGACGGGCGCGCACACGGTCACCCGCACCCCGCGCGCGGCGAGACCGGCGGCGAGCGACCGGACGTGCGCGCTGCTCCCCGCGCCGCCGCCCCCCAGCACTTGGACGGTGCGGAGCGGGGTGCGCCCGTACGGCGTGACCGGGACCGGGGTACTGCTCACGTGGCCGGGGCTCCTGTAACGAGAGGGGCGGCGGCACGCGTACCCGCGTACCGCCGCCCAGGATGCCAGTACGTGCCCGTCTTCCGGGACCTTCCTCGGGTGGATCCCGTGTGAGGAAACGTCACCACCGCCGCGGGATCACCCACATGGGCGACCAAACCGGTCGCCCTCGCCCACAACCGGACGGAACCGGAAGCGGAAGCGGACCGCCGGACGGCGGGAGGCCGGACCGCCCGCGGCCCGGCCTCCCGTGAACCCGCCGGCCGTACGGAAGCCCGTCGGCCGTACGGAAACCCGTCAGCCAAACGGGAACCCGTCAGCCGTCCGCCCGTGCCGCCGCCAGGAGTTCCTCCGCGTGTGCCCGGGCCGTCTCCGAGTCCTCCTGGCCGGCCAGCATCCGGGACAGCTCCCGCACCCGGTCCTCGCCCTCCAGGACGGTCACGCCGGACCGCGTCACGGAGCCGTCGTTGGTCTTCTCGACCAGCAGCTGCCGGTCGGCGAAGGCCGCCACCTGCGGCAGGTGCGTGACCACGACCACCTGGGCCGACTTGGCCAGCTTCGCCAGCCGCCGGCCGACCTCGACGGCCGCCTTGCCGCCGACGCCCGCGTCGACCTCGTCGAAGAGGTACGTCGGCACCGGGTCCGACCCGGCGAAGACCACCTCCACGGCCAGCATCACGCGCGAAAGCTCACCGCCCGACGCGCCCTTGGCGATCGGCCGCGGCTGCGCGCCGGGGTGCGGGGCCAGCAGCAGCTCCACCTCGTCCGCGCCCGCGGGGCCGTACAGCACCGCGCGCCCGCCGACCTCGACCCCGTCGCCCGACGGGTCCTCGGTCTGCCGGATGTCGATGGTCACCCGCGCGTGCGGCATCGCCAGG
Source organism: Streptomyces sp. NPDC101118 (assembly GCF_044759445.1). Taxonomy (NCBI): domain Bacteria; kingdom Bacillati; phylum Actinomycetota; class Actinomycetes; order Kitasatosporales; family Streptomycetaceae; genus Streptomyces; species Streptomyces sp. NPDC101118. Next base: position 12,057 of record NZ_JBIVZG010000010.1, on the reverse strand, counting down.
GAGGCCAGCTCCTCGGTCACGGCCGCGGCGAACCGCTCCGCCGCCTCCGCCCGGGCGTCGGTCAACGCCTGCGCAAGGCCGGACAGTTCGGACCGCAGCCCGTCCCGCTCCGCGGTCAGCTCGCCGATCCGCTCGTCGTCGCCGTCCAGCTCCGTCAGCCGTGCGGCACCCCGCTCGGCCCAGGCCAGGACCTCGGCCACGCTGCCCTCGGACCCCCCGTACTTCCGGGTGAGCTGGGTGAGGGCCGCCCGCCGCTCCTCCACCGCGGCCAGCCGCAGCGGATCGGCGTCGAGGTCGTCTGCGTACCCCGCGAGTTCCCCCGCGACGTCCGCCATGAGGATGCCGATCTCCCCGATGCGCTCGGCCAGCCCGGCGAGCGCCGGGTCGTGGGACCGTACGGCCTCCACCGCCCGGTGCGCGCCCGCGACCAGCGTGTTCGCGTCGACCCCCTCGGGGTCCTCGGGGTTGCCCGCGAGGGCCGCGTGGGCCAGCGCGGCGGCCGAGGCCAGGGACTCGGCGTGACCGAGCCGCTCCGCCTCCGCGGCGAGCTCCACGTCCTCGCCGGCCGCCGGCTCGACGGCCGCGACCTCGTCCAGCCCGAAGCGCAGCAGGTCCGCCTCCTGGGCCCGCTCCCGGGCCCGGGTGGTCAGCTCCTCCAGCTCGGCCGCCACCGCCCTCAGCCTGCGGTAGGCCGCGGTGTACTTCTCCAGGGGGACGGCCACCGCGTCACCGGCGTACCGGTCCAGCGCCTGCCGCTGCCGGGCGGGCCGCAGCAGACCCTGCTGGTCCGTCTGCCCGTGTACGGCGACCAGGTCGTCGGCCAGCTCGCCGAGCAGCCCCACGGGCACCGCACGGCCGCCGAGGTGGGCGCGCGAACGCCCCTCGGCGGAGACGGTGCGGCTGATCAGCAGCGCCCCGTCGTCCAGCTCGGCCCCGGCCTCCTCGGCCCGTACGGCGGCCGCCGCGTCCGGCGCCAGGGTGATCCTGCCCTCGACGACGGCGGCCTTGGCGCCGATCCGTACGAGGGCCGGGTCGGCCCGCCCGCCGAGCAGCAGCCCGAGGCTCGTGACGACCATCGTCTTGCCCGCGCCGGTCTCGCCGGTCACCGCGGTGAATCCGGGCGAGAGCTCGACCACCGCGTCGTCGATGACCCCGAGGGCCCGTATCCGCATCTCTTCCAGCACGGACCCGACCATACCGAGGTTTCGGCCGCCCGATGCCACACCCCGGTCCACGGGGCCGGTCTCCCTCCCCGAACGGCTTCCGTACGCGTGTTCGTACCCGAATCCGGGCAGGAGACGGGCCGGCCTGGACGTCAGTGCGGGGCGCCCCGCCAGCCGGACACCGGCAGGGCGAACTTCGCGACCAGCCGGTCCGTGAAGACGGCGTGGTGCAGCCGGGCCAGCCGGACCGGCACCGCGCCCCGCCGGACCTCCACGCGGGCGCCCGCGGGCAGCTCCAGCGTCCGGCGGCCGTCGCACCAGAGCACCCCGTGCGGGGTGCCGGTCTGGACCTCGACGGCCAGCACCGAGTCCGGCGAGGTGACCAGCGGCTTCGCGAACAGCGCGTGGGCGCTGATGGGCACCATCAGCAGGGCCTCGACCTCCGGCCAGACCACCGGGCCGCCCGCGGAGAACGCGTACGCCGTGGAGCCGGTCGGGGTCGCGCAGACCACGCCGTCGCAGCCGAAGCCCGAGACGGGCCGGCCGTCCACCTCGATGACGACTTCCAGTATCCGTTCGGGTGACACCTTCTGGACCGCCGCTTCGTTCAGCGCCCAGTCGGTGTGGACCACGTCTCCGTTGGTGCGGACCGTCACGTCGAGGGTCATCCGCTCCTCGACCTCGTACTCGCGGGTGACGACCCGGTCGACGACCTTGTCCAGGTCGTCGCGCTCGGCCTCGGCGAGGAAGCCGACGCGGCCCAGGTTGACCCCGAGCATCGGCACACCGGAGCCGCGGGCGAACTCGGCGCCCCGCAGCAGGGTGCCGTCGCCGCCGAGGACGACGAGCAGCTCGCAGCCGTCGAGCCCGTCCGGGCTGCGCTCGGTGACGAGTTCCACCTCGGGCGGGAGCGGGAGGTCCACGGCCTCGTGCTCGAACACCCGCACGCCGATACCGCACCGCAGCAGTCCCTGGACCACCAGGGAGGCGCTGCGTACGGCGGCCGGACGGCCGGTGTGCGCGATCAGAAAGACGGTCCGTCCCACAGAAGTCGTCACCGCGGCCCCTCCGCCACTGCACGGTCAACATCCGCCGGGTCGAGTGCCGGTGCCCCCGCCCGCAGCCACAAGAAGTACTCGACGTTACCCGACGGCCCGGGCAGCGGACTCGCCGTCACCCCCAGGACGCCCAGGCCGAGTTCGCCGGCCTGCCGGGCGACCTCGCGGACGGCCTCGGCGCGCAGCTCGGGGCTGCGGACCACGCCGCCGCTGCCCAGGCGCTCCTTGCCGACCTCGAACTGGGGCTTGACCATCAGCACCAGGTCGGCGTCGGGCGCGGTGCAGCGCACGAGGGCGGGCAGGACCAGGCCGATGGAGATGAAGGACAGGTCGCCGACGACGAGGTCGGCGGGGATGCCGTCGATCTGTTCGAGGGTCATCTCGCGGACGTTCGTGCGGTCCTTCACGGTGACCCGGTCGTCGCTCTGGAGGGACCAGGCGAGCTGGCCGTAGCCGACGTCCACGGCGACGACGTGCGCGGCGCCCGCGCGGAGCAGGACGTCGGTGAAGCCGCCGGTGGAGGCGCCCGCGTCCAGGGCCCGGCGGCCCTCGACCTTCAGCCCCCGGGGGACGAAGGCGGCGAAGGCCCCGGCGAGCTTGTGGCCGCCGCGGGAGACGTAGTCGGGGTCGCTGTCGTCCTTGAGGACGACCAGCGCCGCGGCCGTCTCCACCTGGGTGGCGGCCTTGGTCGCGGTGGTGCCGCCGACGGTGACGCGGCCGGCGGCGATCAGCTGGGCGGCGTGCTCGCGCGAGCGGGCCAGCTTGCGGCGTACCAGTTCGGCGTCCAGGCGGCGGCGTGCCACTCCTGCCACGTTCGGTTCAGCTCCTGTGTTCGTACGGTCCTGGGGCGGGGTGCGCGTCGAGCGCGGTCAGCGCGTCGCGCAGCTCCCTGTGCACATCCTCGTACACCGCGACGTGGCCCTCCGCCGGGAGGTGGTCGGCATCGGCCAGCCGGTCCAGGGCGGCGTCCACCTCGGGACGGCCCGTGGGGGTGCGCTCCACCCCGAGCGGCCCGGGGCCGGCGGGGTCCGGAACGGTGTCCTCGGCCCCGGCCGCAACGGCCGCGGCGAGCTCGGCCCCGGCCCCGGCGGGCACGGGCACGGCGGTCCCGGCCAGGGGCTCGGCGGTGCCGGGCGCGGCGGACGGCGCCTCCGGCTCCGGACGGTACTCGGTCATACCCCGACGCTACCCCGAAGCGGCGCCTCCCCGGTGCACCGCTGCGTCACACCGGCCACACCGCTCACCGGCCGCACCGGGCCCACCGGCGCACGCACCGGAGCGCACCCCCATGCCATTGCACCGTGACACGTCACCGTGCACGGTCACCGGTCACGCGGTACCGCCCTGCGGTACGGTCGTCAGCACGATGGCGACGATCGAGGAGTGCCGCACGGCACTGGACCAGCTCTCCGGCAACCTGGCGCGGGCCGACAAGGACGTGCGCGGCGCGGCCGCGCTGGACCGGTCGCTCAGCTGCCACATCACCGACCTGGACACCACCTTCACCGGGCGGCTCGAGAACGGCCGGATCCGGGTGGTCGGCACCGAGCCCGGCCCGCCGCACGAGCGGGCGGAGATCCGGCTGGCGATGACCGGCGACGACCTCGTCGCCATGGTCGACGGCCGGCTGAACTTCGCGGCCGCCTGGGCCTCCGGCCGGGTCCGGCTGGAGGCGGGCTTCCGCGACCTGCTGCGCCTGCGCTCCCTCCTCTGAGGCGCGCCGCACCGCCGCGCCACCGAGACGCGCCGCACCGCCCACTCCCGAGCGCCGCTAGACCGCCGCCGGCTTCGTCCGGGGGGAGCGCGCGGCCGGGATCACCAGCGGGGTGCCCGTCTCCGGGTCGTCGATGATCTGGCAGCGCAGCCCGAAGACCTCCTCCACCAGTTCCGCCGTGACGATGTCCGCCGGCGCGCCCTCCGCGACGACCCGGCCGTCCCGCATGGCGATCAGGTGGGTGGCGTACCGGGCCGCGTGGTTCAGGTCGTGCAGCACCGCGACCAGCGTCCGGCCCCGCGTCTCGTGCAGCTCCGCGCACAGGTCGAGCACGTCGATCTGGTGCTGGATGTCGAGGTACGTGGTCGGCTCGTCGAGCAGCAGCAGCGGGGTCTCCTGCGCCAGGGCCATCGCGATCCACACGCGCTGCCGCTGGCCGCCGGAGAGTTCGTCCACACCGCGGTCGGCCAGCTCGGCCACCCCGGTCGAGGCCATCGACTCCTGGACGATCCGCTCGTCCTCGGACGACCACTGCCGCAGCAGCCCCTGGTGCGGGTAGCGGCCGCGGGCCACCAGGTCGGCGACGCGGATGCCGTCCGGGGCGATGGACGACTGCGGGAGCAGTCCCAGGGTCCTGGCCACCTTCTTGGCGGGCATCGACGCGATGGCCTGCCCGTCCAGCAGCACCCGGCCGGCGCTGGGCTTCAGCATCCGCGACAGGGCGCGCAGGAGCGTGGACTTGCCGCAGGCGTTGGGGCCGACGATGACGGTGAAGGAGTTGTCGGGGATCTCGACCGACAGGTTCTCGGCGATGACCCGCTGGTCGTAGCCGAGGGTGACGTTCTCGGCGGTCAGCCGCTGCACTTGGGTGCTCCTCATCTCGATCAGATCCGCCCGGCCTTGCGCTCGCCGACCAGCAGCCACAGCAGGTACACGCCGCCGACCAGGCCGGTGACGACGCCCACCGGCAGCTGGTCCGTCCCGAAGGCCCGCTGCGAGGCCCAGTCCGAGACGATCAGCAGCACCGCGCCCATCCACGCGGCGGACAGCAGGTTGGCCCCCGGCGAGCGGGTCAGCCGCCGGGCCAGCTGCGGGGCGGCCAGGGCGACGAAGGCGATGGGCCCGGCGGCGGCGCTGGCGGCGGTGGTCAGCAGCACGGCGGCCAGCATCAGCAGCATCCGGGTGCGCTCGACCCGTACGCCGAGCGCGTACGCGGCGTCGTCGCCCATCTCCATCACCCGCACCGCCCGGCTCTGGCCGAGGACCAGCGGGAACAGCACCGCGCAGACCGCCAGCAGCGGCCACACCTGGGCCCAGTCCCGGCCGGCGAGCGATCCGGTCAGCCAGACCATGGCCCGCGTGGCGTCGACCATCTGGGCCTTGGTCAGCAGGTAGTTGACGGCGGCCACCAGCATCGCGTCCACGCCGATGCCGACCAGCACCAGCCGGTACCCGTGGATCCCGCGCTTCCACGCCAGCAGGTAGACGGCCGCGCCGGTGAGCACGCCGCCCACCAGGGCACCTCCGGCGACGGCGGTGGCGGCGCCGTGGAAGAGGACGATGACCACGAGGGCGCCGACGGCCGAGCCGAAGCCGAAGCCGAGCACGTCGGGCGAGCCGAGCGGGTTCCGCGTGACGGACTGGAAGATCGCGCCGGCCATCCCGAGCGAGGCGCCGACCAGCAGCGCGACCAGCACTCGCGGCAGCCGCAGGTCGTTCACGATGAACTCGTCGGCGGGCACGCCGTCGCCGAGCAGGGTGCGTACGACGTCCAGCGGGGCGATGGGGTAGTCGCCCGTGCCGATCAGCACGACGGCCGCGGCCAGCGCCACGAGGGCGAGGACGGTGCCGGCGGCCAGGGCGCGCGGCTCGACCCGCAGGGAGATCCCGCCGGGGGCGCGCAGCACACGGGTCGCGGGGTTCTTGCCCCGCCGGGTCACGCTCACAGCTGCGCCATCCTCCGGCGTCGCACGAGAAAGATGAAGACGGGGCCGCCGATCAGCGCGGTGACGATGCCGACCTGGAGTTCCGCCGGGCGGGTGATGATCCGGCCGACCACGTCGGCGCCGAGCAGCAGCACGGGCGACAGGACGGCGGAGTACGCGAGGATCCACCGCATGTCGGGCCCGGTGATCACCCGGGCCAGGTGCGGGATCATCAGCCCGACGAAGACGATCGGCCCGCAGGCGGCGGTGGCCGCGCCGCAGAGCAGGGTGATGGCCGCCATGGCGATGACACGGGTGCGGGTGAGGTGTGCGCCCAGCGCCTTCGCGGTGTCGTCGCCCATGGCCATGGCGTTGAGCGGGCGGCCCAGGGTGAGCGCCAGCAGTGCACCGACCGCGATGAACGGCAGCACCTGCCACACGGTGTCCATGTTGGCGGAGGTCAGGGAGCCGACCGTCCAGAACCGCAGCCGGTCCAGCGCCTTGCTGTCCATGAGGACGACGGCGTTGATGTAACCGACGAGGGCGGCGCTGGCCGCGGTGCCCGCCAGCGCGAGCCGTACGGGCGTGGCGCTGCGGCTGCCGCCGAGTGCGTACACCAGCACCGACACGAAGGCGGCGCCGGCGAACGCGTACCAGACGAACTCCGAGAGCGTGGACGCGCCGAGGAAGCTGACCGCGGAGACCACGGCGGCCGCCGCGCCCGCGTTGACGCCGAGGATGCCCGGCTCGGCGAGCGGGTTGCGGGTGAGCGCCTGCATCACCGCGCCGGCGAGTCCGAGTGCGAGCCCCACGAGCAGCCCGAGCACGGTGCGCGGCACGCGGGTGTCGCGCACCACCACGTCCGACACGGTGCCGGAGTAGTGGAAGAGGCCGTGCCAGACCTGGTCCAGCGGGATCGGCTTGGACCCGACGGCGATGCTCGCCGTCAGGACGAGCACGAGCACGACCGACGCGGCGGCCAGGCCCGTGACGCGCACGGCCTGCCGCGAGCGCGGCGCGGGCGCGCCGGGCGGCGCGCTCTGTTCGGGAGGACTCTCAACCAACACGCGAGTTAGGTTAGCCTACCCTGCGATCATCCCAGGATTCCCGGTTGAAGATCACTTCCGCCGCCTGCCCCGAACCGGCGCCGGCCGCACGGTCCCGGCCCGGAACCGAGCCCCGGTGCCCGTACCCGGTCGTCACAGCCCCAGCCGCGACAGCGCCTTCCCCGAGTCCAGCGCGCACGCGCCCTCCCCGGCGTGCGTCCAGGCCGCCGCGCACAGCGCCCGCAGCCCGTCCAGCGGGTCGCCCTCCCCGGCTCCGCCGTCCGCCTCCAGCGCGAGTACGCCGTCCCGCGCGGCCGCCGTCCAGCCCCCGCAGACGAAGCCGTCGCCGGCCGGCGCGACCTCCGGCTGCCCGGTGAGCAGCCCCCGCAGGTCGGCCGCCACGTACGTCGGCCGGTACCGCGGCTCCGCGGCCAGCAGCCCGGCCGCGTCCGTGACACCGGTCAGCACCAGCAGCGAGTCGACGCCGCCGTTGTGGGCGCCCTCGATGTCGGTGTCGAGCCGGTCCCCGACGACCAGCGGCCGCTCGGCCCCGGTCCGCAGGATCGTCTCTCGGTGCATCGGCGTGAGGGGCTTGCCCGCCACCTGCGGCTCCGCACCCGTCGCGATGCGCACCACCTCGACGGCGGCCCCGTTGCCCGGCGCGATGCCCCGGCCGCTCGGGATGGTCAGGTCGGTGTTGGACGCGAACCAGGGCACGCCCCGCGCGATCGCGTACGAGGCCTCCGCGAAGCGCCCCCACGCCAGGTCCGGGCCCCCGTACCCCTGCACCACAGCCGCCGGGTCGTCCTCGGCGGACTCCACGGGTACGAGCCCCCGCTCGCGCAGCGCGACGCGCAGCCCCTCCCCGCCGATCACGAGCACCCGCGACCCGGCGGGCACCTGCTCCGCGATCAGCCGGGCCACCGCCTGCGCCGAGGTGATCACGTCGCCCGCGGCGGCCGGTACGCCCAGCTCGGTGAGGTGCGCGGCGACGGCGTCCGGGGTCCGCAGCGCGTTGTTGGTGACGTACGCGAGGTGCATCCCGTCGGCCCGGGCGGTGCCCAGCGCGTCCACGGCGTGCGCGATCGCCTCACCGCCCGCGTACACCACCCCGTCGAGGTCCAGCAGGGCGGTGTCGTACGCCCGGTGCAGGCTCCGCGCGCTGCCCGCGGGCCTGGTCCTGGTCACCCGAGTCATCCTGTCCGCTCCTCGTACGATTCGGCTGTTCCGGTAGCTCTCCCCCGATCATCCCGCATCGTGGCGGCGCACTTACCATGCATCAATGACCACATCTGGGCCCGCCGGGCAGGGACTGCGCCTGATCCCCTTCCACGGACTGCGTTACGTCCCCGAGCGGGTCGGCAGCCTCGCGGCCGTCACCTCTCCCCCGTACGACGTGGTGGTGCGCCCGGACGGCCTGAACCACCTGGAGTCGGCCGACCCGCACAACATCGTGCGGCTGATCCTCCCGCAGGCCGCCACGCCCGACGCCCGCAACGAGCAGGCCGCCCGCACCCTGGCCGACTGGCTGGCGGAGGGCGTCCTGCACGCCGACCCCGAGCCGGCCCTGTACGTGTACGAGCAGCGCCGGGACGGCATGGTGCAGCGCGGTGTGATCGGCGCTCTGGCCCTCTCCCCCGCCGAGGCGGGCATCGTCCTGCCGCACGAGGACGTGATGCCGCACGTGGTCACGGACCGGGCGGGGCTGATGCGCGCCACGTCGGCGAACCTGGAGCCGCTGCTGCTGACCTACCCGGGTGAGGGCGCACACACGGGCGCGGCCGCGGTCATCGAGGCGGTCGCGGACCGGGAGCCGCTGCTCTCGACGACCACCGAGGACGGCTTCCACCACCGCCTGTGGGCCCTGACGGACCCGGCCGAGCTGGCGGCCGTCACCGGGGACCTGGCCCACCGCCAGGCCCTGATCGCGGACGGGCACCACCGCTGGGCGACGTACCTGCGCCTGCAGTCCGAGCAGACCGGCCCCAGCCCCTGGGACTACGGCCTGGTCCTGCTGGTGGACACGACGCAGTACCCGCTGCAGGTCCGCGCGATCCACCGGATGCTGCGCCGGCTGCCGGTGGCGGACGCGCTGGCCGCACTGGCCGGCTCGTTCCGGGTCCAGCAGGTCGAGGGGCCGCTCGAGACGGCGATGACCGCCCTCGCCGGGGCCGCGGCCGGCGGCAACGCCTTCCTGGTCACCGGCGACGGCACCTTCCACCTGGTCACCGACCCGGACCCGGAGCTGATCGAGCGCACGGTGCGCACCGACCGCCCCGAGGCGTGGCGGCGCCTGGACGCGACGGTCCTGCACGCGACGCTGCTGGACCACCTGTGGCACGTGCCGGACGAGCCGGAGCACATCGCCTACATCCACGACACGGCGGCGACGGTGGAGATGGCCGAGCGCAACGGCGGCACCGCGGTCCTGATGCACCCGGTCCGCGAGGAGGTCGTACGGGACCTGGCGCGGCAGGGCGTGACGATGCCCCGCAAGTCCACGTCGTTCGGCCCGAAGCCGGCCACCGGCCTGGTGCTGCGCGCCCTGGACTGAGCGGCCCGGGAACGCCGAAGGGCGGCACCCCCGGTGGGGGTGCCGCCCTCCGTCAGTTGCTGCGCGGCGGCCGTCAGGCCTTGTCGCCGGCGTCGGCGTCGGAGGCCGGGTCCTCGTCGAAGGACTCGTACTCCTCGTCGTCCTCGTCGTAGTACTCGGTCACGTCGCCCGCGGCCTCGGCGCGCCGGACCTCCTCGGGGTCCTGGTCGTCGGCCTCGTCGTCGACGTCGTCCTCGTCGTCCCCGTCCTCGTCGAAGGCCTCGTCCGAGGCGTGGGGCGCCTCGTCCTCGTCCTCGGACTCGTCGGCCATGGCGTCGGTGAACTCGATGCCGTCGAGCTCGGCGAGCCGGTCGGAGGCGTCGGTGGTGCCGTCCTTGTCGGCCTCGGCGGCCTTGGCGAACCAGTCGCGCGCCTCGTCCTCGCGCTCGGCGGCCAGCAGCGCGTCGGCGTAGGCGTAGCGCAGGCGGGCGGTCCAGGGCTGCACGGAGTTGGAGGCCAGCTCCGGGCTCTGCAGGGTGACGATGGCGGCGTCGAGCTGCCCCATGTCGCGCCGGGCCCCGGCGGCGACCAGGCGCATCTCGACCTGGCCGGCCTTGTCGAGCTTCTGCACCTCGGGCTCGCCGGCCATCGCGAGGGCGCGCTCGGGTCGGCCGAGGCCGCGCTCGCAGTCGGCCATGACGGGCCACAGCTCGACGGAGCCGGTCATCCGGCGGGCGGCGCGGAACTCGGCGAGGGCCTCGCTGTACTTCTGCGTGGCGTACGCGGCGAAGCCTGCGGCCTCACGGACGGCGGCGACGCGGGAGGCCAGGCGCAGGGCGATGCGGGAGTACGCGTACGCCTGCTCGGGGTCCTCGTCGATCAGGCGCGCGACCATGACCAGGTTCCGGGCCACGTCCTCGGCCAGGGTCTTGGGCAGGCTGAGCAGCTCCTGGTGGACGTCGTCGTCGATCTCGTTGCCGGTGACGTCCTCGTCGATGGGGAGGCGCTTCACGGGCTCGCGGTCACGGTCGCGGAAGCCACCGCGCTCGTCGTCGCGACGGCCGTAGCCGCCACGGTCGCCGCCCCGGTCGTCGCGGCCACGGTAACCACCGCGGTCCCCGCCACGGCCGCGGTCGTCACGGCGGTCGCCACCGCGGTCGTCGCGGCGGAAACCGCCGCGCTCGTCGTCGCGGCGCGGGGCACGGTCGTCGCGGCGGTAGCCACCCTGCGGACGGTCGTCCCGACGGCCGTAGCCGCCCCGGTCGTCACGGCGGTCGCCACCGCGGTCGTCCCGACGGTCGTCGCGGCGGAAGCCGCCGCGCTCGTCGTCCCGGCGCGGCGCGCGGTCGTCGCGGCGGAAGCCGCCACCCTGCGGGCGGTCGTCGCGGCGGCCGTAGCCACCGCGGTCGCCACCACGCTCGTCGTCACGGCGGAACCCGCCGGACGGCCGGTCGTCCCGACGGAAACCGCCACCCTGCGGCCGGTCGTCGCGGCGGAAGCCGCCACCCTGGGGACGGTCGTCGCGGCGGAAACCGCCGCGCTCGTCATCCCGACGCGGGGCACGGTCGTCCCGACGGAAACCACCCGACGGACGGTCGTCGCGGCGGAAGCCACCGCCCTGCGGACGGTCGTCCCGACGGAAACCGCCACCCTGGGGACGGTCGTCACGGCGGAAACCGCCGCGCTCGTCATCCCGGCGCGGGGCACGGTCGTCGCGGCGGAAGCCGCCACCCTGCGGGCGGTCGTCGCGGCGGCCGTAGCCACCGCGGTCGCCACCACGCTCGTCGTCACGGCGGAACCCGCCGGACGGCCGGTCGTCCCGACGGAAACCACCCGACGGACGGTCGTCGCGGCGGAAGCCACCGCCCTGCGGGCGGTCGTCCCGACGGAAACCGCCACCCTGCGGGCGGTCGTCGCGGCGGAAACCGCCGCGCTCGTCGTCCCGGCGCGGGGCACGGTCGTCGCGACGGAAGCCGCCACCCTGCGGGCGGTCGTCCCGACGGCCGTAGCCGCCCCGGTCGTCACGGCGGTCGCCACCACGGTCGTCCCGACGGTCGTCGCGGCGGAAGCCACCGCGCTCATCGTCCCGGCGCGGGGCACGGTCGTCACGACGGAAGCCGCCACCCTGCGGACGGTCGTCACGGCGGAAGCCGCCACCCTGCGGGCGATCGTCGCGGCGGAAACCGCCACCCTGGGGGCGGTCGTCGCGCCGGCCGTAGCCACCGCGGTCGCCTCCACGGTCGTCGCGGCCGCGGTAACCGCCGCGGTCGTCGTCGCGACGCTGGCCGCCACCGGAGCGGTCGTCGCGGCCCCCGCGGTAGCCGCCCCTGTCGCCGTCGCGACGCCGAGGCTCGCGCTCCGGACGATCGTCGGGAGAGTTGGTGGACATGGGTGAGACTCCTGTCTTCGGGGTGCCGCAATCATTCTCGCGCAACCAGCCCGCGGTCGCGCTTCGGCAAAAGGCATAAAACAAAAAGGACCCTTGGTCCCAGCGTGAACGCTGGGACCAAGGGTCCTTTGAAAGATTGTTCGGCGGCGTCCTACTCTCCCACAGGGTCCCCCCTGCAGTACCATCGGCGCTGAAAGGCTTAGCTTCCGGGTTCGAAATGTAACCGGGC
>NZ_JBIVZG010000009.1:0-269127 GCF_044759445.1 Streptomyces sp. NPDC101118 | reverse complement strand
CCGGCGTTTGAGGCGCGGGGTCCGGGGCGGAGCCCCGGTTCGGGAAGGGGCGGGGTGGGGAAACGGCTCCGCGCAGCGGCAACGGCCCGCACCACAACGGCGCCGCACCCAACATCGGCACCGCACCCCCGGTAACGCACCGCACCCGGCACGGGACCCGCGCCCCCGGCACGCAACCGCACCCGGCACGGGACCCGAACCACCGGCAACGCACCGCACCCGGCACGGGACCGGGCGCCCCCGGCAACGCACCCCACCCGGCACGGGACCCGCACCACCGGCAACGCACCCCACCCGGCACGGAACCCGCACCCCCGGCAACGCACCGCACCGCACCCGGCACGGGACCCGAACCTGGCGACACCCGGTACGGGAGGGGTCAGGACGCCGCCGTGCGGGCCAGGGCGTCTTCGGCCCCGTACGGCTGGAGGTACGGCATCCAGCGTGGGTCCCGGTGACCCGTGCCGATGATCCGCCAGGCCAGACCCGACGGCGGAGCCGGCTGGTGGCGCAGCCGCCAGCCGAGGTCGACCAGGTGCCGGTCGGCCTTGACGTGGTTGCAGCGGCGGCAGGCCGCCACGACGTTGTCCCACACGTGCTGGCCGCCGCGGCTGCGGGGGATCACGTGGTCGACGCTGGTGGCGACGCCGCCGCAGTACATGCAGCGGCCGCCGTCCCGGGCGAACAGGGCGCGACGGGTGAGAGGAACGGGCCCCCGGTAGGGGACCCGCACGAACCGCTTCAGGCGTACCACGCTGGGCGCGGGGACGACTCTGGTCGCGCTGTGCATGAAGGCGCCGGATTCCTCGAGGGAGATGGCCTTGTTCTCCAGGACGAGGACGAGCGCGCGGCGGAGCGGTACGACGCCGAGGGGCTCGTACGACGCGTTGAGGACCAGGACGTGCGGCACGGACTGCCTCCTTGTACGCCGGCGGCGCGTGGCTCGCGCCGGGACGATCTGCTTTCAGTCTCTCCTCACTGCTGGTCGAAGCGCCACCACGAGGCTGTAACGGGCCGGAGGTGTTTTCGACCACACCGGTGTCATCCCCCGGTGAGACTGGTCTCTCCCTCGAACAAGGCGACGGGGTAAGGCGGAATGCGCCGTTAGTGTGGAGGGCCTGTCCCGCCACACCCCGCGGGCGGACCGCTACACCTGGAGGTTCCTGTCGTGTCCTGGCCCGTGCTGGCCCTGACGGCCCCCGATGCGCCGACCACGCTGCAAGAGGCCCACGAGACCGCGACGAACGCCGCGGGATTCGTGGAGGAGAACTGGGCCGACTGGCTCAACACGGGACTGAAGATCCTGCTGATCCTGGTGATCGCGGGAGTGCTCCGGTCGGTGATCCGCAAGGCGATCACCAAGTTCATAACGCGGATGAACCGCAGTGCCGAGGCCGTGGAGGGCACGGCGCTCGGCGGACTGCTGGTCAACGCCGAGCGGCGGCGCCAGCGCTCCGAGGCGATCGGCTCGGTGCTGCGCTCGGTGGCGTCGTTCCTGATCCTGGGCACGGCCGGGCTGATGGTGCTCGGCGCGCTGGAGATCAACCTCGGCCCGCTGCTGGCGAGCGCCGGTGTGGCCGGTGTGGCCATCGGTTTCGGCGCGCGGAACCTGGTCACGGACTTCCTGTCCGGCGTCTTCATGATCCTGGAGGACCAGTACGGCGTCGGCGACAAGATCGACGCGGGCGTCGCCTCCGGCGAGGTGATCGAGGTCGGCCTGCGCGTCACGAAGCTGCGCGGCGACAACGGTGAGATCTGGTACGTGCGCAACGGCGAGGTCAAGCGGATCGGGAACCTGAGCCAGGGCTGGGCCACCGCCGGGGTGGACGTGCAGGTCAAGCCGACCGAGGACCTGGCCAAGGTGCGCCGGGTGATCACCGACGTGGCGGACGCGATGTCCAAGGAGTCCCCCTGGGACGAGCGGCTGTGGGGCCCGATCGAGGTCCTGGGCCTGGACGAGGTGCTGCTCGCCTCGATGACCGTCAAGGTCTCCGCCAAGACCATGCCCGGCCAGCAGTTCTCCGTGGAGCGCGAGCTGCGCTGGCGGATCAAGCAGGCGTTCGACGACGCGGGCATCCGGATCGTCGGCGGTGTGGGACCGGCCGAGGAGGACGCGGCACCGGCCCCCGACCCGGCCGCCACGGTGGCGCCGCCGTCGGCGCTGGCGAACCCGGCCTCGCCGCAGTCCCTGGCCACCGCGCCGATACCGCAGCCGCAGGGCCCCCGGATGACCAAGTAGCCGGGACCCGTCCCCCGCTGCACGCCTTCGCCCCCGTCGGTCCCGCCGACGGGGGCGAAGGCGTTTTCCGCGGCCTGCGCGCGGACCGTTGACGCGCCCCTGAGCTGCGCACTACGTTGCTCCGCAGCCGATAGGAAAGTTTCCTAACAGTTTCGGGAGAGAGCGCACCATGGCAGGTACCCCAGGAACCCCCCGCGTGCTGCGGGCCATGAACGACCGGGCCGCCCTGGACCTGCTGCTGGAACACGGCCCTCTCTCCCGTACCCGCATCGGCCGCCTGACCGGCCTGTCCAAGCCCACCGCCTCCCAGCTGCTGGCCCGGCTGGAGGCCGCCGGGCTGGTCGTCGCCACCGGCACCGACGGCGGGCGGCCGGGACCCAGCGCCCAGCTGTACGCGCTCAACGCGGGCGCCGCACACGTCGGGGCCCTGGACGTGACCCCCGAGCGGATCGTCGCGGCCGTCGCGGACCTGGCCGGCGAGACGGTGGGCACCTTCGAGCTGCCCTCCCCCGCCCGCCGGGGTCCGGGCGCGCCCGGCGCGGTCGAGCGGGTGGTGGCCGCGCTCGACGGCGCGGTCGCGGCCGCGGGACTGACCCGCTCGGCGCTCCACCGCGTGGTCATCGGCACGCCCGGCGCCTTCGACCCGCACACCGGACGCCTGCGGTACGCCAGCCACCTGCCGGGCTGGCACTCCCCCACCCTGCTGGACGAGCTGGCCGCGGTGCTGCCGATGCCGGTCGAGTACGAGAACGACGTGAACCTCGCCGCCGTCGCCGAGCAGCGGCTCGGCGCCGCCCGGGGCCACGAGGACTTCGTGCTGCTGTGGAACCAGGAGGGCATCGGCGCCGCCCTGGTCATCGGCGGCCGGCTGCACCGCGGCTGGACCGGCGGCGCCGGCGAGGTCGGCTTCCTGCCGGTGCCCGGCGCCCCGCTGGTCCGTCAGGTGGCCCGGGTCGGCTCCGGTGGCTACCAGGAGCTGGCCGGCGTACAGGCGCTGCCCGCGCTCGCCCGGGAACTGGGCATCACCGACCTCCCCCCGCACGACGAGCCGGCACCCGGCCGCGATCCGCACCTCGGGCCCGCGCTGGCCCTGCTCGGCCGGGCCGCGCAGGAGACCGGGGGGCCGTACCGGCAGCTTCTGGAGCGGTACGCGACGGCGCTCGCCACCGGTCTGGCCGCGGTGGTCGCCGTACTGGACCCGGAGGTCGTCGTGCTGTCCGGCGCGGCCGTCACCGCCGGCGGGGAGGCGCTGCGCGAACTGGTCGGGACCGAGCTCGCCGAACTCGCCGCGGCCCGGCCCCGGCTGGTGACCGGCGAGGTCCAGGACCAGCCCGTGCTGCGCGGCGCGCTGGAGAGCGCCCTCTCCGCCACCCGTGACGAGGTCTTCGACACCTCGCGCTGACCCACCGCCCGCCCCCGCCCGCGTACGCAAGCCCCCCACGCCCCCGCCCGCACACGTACACCCGCACGCACCCGGCGCACCCGCACCCCGGCGCCACCCGCCCCCGCCCCTGCCCGCCCCACCCCTCAGGGAGACACAGCCATGCCCAGGACCCGCAGTCTGACCGCGGCTGTCGCCGTCGCCGCCGCGATATCCGCGCTCGCCACCGCGTGCACCGGACAGTCCGGCGGCCAGGCCCAGGACGACCCGGGGAAGGAGGTCACCCTCACCTTCTGGCACGGCTGGAGCGCCCCGGGCGAGGTCAAGGCCATCCAGGAGAACATCGCCCGGTTCGAGGACGCCCACCCCGACATCCACGTCAAGGTCACCGGCAACATGACCGACGACAAGGTCAACCAGGCCCTGCGCGCGGGCGGCGACGCGGCCCCCGACGTGGTGTCCTCGTTCACCACCGACAGCGTGGGCAAGTTCTGCACCTCGGGCGCCTTCGTGGACCTCAACCCCTTCCTCGCCAAGTCGAAGGTCGACAAGCGGGCCGTCTTCCCCCAGCCGCTGCTGGACTACACCCAGTTCCGCGGCAATCAGTGCGCCCTGCCGCTGCTGAACGACGCGTACGGGCTCTACTACGACAAGGACGCCTTCGAGGCGGCCGGCATCACCGGACCGCCGAAGACCTGGAGCCAGTTCACCGAGGTGGCGAAGAAGCTCACCAAGGCGAAGGGCGACGGCTACGAGCGGGTCGGCGTCATGCCCACCTTCCACGGCTACGAGACCACCCCGATGCGGCTGGCGGCCCAGTGGAGCCCCGCGTACTTCGGCGCCGACGGGAAGTCGAACCTCGCGAAGGACCCGGCCTTCGCGCAGATGCTGACCTACCAGAAGGGCCTGGTCGAGGCGCTCGGCGGGTACGCGAAGCTGGAGCGGTTCCGCAGCACCTTCGGCGACGAGTGGGGCGCCGAACACCCCTTCCACCAGGGCAGGGTCGCCATGCAGATCGACGGCGAGTGGCGGCTGGCCATGGCCCGGGAGGCCGGGGTGAAGTTCGAGATCGGCACCGCCCCGCTGCCCGTCCCGGACGACCGCCTCGCCGACTACGGCAAGGGCTACCTCTCCGGCACCATCGTCGGCATCGCGGCCACCAGCGCCAAGCAGAACGCCGCCTGGGAGCTGGTGCGGTACCTGACCACGGACACCGAGGCGGTGGTGGCCTTCGCCAACGCCATCCACAACGTGCCCTCGACCAAGGCCGCGCTGGAGTCGCCGAAGCTCGTCACCGAGCCCGGCTTCCGCACCTTCCTCGACATCGCGCGGCACCCGAAGTCCAACACCACCCCCGCCCAGGCCGACGGCGGCACCTACCAGCTGACCTTCACGGACTTCGCGTACCAGGTGGAGAAGGGCGCCGTGCCCGACCTGGCCGCGGGCCTGGCGAAGACGGCCGCGCAGGTCGACACCGACATCGCGAAGGCGAAGTAGCCCCCATGGCCACGCACACCCTGCGGGCGAAGCAGCGGCGGGCCGCGCTCACCGCCGCGGCCTTCATGTCGCCCTGGCTGGTCGGCTTCAGCGTGTTCTTCGCGTACCCGCTCCTGTCGACCGTCTACTTCTCCCTCATGGACTACGACGGGATCCGGCCCCCGGCCTTCGACGGCGCCGCCAACTGGTCGTACGTCCTCACCGACTACCCGCTCTTCTGGCCGGCGGTCCGCAACACGCTCTGGCTGGTGCTGGTGATGGTCACCTGCCGGGTCGTGTTCGGACTCGGCATCGGCCTGCTGGTGACCCGGATCAAGACCGGGTCCGGGCTCTTCAGGACGCTCTTCTACCTGCCGTACCTGGCCCCGCCCGTCGCGGCCACCCTCGGTTTCGTCTTCCTGCTCAACCCCGGCACCGGGCCCGCCAACACGGTCCTGGAGGGACTGGGCCTGCCGGCGCCGGGCTGGTTCACCGACCCGTCCTGGTCCAAGCCGGCGCTGACGCTGCTCGCCCTGTGGGGCATCGGCGACCTGATGGTGATCTTCATGGCGGCGCTGCTCGATGTGCCGAAGGAACAGTACGAGGCGGCCCAGCTGGACGGCGCCGGTGCCTGGCAGCGGTTCCGCCACATCACGCTGCCCAACATCTCGCCCATCGTGCTGTTCGCGGTGGTCACCGGCGTGATCCAGGCCATGCAGGCCTACACGCAGCCGCTGGTGGCGGGAAAGGTGGCGGCCGGGGTGATCGGCGGCTCGGGCCAGCAGTTCGAGCCCGGCTACCCCGACAAGTCCACGCTGACCCTGCCCCAGCTGGTCTACAACCTCGGATTCCAGCGCTTCGACTACGGCTCGGCCTGCGTGGTCGCGCTCGTGCTCTTCGCACTGGCCATGGCGTTCACGGCGCTGCTGATGCGACGCCGCGGCGGACTCGTGGGAACGGGTGACTGACGATGACGACCTCCCTGACCGCTCCCCCGGCCACCGGCCGGACCACCACCGCCGGCCCCGCCGCCCGGGCCGCCGCCCGCCGCACGGCCGTGCTGCACTGGATCGGCGTCCACGCGCTGGCCGTCGCGGCCGCCCTGTTCTTCGTGCTCCCCTTCGTCTTCCTCGTCCTCACCTCCCTGATGAGCGACCAGCAGGCCCTCACCCGGGACCTGTGGCCGCGCACCTGGGAGTGGGGGAACTACGCGGAGGTCTGGCGCACCCCGGGCTTCCTCACCTGGTGGCGCAACACCCTGCTGTACGCGGGCCTCGGCACCCTGCTGACACTGGTCTCCTCGGTGCCGGTGGCGTACGCGCTCGCCCGGTTCCGCTTCCGGGGCCGGAACCTGTCGCTGCTGCTCGTGGTCTCGATGATGATGCTGCCGCCGCAGGTCGTGGTCATCCCCATGTACCTGTTCTGGGCCAAGCAGCTGGGCCTGTCCGGCACCCTGTGGCCGCTCGTCCTGCCGCTCGCCTTCGGCGACGCCTTCTCGGTCTTCCTGCTGCGCCAGTTCCTGCTGACCATCCCCCGCGAGTACCTCGACTCCGCGAAGGTCGACGGCTGCGGCGAACTGCGCACCCTGCTGCGGGTGGTCCTGCCGATGGCGAAGCCCGGCCTCGCCGCGGTGGCCCTCTTCCAGTTCTTCGCCTGCTGGAACGACTACTTCGGCCCGCAGATCTACGCCTCGGAGAACCCCGCCGCCTGGACCCTCAGCTACGGGCTGGAGTCCTTCAAGGGCGCGCACCACACCGACTGGAACCTCACCATGGCCGCGACGGCGCTGGTCATGGCCCCCGTGATCGTCCTCTTCTTCTTCGCCCAGAAGGCGTTCGTCGAGGGCGTCACCCTGACCGGAGTGAAGGGCTGACAGCACGATGAAGCTGACCGTCGTGGGTGGCGGGTCCACCTACACCCCCGAACTGATCGACGGGTTCGCGCGGCTCCGCGAGACCCTGCCCATCAGCGAACTCGTCCTGGTGGACCCGGCCGCCGAGCGGCTGGAGCTCGTCGGCGGCCTGGCCCGGCGGATCTTCGCCCGCCAGGGCCACCCCGGACGCATCACCACCACCGCCGACCTCGACGCCGGCGTCGCGGACGCCGACGCCGTCCTGCTCCAGCTGCGCGTGGGCGGCCAGGCGGCCCGCGAGAAGGACGAGACCTGGCCGCTGGAGTGCGGCTGCGTCGGCCAGGAGACCACCGGCGCGGGCGGGCTCGCCAAGGCGCTCCGCACGGTGCCGGTGGTGCTCGACATCGCCGAGCGGGTGCGCCGTACCAACCCCGACGCCTGGATCATCGACTTCACCAACCCGGTCGGCATCGTCACCCGGGCCCTGCTCACCGCCGGCCACAAGGCCGTCGGCCTGTGCAACGTGGCCATCGGGCTCCAGCGGAAGTTCGCCGCCCTGCTGGGACTCGCGCCCGCCGAACTCCACCTGGACCACGTCGGGCTCAACCACCTGACCTGGGAACTCGGCGTGCGCAAGGGCGGCCCCGACGGGCCCGACCTGCTGCCGGAGCTGCTGGCCCGGCACGGCGCCGCGGTGGCCGCGGACCTGAAGCTGCCGCCGGAGGTGCTGGAGCGGCTCGGCGTCGTCCCCTCGTACTACCTGCGCTACTTCTACGCGCACGACGAGGTGGTGCGGGAGATGCGCGAGAAGCCCTCGCGGGCCGCCGAGGTGGCCGCGATGGAGCGCGAACTGCTGGCGCTGTACGCCGACCCGGCCCTGGACGAGAAGCCGGAGCTGCTCGCGAAGCGCGGCGGCGCCTTCTACTCCGAGGCCGCCGTGGACCTGGCGGCGGCGCTGCTGGGCGACGGCGGCAGCCCGGTGCAGGTGGTCAACACCCTCAACCGCGGCACGCTGCCTTTCCTCCCCGACGACGCGGTGATCGAGGTGCCGGCCCGGGTGGACGCCTCCGGCGCCGTCCCGCTGCCCGTGCCGCGCCTCGACCCCCTGTACGCGGGTCTGGTCGCGCAGGTCACGGCGTACGAGGAACTGGCCCTGGACGCCGCCCTGCGCGGCGGCCGGGACCGGGTCTTCCGGGCCCTCCTGGCCCACCCGCTGGTCGGCCAGTACGACCGGGCCGAGGGCCTCACCGACCGGCTGCTCGCGCACAACGAGGAGCACCTCCCATGGCTGTGACCCCGTACGCCGTCCTGGCGGTGGACGCCGGCAACAGCAAGACCGACGTCGCGCTGATCGCCCCGGACGGGTCCGTGTCCGCCCGGGGACGGGCCGGCGGCTTCCAGCCCGCGGTGACCGGAGTGGCCGCGGCGGTGGACGTGATCGCCGAGGCGCTGGCCTCCTGCGGGGCCGCGGCGGACGGCGGCGGCCCGCTCGCCGGCCACGTGTCGGCCTGTCTGGCCAACGCCGACTTCCCGCAGGAGGAGCGGGAGCTGGCCCGGGAGATCGAGCGGCGCGGCTGGGGCCGCAGCACCGCCGTGTACAACGACACCTTCGCGCTGCTGCGCGCCGGGCTGCCGGCGGGCGCCGAGCCGCGCGGGGTGGCGGTGGTGTGCGGGGCTGGCATCAACTGCGTGGGGATGACCCCGGACGGGCGGACGGCCCGCTTCCCCGCGGTGGGCCAGATCTCCGGCGACTGGGGCGGCGGGGGCGGACTGGCCGACGAGGCCATGTGGTTCGCGGCCCGGGCCGAGGACGGCCGGGGCGCGCCCACCGAGCTGGCCAAGGCGCTGCCGGCGCACTTCGGGCTGGGCTCGGTGTACGAGCTGGTCGAGGCCCTGCACCTGGGGCGGATCCCGCGCGTGCGGCGGCACGAGATGACCCCGGTGCTCTTCGCGGTGGCGGACCGGGGCGACGCGGTGGCACAGGCCCTGGTCGACCGGCAGGCCGACGAGGTCGTCGCGATGGCCTCGGTCGCGCTGGAGCGGCTCGGGCTGCTGGCCGAGGAGGTGCCGGTCGTGCTCGGCGGGAGCGTGCTGGCGGCCGGGCACCCCCGGCTGCACGACCGGCTGGCGGCCCGGCTGGCCGTCCGCGCGCCCCTGGCGCGGGTGACGGTGGTCACCGCCGCCCCGGTGCTGGGGGCGGGGCTGCTGGGGCTCGACGCGGTGGGGGCGCGCGAACCGGCGTACGGGGAACTCCGGCTCCGGTTCGGGTGATTCGGCGGCCCGCCGCTGGGGAGGACTGGAACCGGGGCGGGGCGCGGGGCCGTCTGCCGGAGGGGAGCGGAACGTGGGGCGGGGCCGGGGCGCGGGTAACGGCGGCACGGGTGGTTCGGTCAAGATCCAGCCGTTGATGCTGTGCTCGTCGGCCACTGCGTCCATACTTCTGGCCAGGACCTGAGGGGGGAGAGGCCGGGTGACATACGCGTCGATCGCGCCGACGGCTGCGCCGGAGCCGGGCACGGTGCCGCCGCCCCGGCGGCGTACCGCCTGGTCGGAGGGCGTGGACCGGCTGCGTGCCGCCGCGACGACCGAGCCCGGCCGGCTGCGGATCATCGGGGCGGTGCTGGCGGCGCTCGTGGTGCTGTTCGGTGCCGTGACCGCCTGGCAGATCGCCGACCGCTCGGCCGCCGCGGAGGACGTGGTGAGCCGCAGCCAGCCGCTGAGCGCGGACGCGGCGAGCATCTACCGTTCCCTCGCGGACGCCGACACGGCCTCCTCCAGCGGCTTCCTCGCGGGCAGCGGCGAGTCGCGGGCCGTGCGGGAGCGGTACGAGCGGGACATCGCCAACGCCTCACGGCTGCTGGTGAAGGCGGCGGCGAACACCGGCGGCTCCGCGGAGTCGGCCCGGCAGATCGCCCTGCTGAACGAGCAGCTCCCCCGCTACACCGGCCTGATCGAGCAGGCCCGCGCCAACAACCGGCAGGGCCTGCCGCTGGGCGGCGCCTACCTGCGGTACGCGAACGAGCGGATGAGCACGCAGCTGCTGCCGGCCGCGCAGCGGCTGTACGAGGCGGAGACCGGCCGGCTGTACGCGGACTACTCCCGGGCGGGGTCGTGGCCGCTGGCCGCCCTCGCCGCCGGGCTCGCAGCGCTGGCGGTGCTCGGCTGGGCGCAGTACCGCAACTTCCGGCGGACCAACCGGGTGCTCAACCACGGGTTGCTGGCCGCCTCGGCCGCCTCCCTGGTGGTGCTGCTGTGGCTGGGCGTGGGTCACCTGGTCGCGCGGGCGGACCTGCAGGAGTCCCGGGCGCGCGGCCAGGAGTCGCTGAAGGTGCTCAACGACGCCCGGATCGCCTCGCTCCAGGCGCGGGCGAACGAGAACCTCACGCTGGTGTCGCGCGGCGCGGTGCTGGCCGCGGACAAGAAGTCCGACAAGTACGACGTGGACTTCGCCTCGGACATGACGGCGCTGCAGGAGGGTCTGGAGCGGGCCGGCCGGCTCGCGGACGACCCGGCGGGCGCCGAGCCGGTGGCGCGGGCGCTGGCGGGCTTCCGCGAGTGGCGGGCGCGGCACGCCGCCGCCCGGGCCACGGACGTCAGCGGCGACTACGAGGGCGCCCTGACGCAGGTGATCGGCGGCGGGAACAGCACGGGCGCCTCCTTCGACAAGGTGGACGCCTCGCTCCAGGAGGCCGTGGCGCACGAGCAGCGGGAGTTCACCACGGCCGCCCGGAACGGTCTCGGCGCGTTCGGCGGCCTCGCCCAGGGCGCGGCGGCGCTGGCGGTGCTGGGCGCGGTGGCGGCGTTGCTCGGTATCGGGCGCAGGCTTTCGGAGTACAGGTGAGATGCGGATGCCGATAGGGCGGGGCGGGCGCGCGGCGGACGGGCGCGAGAAGGTGCGGGCCGGACGGCTGCGCGGCTGGGGCGGGGTGACCGGCATGGCCGTCGCCTGCGCGCTGACGGCCGCGGCGGTGCTCGTACCGCTGTCCCGGCACCCGGACGCGCACGGCGCGCCGGCCGCCTCGGTGGCACAGGGCACGGCCGGGCGGCCGGCCGCGCCGGCCGCCGACACCTGCCGGGAGCCGGAGGCCAGCCTGACCCCGTCCGGGGCGGACGGCCCGACGATCGCGCGGATCAAGGCGGCGGGCAAGCTGGTCGCCGGCGTGGACCAGAACAGCTACCGCTGGGGCTACCGCAACCCCGCCACCGGGCAGCTGGAGGGCTTCGACATCGACCTGGTGAAGGCCATCGCCCGGGAGATCCTGGGCGACGAGGACGCGGTGATCTACCGGGCGATCCCGACCAGCCAGCGGATCCCCGCGCTGAAGGAGGGCCGGGTCGACGTGGTCGTCAGGACCATGACGATCAACTGCAAGCGGCTGGAGGAGGTCGCCTTCTCCACCGCGTACTTCGAGACCGGCCCCCAGGTGCTGGTCCCGAAGGGCTCCCCGATCACCGGGTACGACGCCTCGCTCAAGGGCCGCCGGATCTGCTCGGCGAGCGGCTCGACGGCGGAGACGCAGCTGAAGGCCAAGTCCTTCGGCGCGGACATCTCGCGGACCGTGCCGAACCAGCTGGACTGCCTGGTCAGGCTGCAGCTGGGCGAGGTGGACGGCATGGTCACGGACAACGCGCTGGCGGCCGGCCTGGCCGCGCAGGACCCCTCGGTGAAGCTGGTAGGACAGCCGTTCGCCACGGAGTTCTACGGCGTGGCGATGAACAAGGACGCGAGTGACTTGGTACGGAGGGTCAACAAGGTCCTCGACGGGTACCGCCAGGGCGGTGCGAACAGCCCCTGGATGGCGGCCTACCGCAAGTGGCTGGCGGCCGACCTCCCCGACATCACGGCGCCCCCGGCGCCGAAGTACCGGGGCTGACCGGTCTCATGGGACGGCTCATGGGGCGAGGCGACGGCAGAGAGGGCATCGATGGGCGGCACGGCTGCCGGCTTCCCCGGCTCCGATGACGGGCCGGGCGGTCCGGTGATGGACCGTGACGAGGTGGACCGTGCGCTGGCCCGGCTGGGCGCCGAGCACGAGGCCGTCGAGACCTCGCTGCTGGCGCTCCAGGACCACGCGGGCCGCCGGCTCCTGGAGGGCGCCGAGCTGACCGGTCACACCAAGGAGCGGTGGGCGGTCACCGACGCCCGGATCTCGCTGCTGTGGAACCACTTCGACGCGTACACGGCGGCCCTGACCGCGGCCAGGGACGCGCGGGCGCGCCGCCGCTGGGCCTCGCGCGAGGACCTGGCGGAGCTGACGGAGCGGCTGCGCGGGCGGAGCGTGACGGTGCCGGGCGCGGGCGTGGAGGGCTCGGCGCTGGCCGAGCGGTTCAGCCTCGCCGGGCTGGTGGCGCGGATGAACGAGCTGTACGCGGAGTCGCTGGACACGGTGGTCGCGGCGGACGCGGTGTGGTCGGCGCTGCCGGCCCGCATCGACCTGCTCGCGGCCGAGCTGCGCAGGACCCGCTCGCTGGCGCACTCGGTGGGCGTACGGCCGGGCGAGCACCCCTCGGGGGACGACCTGGAGGCGATCACCGAGGAGCTGACCTCGCTGCGGGCCGAGGTGATCACGGACCCGCTGGCCTTCTGGCAGCCGGCGCCGGGCAGTTCGGCGCCGGGCGGCGGCCGTCCCGACACCGTGCGGTACGACCGGGCTGCGCGTGCCCTGGAGGACGTGCGCCGGGAGATCGAGGCGGTGCTGCTGGTCCGGCAGGACGCCGAGCGGCGGCTGATCGGCCTGCGCGACCTGCTGTCGCGGGCCGACCGGACGCTGGCCGAGGCGCGCACGGCGCGCGGGGAGGTGCTCGCGAAGATCGCCGCTTCGGAGGTGCCCGCGGTGAGCGGGCCGCCGACCGCGCTCCAGGAACAGCTGGCCGCGGCCGCCGAGTACCGCCGGCACGCGCAGTGGCACCGGCTCTCGCCGCTGCTGGAGTCGCTGGAGCGGCGGGCGGAGGACGAACTGGAGCGGGCCCGCGCCTCGCTGACCGCGGTGACCGCCCCGCTGGCGGTGCGGGCGGAGCTGCGGGGCAGGCTGGACGCGTACCGGGCGAAGGTGGCCCGGCACGGGATGGCCGAGGACCCGCTGCTGATCGAGCGGTACGACGCGGCCCGGCGGATGCTGTGGAGCGCGCCGTGCGACCTGCGCGCGGCGGAGGAGGCGGTGCTGCGGTACCAGCGGGCGGCGGCCGAGGTGCTGGTGCCCCGGCAGTACGGCCCTGAGGACGGGCGATGAACGAGGTGGGTGTGACCGGGTCGGGCGCGGCGGCGGCCGGGGGCGCGTGTCAGCGTCCCGGGTGCCCCGGGGCGTACGAGGACATGGGCGGCGGCGGGCTGTACTGCGACACCTGCGGGCTGGCGCCCGCGGGTGGCCCGGGGGCCGGGGCGGTCGGCCCTGGGGCCGGGGCGGTCGGCCCGGCCGGGTCCGCCGGGTCGGGCGGCTCGGCGCGGTCGGGTGCCTCGGTCGGCTCGGCGCGGTCGGGTGCGTCGGGCGGCCGGGGGCCGGGTCCCGGTGCCGGCGAGGTCGAGACGATGCCCACCGGGATGACCAGCGCGGCGCGCGGGGCCCGGGGGTCCCAGGGCTCGCACGGCTCCCAGGGCTCGCACGGCTCCCAGGGGTCGCACGGCTCGTCCGGGTCGCGGGGGTCCGGTCGCGGTTCCGCCTCGGCGCGGTCCTCGCGGTCCTCCCGGTCGTCCGGCTCGCGCCGTTCGGTGTCGGGGCGCCTGTCGCGCGCCATGTCCGGCACCGGCGGCTCCACGCGCTCGGTGTCGGTGCGCAGTTCGGGTTCCGCCTCGGGTGCCTCGGCGCGCGGCCGGCTGGGCGCCGGGCTGGTGTCCGTACCGGAGGTGGCGCGGCCCGATCCGTCGGCGGCGGTGCTGGAGAACCCCGAGGTACCGGAGCGGAAGCGTTTCTGCTCGCGGTCGGACTGCGGGGCTCCGGTCGGGCGGGCGCGCGGGGAGCGGCCCGGGCGTACGGAGGGCTTCTGCACCAAGTGCGGGCACCCGTACTCCTTCGTGCCGAAGCTGCGCGCGGGCGATGTGGTGCACGGCCAGTACGAGGTGGCGGGCTGCCTCGCACACGGCGGCCTGGGCTGGGTGTACCTGGCGGTGGACCGTGCGGTCTCGGACCGGTGGGTGGTGCTCAAGGGCCTGCTGGACACCGGGGACCAGGACGCGATGGCCGCCGCGATATCCGAGCGGCGCTTCCTCGCGGAGATCGAGCACTCGAACATCGTCCGGATCTACAACTTCGTCGAGCACCTCGACCAGCGCTCCGGCTCGCTGGACGGGTACATCGTCATGGAGTACGTCGGCGGCAAGTCCCTGAAGGAGATCGCCAACGAGCGGCGGCGGCCGGACGGGCGGCGCGACCCGCTGCCGGTCGAGCAGGCCTGCGCGTACGGGATCGAGGCGCTGGAGGCCCTGGGCCACCTGCACAGCCGGAACCTGCTGTACTGCGACTTCAAGGTCGACAACGCCATCCAGCAGCAGGACCAGCTGAAGCTGATCGACATGGGCGCGGTCCGGCGGATGGACGACGACGAGTCGGCGATCTACGGCACCGTGGGCTACCAGGCGCCGGAGGTGGCGGAGGTCGGCCCGTCGGTGGCCTCGGACCTGTACACCGTGGCGCGCACGCTGGCCGTGCTGACCTTCGACTTCCAGGGCTACACCAACGTCTTCGTGGACTCGCTGCCCGATCCCGGGCACATCGAGGTCTTCCGGCGGTACGAGTCCTTCTACCGGCTGCTGGTCCGGGCGACCGACCCCGATCCGGCGCGCCGGTTCGCCTCCGCGCAGGAGATGGCCGAGCAGCTGACGGGCGTGCTGCGGGAGGTGGTCGCCCTCCAGACGGGGAAACCCAGGCCGCAGCTGTCCACGCTCTTCGGCCCCGAACTGCGGGTGCCGGACACGGAGCTGTTCGCGGAGCGGGCCGCCGAGGTGTCGCTGCTGGGTGCGCGGGAGGGCGGCGGGCGTGCCGGGCTTCTGGGGTCCGTGCTCGGTGCCGTTCTCGGGGCCGGTTCCGGTTCGGGTTCCGGTTCGAAGTCCGGTTCGGGGGCGGGTTCGGGGGCGGGTATGAAGTCCGGCTTCGGCTCCGGCTCCGGCTCGGGCGAGGTGCCGGCCGCGGGTACGGGCGGCCCGGCCGGGCGGCCCGCTGCGGTGCCGGTGGTGCCGGCGGCCGCCGCACCCGGGGCCGGTCCCGTGGCGTCCATCGGAACGGCGGCCACGCACGCGGTGGGGGCACCCGCTGCCGGGCCGGCCGCGACCGGCGCCGCCCTCGTGCCGGGTCCCCGGGCACCCGAGCCCGCGGAACCCGTGGGCTTCGCTCCCGGGGTGCCCGGGCTGGCCCGGCTGGACGCCGTGCGCCACGCACTGGCCCTGCCGCTGCCCCTGGTGGACCCGACGGACCCGAACGCCGGTTTCCTGGCCGGTCTGATGGGCTCGGGCGCGGCGGAGCTGCTGGGCGCGCTCGGGGCCGCACCGGCCGAATCGGCGGAGCTGCGGCTGCGGGAGCTGCGGGCCCGGCTCGAACTGGGCGAGGCGCGGGCGGCCGCGCGGCTGCTGGACGAGCTGGAGGCGGCCCACCCGGACGACTGGCGGGTGGTGTGGGCGCGCGGGGTCTCCTCGCTGGCCACCGGGGACGACGCCGCCGCGGCCCTGTCCTTCGACGCCGTGTACGACGCCTTCCCGGGCGAGCCGGCGCCGAAGCTGGCGCTGGGCCTGTGCGCGGAGATCCTGGGGCAGCTGGACAACGCGGCCGAGTACTACCGGCTGGTGTGGGTCACCGACCCGGGCTTCGTGAGCGCCGCGTTCGGACTGGCCCGGGTGCGGCTGGCGACCGGCGACCGGGCCGGTGCCGTGCGCGCGCTGGAGTCCGTACCGGAGGCGTCCATCCACTACACGGCGGCCCGGGTGGCGGCCGTGCGGGCCCGGCTGCGCGAGCGCGTGGCGCGGGAGGCGCTGCTGGACGACCTGACGGCCGCGGCCGGACAGGTCGAGGTGCTGCGGCAGTTCGGGCTGGACGCGGTGCGGCTGGAGCACCTGACCACCGAAGTTCTGGGCTCCGCCCTGGACTGGGTACTGTCGGGTAGCCAGGGGGCTGCCCCTGGGCACGCCTCGCTGCTGGGCAGTCAACTGGACGAGCGGGGGCTGCGGTTCGGCCTTGAGCGCTCGTTCCGCGTCCTCGCGCGGCTCGCGCAGCGTGGCGAGGAGAGGATCGAACTGGTGGAGCGGGCAAACCGTTTCCGTCCCCGGACGTGGGTGTGAGTGATGTCGCGGATGCCATGGCTGTCGGGATGCCCCAGCTGCGAGGAGCCGGTGGAGGAGGGTGACCGCTTCTGCGGCCGGTGCGGCTGTGCCGTGACGGCGGCGGCGCCGTCGACCGACCGTCCGACGGTCCCACTGGCGCCGGGCACGGCCCCGGGCACGTACGGCGGCCGGGCGCCGGCCGCGGGCGGCCACCCGGGCGGGCCCGTACCGGCTGCCGGGGGCTTCCCCGGCGGGCCCGCACCGGCCGCGGGCGGCTTCCCCGGCAGGCCCGTGCCGCCCGTGCCGGGCTCCGGCGTACCGGCCCCCGGTGCCGCTCCGACGGCACACGGGTTCGGCGATCCGTCCTGGCCGGCCCACCCGGCACCGGGCGCGGGCTCCACCGCGTACGGGGAGGCCGCCGGCCAGGGCACGGCGGCGTACCGCGACGGCCCCGCCGGCCAGACCCCCGGGGCCGGAGTGCCGGTGCCCGGCGAGCCGCGGCACGACTTCGACGCCCCGGCCCCCGGGGCCGACTTCGGTGACCCTGCCCCCCGGTTCGGCGAGCACGGGGCCGGGGCAGGTGTCCGCCCGGCCGGCGCCGCCGCTCCCGGCGGCGGAGGCGGGCTGCCCGGCACGGGTGGGGAGTACGGCGGGCCGGTGTTCGCCGCCACCGGCGGCCCCGGCGTGCCCCCGCGCCCCGACCACCCGCCGACGCTGCCCGACGGACCCGACCACCCGCCGACGCTGTACGACGGCCCCGGGCACGAGCCGACGCTGTACGACGGGCCCGGGCACGAGCCCGTGCAGGTGCCCGCGCCGCCCTCGGCGCCCCCCGCACCGCCCGTCCCCGCCCCCGCCCCCGCCCCCGCCCCCGCCCCCGCCACGGTCCCGCGCCCCGCCGGGGCACGGGTCTGCGTCGCCTGCCGCAGCGGGCAGGTGGACACCGACGGGTACTGCGAGAACTGCGGGCACGCCCAGCCGCGCGAGCGGGACCACCAGGAGGAGTCGCTGGAGAGCGTCGCGGCCGTGAGCGACCGCGGCCTGCGGCACCACCGCAACGAGGACTCCTTCGCCGTGGCCGCCACCGCGCTGCCGGACGGCACGACCGCCACCGTCGCCGTGGTCTGCGACGGCGTCTCCTCGGCCAGCAGGCCGGACGACGCCTCCGCCGCGGCCGCCGCGGCCGCCAACGAGTCGCTGCTGTCCGCGCTCCCCCGCGGCGCGCACCCCCAGCAGGCCATGCACGAGGCGATCGTGTCGGCGGCGGACGCCGTCAACGCGCTCGCCGCCGCCCCCGGCCACCAGAACGCCCCCGCCTGCACCCTGGTCGGCGCCGTGGTCACCCACGGCATCCTGGTGATCGGCTGGGTCGGGGACTCCCGCGCCTACTGGGTGCCCGACGACCGCTCCGCCCCGCCCGCCCGGCTCACCGAGGACGACTCCTGGGCCGCCCAGATGGTCGCCGCGGGGCTGATGGGCGAGGCCGAGGCGTACGCCGACGTGCGCGCCCACGCGATCACCGGCTGGCTCGGCGCCGACGCGTACGAACTCGAACCGCACACCGCCGCCTTCAAGCCCGACCGGCCCGGCGTGGTCGTCGTCTGCACCGACGGCCTGTGGAACTACGCGGAGAGCGCCGAGGAGATGGCGCGGGTGCTGCCCGCCGACGCCGCGGCCCGGCCCCTGCACAGCGCGCAGGTGCTCGTCGGCCACGCCCTCGACGGCGGCGGGCACGACAACGTGACCGTGGCCGTCGTGCCGTTCCCCGTGGCCCCGCGTCCGCATTCCTGAGGAGCAGAACCGATGGCCAACTTCGCCAAGCCGAGCGCTCCGCGCTTCGACGTCGAGGTGTACCAGAACGAGTACCTGCCCGAGGGCGGCCGCGACGTCAGCGCCATCGTCACCGTGACCTCGACCGGCGGCGGCAGCGTCACCCGGACCGGCGCCGGCGGCGCGGGTGCCGCCGGCACGGCCGGCCCGGCCGGCGGTTCGGCCGTCGTGATCATGGTCGACTGCTCGGGGTCCATGGACTACCCGCCGGAGAAGATGCGCAACGCCCGCGAGGCGACGGCCGCCGCCGTCGACACCCTCCGGGACGGCACCTCCTTCGCCGTGGTCGCCGGTACGCACGTGGCCAGGGACGTCTACCCGGGCGGCGGCCGCCTCGCGGTGGCCGGCCCGGAGACCCGCGCCGCGGCCAAGGAGGCCCTGCGCCGGCTGAGCGCGGGCGGCGGCACCGCCATCGGCACCTGGCTGCGGCTGGCCGAGAGCCTGTTCGCGGGTACGGACGGGACGGCGATCCGGCACGGGATCCTGCTGACCGACGGCCGGAACGAACACGAGACCCCGGAGGCGCTGGCCGCCGCGCTGGAGCACTGCGCGGGGAGGTTCACCTGTGACGCCCGCGGCGTCGGGACGGACTGGGAGGTCAAGGAGGTCACCGGCATCGCCGAGGCCCTCCTGGGCCGGGCCGACATCGTCGCCGACCCGGCGGGCCTGCGGGCCGACTTCACCGCGATGATGGCGCGGGCCATGGACAAGGAGGTCGGCGACGTCGCCCTCCGGCTGTGGACGCCGGTCGGCGCCGAGGTCCTCTTCGTGAAGCAGGTCGCGCCGAGCGTGGTCGATCTCACGGACCGGCGCACCGAGGCGGGCCCGCGCGCCGGGGACTACCCGACGGGTTCCTGGGGCGACGAATCCCGCGACTACCACGTCGGCGTACGCGTACCCGGCGCCGGGATCGGGCAGGAAATGCTCGCGGCGCGGGCCTCGTTGGTGGCCCCCGCCCCCGCGGGGGAGGGCGCGGGACCGGTCGTGCTGTCCCAGGGGCTGGTACGGGCGGTGTGGACGGACGACCTGGCCGCGTCGACCGCGATGAACCCGCAAGTGGCGCATTACACAGGCCAGGCGGAGCTGGCCCGGGCCATCCAGCAGGGCCTGGAAGCCCGTAAATCGGGAGATTTCGATGGTGCGACGGCCAAGCTGGGACGGGCCGTACAACTGGCGAGTGCGTCCGGGAACGAGGACACTGCGAAACTGCTTGCGAAGGTGGTCGACGTCGTCGACGCCGCGACCGGTACTGTGCGGCTGAAGGCGAAGGTCACGGATGCGGACGAGATGACTCTCGAAACGCGTTCGACGCAGACCGTTCGAGTGAAGAAGTCCTGAATTGCGGCCCTGACGGGGGCTGGACAGGGAGAGGGGGAAGGGCCGACATGCCGACCTGCCCGAACGGACACCAATCGGTCTCCGAAGACTGGTGCGAGGTCTGCGGCCACCGCATGGCCGGACCGGGTGCGCCCGCGGGGGCTCCCGCGCCGGGGCCCTCCTACGGCGGCTACGGCTACCCGGGTCCCGGGGGCGACGCCACCATGCAGGCCGAGCTCTGCCCGCAGTGCCGCACCCCCCGCGAGGCCATGGCGCCGTTCTGCGAGGAGTGCCGCTACAACTTCCTGACCCGCCAGCCCACCGGGTACAGCCCGCAGCAGCCCGGTGGCGGCCGCGGTCCCGGCCCCGGTTCGCCCGTACCGCCGCACGGCACGGGCGCGGGGGTCCCCGTGCCCCCGCCCGGTCCCGGCGGACGCCCGGGTCCCGGCATGAACCTGCCGCCCGGCTACCAGCCGCAGCAGGACCACTTCGACTACCAGGGCTCCCGGCCCTCCCAGGTGAACCGGCCGGCCGAGCCGCTGCACGGCGACCCCAACGGCGGCTACCAGCAGCCCGGCCCGCCGCCGGGGGCGTTCCAGCAGCGCCACCAGGGCCCGCCGGCCCCCGCGCCCGCCCCGCACCAGACCGGCGGCGACGACTGGATGCTCCCGCCGCCCGGCCAGCAGCAGTCGCAGCAGCCCCCGTACCAGCAGGGTCCGCCGCAGCAGCACCAGCACCCGGGCGCGACCGTGCCCCCGCCCGGCCCCGGCATGCACCCCCAGGGGGGCCACCCGGGCCAGGGCGGACACCCGGGCCAGCAGGGCCACCCGGGCCAGGGCGGACACCCCGGCCAGCAGGGCCACCCGGGACAGCAGGGTCACCCGGGTCAGGGCATGCACCCCGGCCAGCAGGCACCGTTCCCCGCGCAGGGCGGCGCCTGGTCGGCGACCATCGGGCCGGACCGCTCGTACTTCATGGCGATGATGCAGCGCAGCGGCCCGGAGGCCGCGGGCCTGAACCTGCCCGCGTACTCCCCCGAGCAGCACCTGCCGCTGACCGGCGGCCAGATCACCATCGGCCGCCGCCGCCAGTCCACGGGCGAGTCCCCTGACATCGACCTGTCGGTGCCGCCGGAGGACCCGGGCGTCTCGCACCAGCACGCCGTGCTGGTGCAGCAGCCGGACGGCAGTTGGGCGGTGGTGGACCAGAACTCCACCAACGGCACCACGGTCAACGGCGGCGACGACCCGATCCAGCCGTACGTGCCCGTGCCGCTGGGCGACGGCGACCGCGTGCACGTGGGCGCCTGGACCACGATCACCATCCGGCGCGGCTAGCCGGCACCGCCGCCGCGCCGGCTTTCGCGCCCGGTCGGCCCGCACCTGGGGCGGTCACCACGACCGCCCGCCCGGGCCGGCCGGAATGCCCAATTCCCCCTACATCTCCCGTAAATAAGACAATCAGATCCCTGAGATCTGTATGATCATTTTCGGGGCGGGACGATTCGATGCAAACCTGCCTGAGGGCTGACCACCCTCAGCAGCGACCCCTGCCCCGAATCGGTAACGAGGGGAATGGAAAATTGAACATGAAGAGGTCCATGGCCCGCGCCCTCACCATCGGTGCGGCCACCTCCGCCCTGGCCGTCGGCGTCGCCACCAGCGCGTTCGCCGACGGCAACGTCTCCTGGCGGAACGCCGCGACGGGCAAGTACCTGATGGTGGCCCAGGGCACGTTCGGGATGGTGCTCACCGGGTCCTACAGCGAGCCCGCCTGGCGCGAGGTGAAGCAGGGCGACGGCTCCTGGCAGCTCAAGGCGCACAAGGGCTCCGGCAACGCCTGTCTCGACAGCAACGCCGAGGGCCGCGTCTACCTGCTGCCCTGCAAGGACGGCAACAACTACCAGAAGTGGTGGGAGGAGAAGACCCCCACCGGCTGGCGCATCAAGAACAAGGCGACCGGCCGCGTTCTGGACAGCAACGCCCGCGGTCAGGTCTACACGCTTCCGGACAACGGCGGCGCGAACCAGCGCTGGAACTGATGCCTCCGGCAGCCGGGTGAAAACGCGGGGCCCCGCCGACCGGAAGGTCGGCGGGGCCCCTGCGCGTGTGCCTCGGACGGTTCAGATGCCGACCGCGTTCGTCGTCGGCAGCCAGGACTGCAGCTGGAGGACCAGCTGGCTCCACGCGCCGGTGATCAGCATCACGCCGACCGCGACCAGGAACCCCCCGCCGATCCTCAGCACCCACTTGTAGTGCCTCTTGACCCAGCCGAACGCCCCCATCGACCGGCGGAAGGCGAGTGCGGTGAGGATGAACGGCACCCCGAGTCCCAGGCAGAAGAACACCATCAGCAGCGCCCCGCGCCCCGGGCTGTCCTGCCCCATGGAGAGCCCCATCACCGCGCCGAGCGTCGGACCCATGCACGGCGTCCACCCCAGGCCGAACGTGAAGCCGAGGACCGGGGCGCCCAGCAGGCCCGCGGCCGGCTTCCGGTGGATCCTGATGTCGCGCTGCATCAGCCCCGGCAGGAATCCCATGAACGCCAGGCCGAACAGCACGGTCAGCGAACCCAGAACGATTTCCAGGGTCCCCTTGTACTGCGACAGGGTGTTGCCGAAATACCCGAAGAAAGCGCCCTGCGAAATGAACGGGGCCGAGAATCCGAGGACGAAGAGGAACGCCCCGAGAAGCATGCGTCCGCGCTTGGCCCCACCGTCCCCGCCGGCTCCACCGGCCGCGCCGCCGCCGGGGCCCGCCTCCGCGGCGGACAGGCCGGTGACGTAGCCGAGGTATCCCGGGACGAGCGGCAGCACGCAGGGCGAGAAGAAGGAAATGAGACCTGCCAGCAGGGCGACGGGTACGGCCAGCACCAGGGCACCGTTCATCACCACCGAGTCGGCGGTTGCCGCCAGGACCACAGGGCCTCCTTCTTTCCCGCCGCGTTCTGCCCGGCCACGGCTCCCAGGCACATTTCGCCCACAAGTGTGGCACGGGGCTTTCAGGGCCTTTCGTGCGGGCCCCGGGGCGCACCGCGGGGCTCAGCGGGCCCCGCTCCCGAGCGGCCACACGTAGGGCCCCTGCGGGTCGTCCAGCCAGGACCACTCCCCCTCGGCGTTCACGGTCACGCCGAAGCGCTCGCGCCCCGGGCGCCCCTCGCCGCGCCACAGGTCCAGCGCCTCGCGCGGGTGCAGCGCCGCACCGGTCAGCCCGAGCATGAACCGGAACCGGTCGTCCTCGTGCAGGTCGTACGGGAGGTCGTACGGGGGCCTGGACACCTCCGGCGCGGCCACGCCCCGTATCCCGCCGCGCAGCGGCACGAAGTACACCGGCGTGTGCAGGAACCGCCCCTCCGCGAAGCCCGCGCCGAGCACCGCCAGCGCCAGCAGCCCGGTCGAGAGCGGGGCCAGGATCCGCGCCCCGGGCACGCACTGGCCCAGCCAGGCGTGCGGCACCAGAGGCAGCGTGCAGGTCGCGATGATCCGGTCGTACGGGGCGCGGGCGGGACAGCCGCGCGCCCCGTCACCGGTCACCACCACGGGGTGGTAGCCGAGCAGGGCGAGGTGCGCGCGGGCCGACTCGGTGATCTCCTCGTCGAGGTCGACGGTGGTCACGTGCTCGTCGCCCAGCCGGTGGCAGAGCAGGGCCGCGTTGTAGCCGGTGCCGGCGCCGATCTCCAGGACCCGCTGCCCCTCGCGGACGTCGAGGGCGGTCAGCATCCGGGCCATCAGCGAGGGCTGGCTGCTGGAGGAGACCAGCTCCCCGTCGCGCAGCCGAGTGGCCAGCGGGGTGTCCGTGTAGACCCCGCGCAGCCAGCGGGCCCGCCGCTCGGGGTCCGGGTCCTCGCCCCACAGCCGCTCGTACCCCGCGCCGCGGCCCGTGTAGTAGTACGGGACGAACACGTGCCGCGGCACCGCGGAGAAGGCCGCGCGCCAGGCGGGGTCCCGGAGGTCCCCGGCCGCGACCAGCTCGCGGACCTGCGCCGCGTGCGCCGTCTCCCGTTCCACCGCGTGCGGTGCCTCGTGCGCCCTGTGTGTCCGGTGCGCGCTCCGTGCGCCCATGACTCCACTGTCCTGCCGCCGGCGGTTCCCGGCCAACGGGGCGGTCCTGGGACGGGGGTCCTCCGTCCGGGCGTCTGAGACGATGGTCGGGTGAATGAGAATCCCCAGGGCACGCTTCCGGAGCAGACGTTCTACGAGCAGGTGGGCGGCGAGGAGACCTTCCGGCGCCTGGTGCGCCGGTTCTACGAAGGGGTCGCCGGCGACCCGCTGCTGCGTCCCATGTACCCGGAGGAGGACCTCGGCCCGGCCGAGGAGCGGTTCGCGCTGTTCCTGATGCAGTACTGGGGCGGCCCCACGACGTACAGCCAACACCGGGGGCACCCGCGCCTGCGGATGCGGCACGCGCCCTTCGTCGTGGACAAGGCGGCGCACGACGCGTGGCTGGGGCACATGCGGGACGCGGTGGACGAGCTGGGCCTGGCGCCCGAGCACGAGGAGCAGCTCTGGCGGTACCTGACCTACGCCGCCGCCTCGATGATCAACACCGCGTAGCGGGGCCGGGCAACGGGGGGCGTACGGGGGCGGCGGGCGTCAGACCGGGCGGACCTGGAGGGCGCCCAGGCCGCCGCCGGGGCGGCGCAGGGCCACGGAGCCGTACGGCGTGCTCAGGCGCAGCCAGCCGCCCGAGGCGAGCAGGGCGACGGGACCGGGCTCGGGCGAGCCGGTGCCGGCGCCCGCGGCCGCCCGTACCGGGCGCAGGAAGCCCAGGGACTGCGCGGCGTGCACGGCACGCAGCGGAAGTTCGGTCCCGCCCAGGGTGCGGGACCAGATCTCGCGGCCGATCCGGTCGCGCTCGGCGCGGGTCCTGGACCCGGCCGGCAGGGCCTCGTCCCGGGCCCGGAACTCCGCCACGGCCACGCCGACGGCGGTCCGCATCTCGTCGGCCGTCGGCAGCCCGGCGATGCGCTGCCAGCCGCCGCGCGGCGGCAGCACGCCGGCCCACGGCGGACCGGTGACGGGCGCGGGCACCACGGCGGTGCCGGCGGCCTCGTCGACCGATTCGAGCAGCTCGCCGGCGGAGACGGTGAGGTCCAGCGTCACGGGCTCGGCGAGCCGGGCCGTACGGATCGCGAGGACCTCGAAGGACGGCGGGCGGCCGAACACGGCCAGCGCCCCGCCGCCGCCCTGGAGGCGGACGGCGGCGGCGCGGTCGTAGTGCACGAGGCGGCCGAGGAAGGCGGCGAGGTCCGCCGCCTCCCCCGAGTCGGCCAGCCGCAGGCGGAGCGTCATGCGGCGGCGCGCCCTTCGGCGCTGTCGTCGACGTACTCCTGGAGGAACGAGCGCTCCTCCTCGGTGATGCGGCGGGGCCGCTGGGCCTCCAGGTCGAAGGGCACGACCACGGTCTCGGCCCGTACGTAGACCTGCTCGGGGTCCTTGATCTCGTAGGCGATGACCAGCGAGGCCGCGCCTATCTTCTTCACCCAGGACTCGACGGTCACCGGCGCGTGCCGGTGGACCAGCGGCCGGACGTAGTCGATCTCGTGGCGGGCCACGACCGACCCGCCCTGGAACGACTGCGAGCCGTTCCCCGGTGCCAGCCGGAACATGAAGTCGATCCGGGCCTCCTCCAGGTAGCGGAGGAAGACCACGTTGTTGACGTGCCCGAAGGCGTCCATGTCCGACCAGCGGAGGGGGCAGCTGTAGAGGTGACGGGCCATGCTCAGCCTCGGGTCAGCTTCTTGTAGGTGGCGCGGTGCGGACGGGTGGCGTCCGGGCCGAGCCGCTCGACCTTGTTCTTCTCGTACGACTCGAAGTTGCCCTCGAACCAGAACCACTTCGACTCGCCCTCGTAGGCGAGGATGTGCGTGGCCACCCGGTCCAGGAACCAGCGGTCGTGGGAGACGACCACGGCGCAGCCGGGGAAGTCCAGCAGCGCGTTCTCCAGGGACGACAGGGTCTCGACGTCGAGGTCGTTGGTCGGCTCGTCGAGGAGCAGCAGGTTGCCGCCCTGCTTCAGGGTGAGCGCCAGGTTCAGGCGGTTGCGCTCACCACCGGAGAGCACGCCGGCCGGCTTCTGCTGGTCCGGGCCCTTGAAGCCGAACGCGGAGACGTAGGCGCGGGACGGCATCTCGACCTGGCCGACGTTGATGTAGTCCAGCTCGTCGGAGACGACGGCCCACAGCGTCTTCTTGGGGTCGATGTTGGCGCGGCCCTGGTCGACGTACGAGATCTTGACGGTCTCGCCGACCTTGATCTCGCCGGCGTCCGGGGTCTCCAGGCCCTGGATCATCTTGAACAGCGTGGTCTTGCCCGCGCCGTTCGGACCGATGATGCC
The DNA here is from genome assembly GCF_044759445.1 of Streptomyces sp. NPDC101118. NCBI lineage: Bacteria > Bacillati > Actinomycetota > Actinomycetes > Kitasatosporales > Streptomycetaceae > Streptomyces > Streptomyces sp. NPDC101118. The sequence continues at coordinate 243,453 of NZ_JBIVZG010000009.1, read as the reverse complement.
GACGATGCCGTTGCGCGGCAGGGTGAAGGACAGGTCGTCGATCAGGACCTTCTCACCGAAGGCCTTGGAGAGGTTGTTGACCTCGACGACGATCGAGCCCAGGCGCGGGCCCGGCGGGATCTGGATCTCCTCGAAGTCCAGCTTCCGCATCTTCTCGGCCTCGGCGGCCATCTCCTCGTACCGGGCGAGGCGGGCCTTGGACTTGGCCTGGCGGCCCTTGGCGTTGGAGCGGACCCACTCCAGCTCTTCCTTGAGGCGCTTCTGGCGCTTCTCGTCCTTCTTGCCCTCGACCTTGAGGCGCTCGGCCTTCTTCTCGAGGTACGTGGAGTAGTTGCCCTCGTACGGGTGGGCGCGGCCGCGGTCGAGCTCGAGGATCCACTCGGCGACGTTGTCCAGGAAGTACCGGTCGTGGGTGACGGCCACGACACAGCCCTTGTACTGGGCCAGGTGCTGCTCCAGCCAGTTCACCGACTCGGCGTCGAGGTGGTTGGTGGGCTCGTCGAGGAGCAGCAGGTCGGGGGCCTCGAGCAGCAGCTTGCAGAGGGCGACGCGGCGCTTCTCACCACCGGAGAGGGTGGTGACCGGCCAGTCGGCGGGCGGGCAGCCCAGCGCGTCCATGGCCTGCTCCAGCTGGGCGTCGAGGTCCCAGGCGTTGGCGTGGTCCAGGTCCTCCTGGAGCTTGCCCATCTCCTCCATGAGCTCGTCCGTGTAGTTCGTGGCCATCTCCTCGGCGATGGCGTTGAACCGGTCGAGCTTGCCCTTGATCTCCGCGACGCCGTCCTGGACGTTCTCCAGGACCGTCTTGGACTCGTCGAGCTTGGGCTCCTGCATGAGGATGCCGACGCTGTAACCGGGCGTGAGGAAGGCGTCACCGTTGGACGGCTGCTCGATGCCCGCCATGATCTTCAGGACGGTCGACTTGCCGGCGCCGTTCGGGCCGACCACGCCGATCTTCGCTCCCGGCAGGAAGTTCAGGAAGACGTCGTCGAGGATCACCTTGTCGCCGTGCGCCTTGCGCGCCTTGCGCATGGTGTAGATGAACTCAGCCAAGAGAAACCGTCCGGCAGATCGATGATGGGCAGATACACCCCATCTTGCCGTACGTCCATCCCAGGGCGGAAACCCGTATGGCGCCGGTCACCCCCCGCGGGGCGTGCCCGGCGCCGGTGGATCATTCGTGGGACTCGGTGTCCGTGGGGCGCTTGCGCAGCAGGAACACGACTCCGGCGCCCAGGACCACCAGGCCCACGGCGAGCGAGGCGATCACGGGGGTGGCGCTGGAGCTGCCGCTGGCCGCGAGGCGGGTGTCGGAGGCGTCGGCGCTCTCCTCGGCCGCGGGGAGCGGGAGCGCGTCGGCGTAGGTGCGGGCCGCCAGGCGGGTGGGGGCCCAGACCCCGGTGGCCGTGGCGGTGGCCGCGGATTCGCTGGAGCCGGCCACGATCTGCGCCTGGCTGCTGCCGTCGCTGATCAGCACCCGGCCGACCGGGACCTTGGTGGAGCCCTGCACGGTGACCGCGCCGGCACCGTCCGTGGCGCCCTTGGGCACGTCGAACCAGAGCAGGGCGCCGGGGACGGCCGTGGCGACCGGGGCGCCGTCCGCGCCGACGATCCGCACGCCGGCGGCCCGGGCCGCCGCGTCCGGGGCGACGGCGACGCTCTGGGCGCCTGTGTGGACGGTGACGGGCCCGATCCGGCTGCCGGAGGTCCCGGTGACGGTGACGGGGGTCAGGCTGAGCGAGGCGGGCGGCTCGGCGAGCGTGCGGGCGGCCTTCTGGAGGTAGTCGGCCAGCTTCTCGGCCGCCGGGTCCACCGCCTCCACCTGCACGTGGTCCGAGAGGCGCCAGATGGCGACCTGGGTGCCGGCCGCCGCGGTCTCGGCGGTCAGCGCGCCGGCCCCGGCCCGCCGGGCGAGTCCCGCCAGGTCGTTCAGCTGGGGATAGGAGTGCTGGAGGATCCAGCGGATCCGGCCGGCGTCCTTGTTGGCGTCGAGGGGGCTGCCGCTCCAGGCGGTCTCCGCGTACCGCGCCTCCTGCTGGGACTGGATCGCGATGCCCACGCCGTACGTCTGGAGCGTGCCCCCGCCGTCGACCCGCATCTCGTTGAGCCCGGCCGGGACGGTGCGCGGCCCGTCGGGGGTGTGCAGGAGGGCCTCGCCGGAGGCTGCGGGCCCGGCCAGCACGGCGCTCGTGCCGGCCGCGGGCGTGGGCGCCAGGCGCGGGGTGCCGGCGGCACCCGCGGCCCGGGGCGCTCCCGGCGCGCCGGCCGCACCCAGCCCGCCGGCCGCACCCGCGGCGCCGGCGGCACCCGCGGCACCCGCGGCGCGGGGCGCTCCGGCGGCGTGCGCCGCTCCCGCCCCGGCCATGGAAGCGGAACCGGCGAGCGCGGCCGTGAGCAGCACCACGGCGAGCGGCCGCCGCGCAGGCGCCAGAGCAGGCTGAACTGCCGGACGAGATGTAAATGCTGAAAGAAGTGAAGCGGAAACGGCGAAAGACACGGTTTTCCCCTTCGGGCCGGAGCCCCAAGTGCCCACGAGTACCGGGGAATCCTAGCGGTCTCGAACACTCAGACCACCGCCGCCTTCTGAGGTGCCGTCAGCGTGCCCTCGCCCTTGACCACACGGCGGAAGGCGGAGGTGCCCCGACTGAGGTCGTGCCCGACGGCCAGGGCGTCCACGTCCGCCGAGAACCAGCGCTTGCCGTCCTCTTCCTCTTCGTCCTTCACGCGCAGTCTTCCGTGCACCACCAGCGGTTCTCCGACCGAGACGGAACCGGCCAGATTCGCGGCGAGCGCCCGGCGCGCCCACACCGTGTAGAAACTCGTGGGCCCGTCGGCCCAGAGTTCTTTCTGCCGGTCCCAGAACCGCGAGGTCACCGCGAAGCGGAACCGCGCCACGGCGCCGGTCGGCGCCTCGCGGTAGTCGATCCGCGTCGCCACGTTGCCCACCAGCGTCACCAGGGTGTCGTTCATCCCGGCCGCCCCCTTCCTGGTCCGGCTCTCCGTCCGGAAGTCCGTCCGGCACTCCGGCCGGTTCCCTCGTCCGGTCCCATGCTGGACCGGCGCCCGGGAACCCGCCGGAGCCTGTGGACTACCGGCCGGTTGTGGACAACCGCGCCACCGTCGCGAACTGCTCGCGCACCTCCTGGTACCGCAGCAGCTCCGCCGCGACGGGCTCCAGCACCCGGGCCCGGCCGCAGCCGGCGGCCGCCTGCCGCAGCCGCCGCTCGGCCTCCTGCCCGTACCGGCGCGCGGGGCCGCGCGCGGCGACGGTGCACATCCACTCGACCAGGGGACCCCCGACGATGCCGGCGACCATCAGCAGGACGGGCGGCATCAGCCGGGGTTCGAGCACGCCGGCGATCTGCCCCACCAGCCAGAGCCCGCCGTAGATCTGCAGCAGCGTCATGGACGCCTGGGCGAGGACGGCCGCCGGCCACCAGGCGGGCCGCGGCGGCTTGCCCGCGGGCACCCCTGCGGTGACCGCCAGCTCGTCCAGGGCCTCGGGCAGCTGCTCGGCGCCGCGCACCGCGGTCTCGCGCACCGCCAGCGCCCACGGCTCGGGCAGTCCGGACGCCGCGTCGTCCGCGACGGTGCGGACGGCCTGTTCCACCCGCTGCCGGGCGGTGACCTCGTCCTCCGCGGGCTGTTCCGGTTCGGGGGCGGAGCGGCGCAGCAGCTGCGGGGTGCGCTTGTCGTCGTACCAGCGCCACAGCCGCAGCCAGGGCGTGCCGCAGGCGCGGCCGGCGTTGCGCCGCCAGGCGCGCTCGGCGGCGAGGCCGGCGGCGTGCGCGCCGACGGCCTCGGCGAGCCGGTCCTCGAACTCGGCGCGGCTGCGCTCGCTGATCTCGGGGTGCCCGTCGGCCACGTACAGCGGCCGCAGGCGGAGGGCGGCGCGGTCGACGTCGGCGGAGATCCGGCGGGTGGCGGCGCCGCGCTCCTGGGTGAACTGGCCCAGCAGTTCCCGCAGCTCGGGCACGCCCTCGCCGGTGAGGGCGGACAGGCCGAGGACGGTGGCGCCGGGCTCGCCGTGCTCGCCGAGCGCCATGCCGTCCTCGTCGAGGAGCCGGCGCAGGTCGTCGAGCACCAGGTCGGCGGCCTCGCCGGGCAGCCGGTCGATCTGGTTGAGGACGACGAAGGTGATCTCGGCGTGGCCCGACAGGGGCCGCAGGTAGCGCTCGTGGAGCACGGCGTCGGCGTACTTCTCGGGGTCGACCACCCAGATGACCGCGTCGACCAGGGCGAGGACCCGCTCGACGTGCTCGCGGTGGGTGGTGAGGGCCGAGTCGTGGTCCGGGAGGTCGATGAGGACCAGGCCGTTCATGGCGTCGTCGCGGTCGCCGCCGTCGCGCGGCCTGCGGCGGAGCCGGCCGGGGATCTCCAGGCGGTCGAGCAGCCCGGCCGCGCCGTCGGTCCAGCTGCACGCGATGGGCGCGGAGGTGGTGGGGCGGCGCAGCCCGGTCTCGGAGATCTGCACGCCGGCGAGGGCGTTGAAGAGGGTGGACTTGCCGCTGCCGGTGGCGCCGGCGATGGCGACGACGGTGTGCCGCGGGGAGAGCCCGCGGCGGGCGGCGGCCTCGTCGAGGACCCGGCCGGCCTCGGCGAGGGTCTTGCCGTCGAGGCGGGTGCGGGAGAGGCCGACGAGCTGCCGGAGGGCGTCGAGGCGTACCCGCAGGGCCTGGTTCTCGGGGCTGGGGGCGGGGACGGGCGCGGGGGCCGGGCTGCCGGCCCCGGAGACGGCGCGGGCCAGGGCGCCGGTCTCGTCGGGGTCGCCGTCGAGGTCCGCGCCGGGGGCGCCGTCCGCGTTCCCGTCCGCGCCCGTGGCGGCGCGGCGGGCGATCAGCCCGTCGTCCCAGCGGTCGTCGGTGCGGTCGGTCATGGCGGTCAACGCGTCACCTCTCCTTCTGCAGTACGGACAGCGCCGCGATCAGCTCGGCCTGGGGTTCCGGGGTCACTTCGAGGGCGTCGAGGAGGGCCAGCCGGCGGTCGCGTTCGGCCTGCAGGACCTTGTCGAGGTGGCTGCTGACGAGTTCGTTGCCCCGGTCGCGCAGGCGGACCGCGGCGTGTACGCCGATCCGCTCGGCCAGCCGGTCGCCGGCGGCCCGGGCCCGCTTGCCGCCGAGCAGCGCGGCCACGAGGAGGGCGGCCACGGCGTCGGGGGCGGGGGCGGACTGCTTGTCCATGAGGCCCACCTCCTCCTCGGCGAGTTCTTCGAGCACGCGGCGCCAGCGGCGTACCGCCATGCCGATCCGCTCGCCCGCCTCGTGGTCCGGGGAGGGCAGGGTGACGGCCCCGGAGGCGGGTTCGCGGCGCCAGGCCCCGGTGATCCGTTCGTCGGCGGCGGCGACGGCGCACTGGAGGAGGGCGGTCAGGCTCTCGGCGAGGGAGTCGAGGAGTTCGTCGGCCGTGGTGTCGAGGGGGTAGCCGCGCCAGCGGGTCAGGGCGTCCCCGGCGAGGACGGCACCGTTCTGCAGCCGGGCGCGGACGCGCTTGCCCTCGCGCTGGAAGGCGTCCTCGACGGCGGTGGTGAGGCGGACGGCGGCGGCGTGCTGGGCGGCGACGGCGGAGGCGAGTTCGGGCATCCGGCGGCCGAGGGAGTCGAGTACGCCGATGGCGGTGCGGCCCACGGCCTGCTGGCGGGCGGCGGGGTCCAGGGCGCGGTGGCTGAGCCAGTCGTACAGGGGGGCGACGGCGCTGGCGGGCAGGAGTCCGCCGCCGCCCGCGGACTCGGGCAGTTCGGGGACGGTGAAGCGGGGCACGTCGCCGAGGCCGGCGCGGGTGAGCAGGGCGCCGTACTGGCGGGAGACCTCGGCGAGGACCTGGTGGGGTACCCGGTCGAGGACGGTGATCAGGGTCGCGCGGTACTCCTTGGCGGTGCGCAGCAGGTACCAGGGGATGGCGTCGGCGTACCGGGAGGCGGTGGTGACCATGACCCAGACGTCGGCGGCGCAGATGAGTTCGGCCGCGAGGGTGCGGTTCTCGACGACGAGGGAGTCGATGTCGGGCGCGTCGAGGAGGGCCAGGCCGCGGGGCAGGCTGCTGACGGTCTCGATGCGCAGTTCGCGGCCGGTCCGCGGGGCGGGCTTGGGGGCCCGGAGGGCCTTGGGCTTCTCGGAGAGGGGGACGAGTTCCACCTCGTCCTGCGGCTGCCAGACGCGCATGAGGTCGGGCAGCACGCGCATGCCGGCGAACCAGTGGTGGTCGTCGGGGTGGCAGACCAGCACGGGGGTGCGGGTGGTGGGGCGCAGCACGCCGGCCTCGCTGACCTGGCGGCCGACCAGGGAGTTGACGAGGGTGGACTTCCCGGCGCCGGTCGAGCCGCCGACGACCGCGAGCAGCGGGGCCTCCGGGGCCTTCAGCCGCGGTACGAGGTAGTCGTCGAGCTGCGCGAGCAGCTCGGCTCTGGTCTGGCGGGCGCGGGGGGCGCCGGGGAGGGGCAGCGGCAGACGCACGGAGGCGACCCGGTCGCGCAGGGCGGAGAGGGCATCGAGCAGCTGAGGCCGAACATCCAAGGTCACCACATGCGAAGAATGCCCGTTTTTGATGTCTTTTTGAAGCTTATACGCCCTGCGCGCGCCGATCGCGACTCCGGGCGGACACGATGGACAGATGGGATGACTGGGGCGCAGGCATAACGAGTGCACAACACCCGGGGCGCGACCGCGCAAAAGCGGTGCGAGAATCGCACCTGCCTGCGATTATCGGGACCGCTTCACCGAACCTCCACATCGTGGCACGCGAGTGAAGCAACCGGGACAAGGCAACCGGAGCCCTATCCTTGACCCGGCCCGGACGCGGTCCCACCCCCACCCCGGGGCTCCTGGCCACCAAGGCCACCTTTCCGGCCCCCGTAGCTCAGTGGATAGAGCAGGCGCCTTCTAAGCGCTTGGCCGCAGGTTCGAGTCCTGCCGGGGGCGCTCTTCTCTGCCCTTTGCGAGCGCTGCTCGTGGGGGGCTTTCGTCATTCCTCCGGGTTGTCGCGGGCCAGGGTGAGGGCCACTTCCTGGAGGATCTGGTCGGTGCCCGGTTCGGCGCCCGAGGCGTCGTGCGCCTCCGCCAGGGACTCGAAGGCCAGGATGAAGCCGGTCACCAGGGCGCTGAGGGGGCCGGACAGCTGCTCCAGGACCGCCATGCCGACCGCTTCCGCGCCCGCTTCGGCCGGGACGGTGAACTGCGTCGGGATCACCTCGCCCAGCAGTTCGGAGACGAGGCCCTCGTCCACGCCGCCGCGCAGCGCCGTCAGCGCCGCGATGGCCTTGAGCTTGATCTCGTTCTCGGTCATGGGGTCGAGCCTAGGTACCGGTCCGTCCCGCGCGCCCCGGCGGCGCGCGGGACCGGGCGGGTTCAGGCCACGGCCGTGCCGTCGACCGCGGCGGAGAAGCCGAAGGCCTTGACGGCCTGGTAGTAGGTCCAGGCGGTGGAGTCGCAGGACGCCTTCTTGACGGTGCCGTACTGGGCGCAGACGCGCTTCAGGTCGGCGTAGAAGGCGTCGTCCAGGCGGGGCTTGTTGGCGTCGAAGCTGCCGGCCGCCTTGTAGTTGCGGTAGCCGAAGTCGTGGCGCGCGCAGGCGGTCTGGAACGGGAAGCCGAACGGGTTGTCCGGCGAGGTGGTGCAGTAGTCCGTCGACCAGTCGAAGCCGTACGCGGACCAGGCGCCCTGGTTGCCACGGGCGGACACCCAGGCGTTGTAGCTGGCGGCGCTCGTCTGGGTCCAGCTGCTCAGCACCTGCGGCTTGTCGGCGGGCGCCGCCGCGGCGGGACCCGCGAAGGCGACGATGCCGGTCATGGCTGCGGCGGCGAGCACGGTGGCGAGACGGGTGCGCATCGGAGTACCTCCGGGAAGTGGATCCGGTCGAGCCGGCCGGACTTCCCGGCGGCGGACTCCAGGTTTCTCGGAGGAACTATCGCCGCGCTTGCCTGGGTCTATACCACGAGGGACCGCTCAACGGAAAAGGCTATGAGCCTCTTTGACCGAATTTCAGCAGGGTTCGCGGCTGGACGGCGGTGGATCTACCCATCAGTAAGTGATCAGAATGTACGCGCACCGTGAGGTGCTGGCTGCAACAGGGGGATGGAGCCGAATGCATCAGGTCGTATTCAGACTATTGGGGCCGCTGGACGTCCAGATTGGCGGGAACAGCCTGCGCAAACTGGGGGGAGCCAGGCAGCGCACCGTTCTGACCATGCTTCTTCTGTCACCGGGCCGGGTGGTCTCGGTGGACACGTTGATCCACGCGGTGTGGCCCGGCGGAGCGCCGACCACGGCCCGCAACCAGATCGCCATCTGCGTCGCCGGACTCAGGAAGGTCTTCAAGGACGAGGCCGGGGTGAGTGACCTGATCGTCACCTCCCACCCGGGCTACACCCTGCACCCCGGCGAACACCGCATCGACATCGTGGAGTTCGACGAACTCGTCGGCCGGGCCCGGGAGGTGGCCCGCGGCGGGCAGACCGCCGAGGCCTGCGCCGTCTTCTCCGAGGCGCTCTCCCTCTGGCGGGGGCGCGCGCTCGACGGGGTCACCGGACCGCCCGTGGAACAGGAGGCCGCGCGGCTGGACGAACTCCGGCTCGACGTGCACGAGGAGAGCGCCGGGCTGCGCCTCCAGCTCGGCCGCCACCAGGCGCTGATCCCGGAGCTCACCGCGCTCGTCGCCCAGCACCCGCTGCGCGAACAGGCCCGGGCGCACCTGATCCTGGCGCAGTACCGGTCCGGCCGCCGCGCGGACGCGCTCGCCGTCTTCCGGGAGGGCCGCAACCTGCTCGTCGACGAACTCGGCATCGAGCCGGGCCCGGTGCTCCAGGGCCTGCACGACCTCGTGCTGCGCGACTCGCCCGAGCTGTCCCAGCCGCCCAGCGACCCGGCGCCGGCGCCCGCCACCAACGTGCCGGCCCAACTCCCGGTCGAGTCGGCCTCCTTCACCGGCCGGCACAAGGAGCTCAGACAGCTCGACCGGATGCTGGACGAGCGCCTGGGCCAGTCACCGCTGGCCATGGCCGCGATCAGCGGCATCGGCGGCGTGGGCAAGACGGCGCTGGCGGTCCACTGGGCCAACCAGATCGCCGCGCGCTTCCCGGACGGCCAGCTCTTCGCCGACCTGCGCGGGTACGACGAGAAGGACGAGCCGGTCACGCCGGCGACCACCCTCGACCGCTTCCTGCGCGCCCTCGGCGTGCCGGCCCCGCAGATCCCGTCCGACCCGCACGAGCGGGCCGCGCTCTACCGCAGCGTGCTGGGCGGCAAGCGGGTGCTGATCGTGCTGGACAACGCCCGGTCCTTCCAGCAGATCCGGCCCCTGCTGCCGGGCAACGGCCGCTGCTGCGTGGTCATCACCGGCCGCGACCTGATGGACGACCTGATCGGCGACTACGCCGTGCTCCAGATCGGCCTCAACACCATGGCCCCGGAGGAGGCCACCGCCCTGCTCGCCGAGATCGCCGGTGCGGACCGCATCGGCGCCAACCCGATCGCCACCGAGCGCCTCGGCATGCTGTGCGACCGTCTGCCGCTGGCCCTGCGCATCGCGGGCGCCCGGCTGGCCGCGAAGCCGCACTGGTCGGTGCGCAACCTGGTGTCCCGGCTGGAGGACCAGCGCCGCCGGCTCGACGAGCTGAGCCCGGGCGAGGGCGGGGTGCGGGCCGGCTTCCGGCTCAGCTACCGCGACCTGTCGTCCGGCGCCCGCGAGCTGTACCGGCGCCTCGGGCTGCTGACCGTGCCGGACTTCGCGGCCTGGGTGGGGGCGGCGCTGGTCGGCACCGACATCCTGGACGCCGAGAACCTCATCGAGCAGCTGGTCGACGCGCAGCTGCTGGAGGTCGCCCCGGGCTCGGGACCGGTCACCCGCTACCGCTTCCAGGACCTGCTGCGGCTCTTCGCGTGGGAGTGCGCGCAGGCGGAGGAGAGTCCCGAGGCGCGCGGTACGGCGCTCAAGCGCGCGTACAGCGGCTGGCTCACCCTCGCCGACTGCGCGCGCAGGCGTACGTACGGCGGCTCCCACGCGGTCGGTTACGGCGAGGGCGTCGAGCGCCTGACCCTGCCGGACGAGCTGGTGGAGGAGCTGCTGGCCGACCCGATGGAGTGGTTCGAGTCCGAGCGGACGGCGCTGGCCGACGTGATCGACCAGGCGGCCGCGGCGGACGACTCCGCGTACGCCTGGGGCCTGACCGTCAACAGCACCACCCTCTTCGAGGCGCACAACTACCTGGAGGACTGGCGCTCCTGTGCCGAGCACGCCCTGGCCGCCGCGCAGCGGGTGGGCGACCGGCTCGGCGAGGCCACGATGCTCCGCTCCCTCGGCACGCTCGCCATCTACCAGCGCCAGTACGAGGAGGCACAGGGCTGGCTCGACCGCGCCCTGACGCTCTTCGACGGCTCGGGCGAGGTGCACGGCCGGGCGGTCACCCTGCGGAACCTGGCCCTGTGCGCGCGCTTCTCCGGGGAGCTGGAGCTGGCCCTGCGGATGGCCCGGGAGGCGCTGGAGGGCTTCCGCACGGCCGAGGACGTCGCGGGCGAGTCGCACGTACTGGGGCTGCTCGCCCAGCTGGAGCTCGAGCGCGGCGACATCTCGGCGGGGATCGCCCTGTGCACGGAGGCCATAGCGAAGAGCCGCGAGGCCGGATCCGTGCGGGGCGAGACCCAGAACACCTACCGGCTGGCCGAGGCGCTGCTGCGGCGGGGCGATCCCGCGGGGGCGGAGGAGGCCTGTTTCACGGTGCTGGAGCTGACCCGCGAGGACGGCGACCGGCTCGGGGAGGCGCACGCGCTGCGCGGCATCGGCGAGGCGCGCTGGCGGCAGGGCGAGTGGGCGGAGGCCGACATCGTGCTGGAGCAGGCGCTGGAGGCGGCGAAGGAGGTCGGGGACCGCTTCCTGTACGCGCGGATCGAGCTGGACCTCGGCTGCGCGGCGGCCGTACGCGGCTCCGCCGGCGCGGAGGCGCCCCTCTCGGCCGCCGGGGACGCCTTCCGGGAGCTGGGGGCGAAGGTGTGGCTCGACCGCGCGCAGCGGGCGCAGGATTCCGTGGCCGCCGGGCAGGGCCGTGCCTTAGCCCCCGCCGTGCTGGTGGAGATCCTCGAGAGCCGGTAGGCCCGGCTCCCACCTGCCCGCAACGCGAAGGGATCCCGGCGCCCCCTGGGGGGCCGGGATCCCTTCGCGTCGTGTGAGGCAGGTCGTGCTCGGTGCGATCAGGTCCAGGGGACCTCGCCGTCGGTGATCGCGTCGATCACGCCGACGGCCTCGCCGATCACCCCGTGGATCGGGCCCGTCCAGGGCACCTCGTCCTGCGTGGCCGACACCACGGCGGTGGACGGGCGCTCGCTCGCCGCCGCCTGACCCGCCGTGCCCACCGTCAGGGCGAAGCCCGCGACAACGGTGGCAAGAGCGGCTGCGAAAGCGGTGCGGGTGCTGCGCATCGTGAACTCCTCGTCGATTCCGGTCTGCGTGACTGCCGCCGTCGTTCTGCGACGAGAAGAACGTTAGGAAGGAGCGCTATTGAGGCGATGTTGCTTCGATTTCTGTCAAGTTTTGGCAGGTGCGTGTGTCATGTTCCCCAGTGAAACCGCAGGTCAGCAGGGGTCTCCTCAGCTCCCCCAGGCGCCCAGGTGCGTCATCCGCTCCGCGACCCGGTCCGGAGTCGGAGCCTCCATCCGGTCGGCGATCCGCCCGTCCGCCAGGAAGACCACGGTGTCGGCGTACGAGGCGGCCACGGGGTCGTGGGTCACCATCACCACCGTCTGCCCGGTCTCGTCCACGCTGGTGCGCAGCAGCGCGAGGATCTCCTTGGCCGTGACGGTGTCCAGCGCGCCGGTCGGCTCGTCGCCGAAGATCACGTCCGGGCGGGTGATCAGCGCCCGCGCGATGGCCACGCGCTGCTGCTGGCCGCCGGACAGCTCGCCCGGCCGGTGCGAGGCGCGGCCCGCCAGCCCGACCCGGGTGAGCACCTCGTCCAGCCACGCCGGGTCCAGCTTCTCCTTCGCCAGCCGCATCGGCAGCTCGATGTTCTGCCGCACGGTCAGCGAGGCCACCAGGTTGAAGGCCTGGAAGACGAAGCCGATGCGCTTGCGGCGCAGCTTGGTCAGCTGCGTCTCGTTGAGGCCGTTCAGCTCGGTGCCGCCGATGTACGCGGACCCGGTGGTCGGCATGTCGAGGCCGGCGGCGCAGTGCAGGAAGGTGGACTTGCCGGAGCCGGACGGTCCCATCACCGCGGTGAACGAGCCGCGGTCCACCGCCAGGGAGACCCCGTCCAGGGCCCGCACCTCGCTGCCGCCCTTGCCGTACACCTTGGTCACCGCGTCCAGGCGCAGCGCGTGCCCCCTCGTCTCTTCGCCTGTCTGGGGCGCTCGGCCGCTGGTCTCGGTCCTCATCGGCGAGGGGTCCTCTCACTGTGGGGGCGTGAACTGCCGGTTCCGCCCGCAGCCGGAACGGCCTCCCCAGAGTGCCTTCCACGACTCTGCTGGAGCTATTCCGCGCCGCCCCCCGGGCCGCAGTTCGGCCGGATCACCCCCGGCCTGGGCCGAAATCGAAGCGAAATCCCGCCAATAGCCTCGACTTCTAGCTTCGTTGACTGAGCTCGCAGCACATTAACCAGATCAACGGGGTGACGTATGGACTTCCGAATCCTCGGCCCGGTCGAGGCACGACGCGGCAACACCCGGATCGCGCTGTCCGGTTCCAAGGTGCACACCGTGCTCGCGGCGCTGCTCCTGGCCCGCGGCCGCGTGGTCTCCGACGCACGGCTGAGCACCCTGCTGTGGGGCTGGGACCCTCCCGCCACGGCCGGCGCGCAGATCTACACGTACATGTCACGGCTGCGCAAGCACCTCGGCGAGGACGTGGAGATCATCCGGCAGCCGCCGGGCTACCTCTTCGCCGCCCACGGCAGCCGCATCGACCTCGACCGCTTCGAGCGGCTGGAGCGCGAGGGCCGGTCCTGCCTGGAGCGGGGCGAGTACGAGAAGGCCGGTGAGCTGCTGTGCCGGGCCCTGGAGCTGTGGCGCGGGCCGGCACTCGCCAACGTCACCGAGTACATGCTGGAGGTGGAGCGCGAGCCGCTGGAGGAAGCCCGCAACCGGGCCCTGGAGTGCCGGATCGAGGCCGATCTGGCCCTGGGCCGGCACGAGCGGATCACCGGTGAACTCACCGGCCTGGTGGCCCGGTTCCCCACCCGGGAGCGGCTGCGGGCCCAGCTCATGACGGCCCTCTACCGCTGCGGCCGCCAGGCGGACGCCCTGCACGCCTACCACGAGGGGCGCAAGGTGCTGGCGGAGCAGCTCGGCGTCGACCCGGGCACGGCGCTCGGGGACACGTACAAGGCGGTGCTCACCGGCGAGCTGGGGCTCGAGTCCCCCGCGCCCATCACCACGGGCGCCCGGCGCCCGGTGGTGACGCCGGCGATGCTGCCGCCCGACACGGACGACTTCACCGGCCGGGACGCGGAACTCGCCACGCTCACCACGATGATCGGCCCCGTCCCGGAGGACGGCACCTGGCGTCCCCGGCGGTTCCTGATCACCGGCATGGCCGGCATCGGCAAGACGGCGCTCGCGGTCCGCGCCGCCCACGTCTCCTCGGCCCTCTTCCCGGACGGCCAGCTGTACGCCGACCTGTGCGAGCCCGACGGCACCCCCCGCGACCCCTGCGCCGTGCTGGTACGGCTGCTGCGCGCACTGGGCGAGGACGACCTCGACGAGCCGGGCGACCAGGACGACCTGGAGGAGCTGGTACGCCGCTACCGCACCCGCACCGCGGGCCGGCGGCTGCTGATCCTGCTCGACAACGCGGTCGGGGACCTCCAGCTGGGCCCCCTCCTGCCGGGCAACCCGGACATCACCGTGCTGGTCACCTGCCGCACCCAGCTGGCCCGGGTGGCCGGCGCGTACACGGTGGCGCTGGGCCCGCTGGACGACGACTCCGCGCTGGAGCTGCTGGCGTCCGCCGCCGGCCGCTCGCGGATCACCGCCGACCCGGACGCCTCGGACGACCTGGTCGCCTACTGCGCGGGGCTGCCGCTCGCGCTGCGGATCACCGGCGCCCGGCTCGCCGCCCGGCCCCACTGGCCGACGGCCCGGCTGGCCCGGCGGCTCGCCGACCCGGAGACCCGGCTGGCCGAGCTGGGGTACGGGGACCTGCGCGTCCGGGACGCGCTGCTGCCCTCCGTACGGCTGCTGGACCCGCGCGCGCAGACGGCGCTGGCCGGCCTGGCCGACCTGGGTCCCGAGCCGTTCTCCGCGCAGGCCATGGCCGAGGTGCTGGGCGTACCCGAGGACCTGGCGGAACGCGGCCTGGAGAGCCTGGTGGACGCCGCGCTGCTGGACATCAGCGGCGTCGACCGGGAGGGCCGGCCGCAGTACCGCTGCCACGAGCTGGTCTGGCTGTTCGCCGCCACGGAGTCCGGCGCCCTGGACACCGCGCCGGTGCACGCCCTCTGACCGGCGCGGCGCGGCCCGGCCTCCGCCTGCCGCCGCCCGTCTCCGACCCCGACCCCGACCCCGACGACCCGACCGATCACACCCCTCGCACCGAACCAAGGAGTACCCGTGAAGCTCACCCGCACCGCCACCGCCTGCGCCGCCGTCGTGGCGGCCGCCCTCTGCGGCTCTTTACTGACCGCCTGTTCCTCCGTGGGCCTCGGCGACGAGACCGCCACCCGCTCGTACACGGTGACCGACAAGGTGACCGCGCTCTCGGTGGAGTCGCCCGGCGGCGACATCGAGGTGACCGGCGGCTCCGGCAGCGTGGTCAAGGTGACCGAGACCGTCACCTACAGCGGCAAGCGCCCGCGCACCGGCCAGACCGTCTCGGGCGGCGAGCTGAGCCTGAACGCGGGCCCGGACTGCGGACCCGAGGACGATTCGGACTGCGTCATCAGCTACAAGGTCGAGGTGCCCAGCGGCCTTTCGGTGAAGCTGGTCGGCTTCGCCGGCGACATCACCGTGCGCAAGCTCACCGGTGACGTCGAGGCCCGCACCACCGGCGGCTCGGTCCACGCCGAGGGCCTGGCCGGCACCAAGCTGCTGGCCAAGGTCAGCGGCGGGGACGTGTCCGCCACGTTCGCGTCGGCCCCGAAGAGCGTGGAGGCCGGCACCGACGGCGGCGACGTGACGGTGAAGGTGCCGAACAGCGCCGCCTACGCGGTGGACGCCAGTGCCATCGGCGGCAGCGAGAAGGTGGACGTCCGCACCGACCCGGCCTCGGGCAACCGCATCAAGGTGTCCACGACCGGCGGCAGCGTCTCGGTCACCACCTGAGAACGCGGCGGGGGGACCGGGTCCGTACGGACCTGGTCCCCCCGCCTCCGCGGCCCCGGGCCGCGGGATCACCAAGTGCTTCGGGTCCGGTGGAAGGGGAGGGCATGACGCTCGGAGGGCGGCGCGATGGTCTCCCGCACCACCGTCCAGACGTCCGAGACCACGCGCTCGCGGCCCGGGCGCGGGGACTGGGCCAGCGCGTCGGCCGTCATCGCCCGCATCGCGGCGACGGCGGCGACCGCCCGGGTGGCGGCGGTGGGCTTCGAGGGGCGGGCCGCGCCGCGGCCGACGTCCATCCGGTGGCCCAGCTCAGCGGCCTCGACCCGCTCGGCCGCCGCCCGGACCAGGCTCACCGGTGCGGCGAACACGGCCGGGGACAGCGGGTGTTCGTACACGTGCCGCACCCAGGCGGAGACGCGCTCGCGCTCGCGGTACTCCCAGCCGTCGGCCGCCGGGCCGGGGTCGGCCTGCTCGACCACGGTCTCCAGGAGCCGGTGGTAGTCGAGCCAGAGTTCGTCGTCCAGCGCCGGCAGTGCGGTGTTCTCGGTGGCTTCCAGTGTCATGGTCGTGCCTCTCTCGTGGCGGGGATGGTGCTGCGGAAGTCGGAGCGGGTGCGCTGTGCGGAGCGTCGGGGTGCTGCGTGCGGTACGGGGTGTCCGCCGGCGGCGGGGCCGGGCGGAGCGGTACGGGCGGGAGCCGAGGGGTGGCTAGACCGGCGGGTGGAGGACCACCGGGCCGGTCGCGGAGCGGTCCGGGCGGGCCAGGGCCGCGGTGTACCCGGCGCCGACGTCCAGGTCGGACACCGACCAGAGGGTGTTCACGCCCTGGTGGCTGTGGCTGACGGCGACCGGGCCGTCGTCCTCCATGTGGACCTCCAGCGCGGTCAGTTCGGTGCCGATCAGGCCCACGCCCACGGCCTTGACCACCGCCTCCTTCCGGGTCCAGCAGCGGTGGAAGGCGGCGTCGCGGTCCGGTCCCGGCGCCAGCCCGGCCAGCACCCGGCGCTCGGACTCCGACAGGACCAGCTCGGCGAGGGTGTCGGCGCGGACGTCGCGCCGCGCCTCCACGTCGACCCCGACCCGGGTCCCGGCCCGGACGGCCAGGACGCCCAGGCCGTCGGTGCGCGAGAGGCTGACCGCCAGCGGCACCGCCGGACGCAGCACGCTCGGCGGGCCGTGCGAGCCGTCCCCGCAGCCGGGGCAGACCCGGCGGCCCAGGTCGACCTCGGCGGCCGGAACGCCCAGCAGTCCGGCGAGGGCCCGGCGGGCGGAGGCGTGGGCCCGGACGAAGCCGGCGGCGTCGCGTTCAGCGTGGAACCTCAGCGCCCTCTCGTACTCGGCGGTGTTCAGCAGCGCCAGGTCGTCGGGGTCCGTGCGGGCGGGCAGGGCCCACCACCACACGTGGACCTCGCCCGAGGCCCGCAGGGCGCGTACGGCCTGCTCGGCATCGGCGCGGAGGGCGGGGTCCAGGGTCAGGCTGCCCGGCGAACCGTGCGGTACGGGCATGGCATCTCCTTTCTTGCTGCGTCTCTTCATTGAGCGCATGTCGGGCATGCAGGGAGCTATACGGCAGTGGGCCGCGGGCCTATCCGGCCGGGAGCAGGGCGGCGGTGACCATCCGGAGCACCGCCGCCCTGTGCTGTTCCAGGTAGAAGTGGCCGCCGGAGAACACCCGGTGCGTGAATCCGCCGGTGGTCAGTGCGCCCCAGCCGAGCACGTCCTCGGGCGGCAGCAGCGGGTCCGCGTCGCCGGTGAGTGCGGTGATCGGGGCGCGTACGGTGCCCAGTTCGTCCAGGGTCGGCCGGTACCGGGCGTTGAGCCGGTAGTCGGCGCGCAGGGCGGGCAGCAGCAGCGCGGCCAGTTCGGGATCGTCGAGGATCTCGGCGTGCGGCGCCTCCAGCCGGCGTACCTCCGCGGCCAGTTCGGCGTCGGTCCAGCCCGTCAGGTCGACGGGGTCCGAGGCGTACGCGGCGGCCGCGCCGGAGACGAAGATCCGCTCCGGGCTGACGCCGAACCGTTCCTCCAGGCGCCGGGTCACCTCGTAGGCCACGTCGGAGCCGAGGCTGTGGCCGAAGAAGGCGAGCGGCGCGCCCAGGTAGGGCCGGAGGGCGGCGGTGAGCCGGTCGGCGAGTTCCGCCATGTGCTCGACCGGGGGTTCGTGGAAGCGGTCCTGGCGGCCCGGGTAGCGGGCGGCCAGCACCTCGATCCCGGCGGGCAGCCCGTCCGGCCAGTCCCGGTAGAGGCTGGCGGCGCCGCCCGCGTGCGGGAAGCAGACCAGGCGGACGCGGGGCACTGCGGTGCGGGGCTGTCTGCGGAACCAGCGGCCGGCGTCGTCCGCCGGTGCCGGGGGCGCGAGGAGCGCGGCCTGGGTGGCGGGGGACATCGTGTCGTTGCTCCGATCTGTTCGGTCGGCCCGGTCGGGCCGGCTAGTCGGTCATGGCGACGAGGACGCGGCGCGGGCCGGTGAAGGGGCGGCGGCCGTGGCCCACGGCCACGTTGTCGATGACCATCAGGTCGCCGGTGTGCCAGTCCACGTCCACGGCGTTGTCGAGGCCCCGGTCGCGGACCTGGACGACGTACGCGTCGGGGATCGGCGAGCCGTCCGCGAAGGTCACGTACTGCGGCAGCTCGTCGGTGGGCAGCAGCCGGGCCAGGGCGGCGGCGGTCTCGTCGCCGAGGGAGGCCGGGTGCCACTGGTCGGCCTGGTTGAACCAGACCTCCTCGCCGGTCACCGGGTGGCGGACGGTGGCCGGGCGCAGCAGGCTGACGCGCAGCCCGCCGTCGGGCCGCCACTCCCAGTCGGCGCCGGTGCCGCGCAGGTACTCCTCGACCTCGGCGCGGTCGCGCGTCTCGAAGGTGTCCTGCCAGCTCTTGCCCAGGCCCATGCCGTCGTGGAGGTTCTGGGTGTAGCGGACGCCGGCGGCGAAGGCCTCCCGGACCTCGGGGTCGAGCGAGGCGAGCCAGCGGGTGCCGTCGACGATGGGGGTGGCGCCGCCGGTCTCGGGGGCCTGCTGGCAGAAGAAGGCGAGCCGGGAGGGCCAGCTCTCGGCGTACGACAGCTCGTTGTGCATGGAGATGGTGAACTCGGCCGGGTACTCGGTCGAGGTGTAGACGTTGTCCCCGACCTTGGTGCGCGGGGAGTTGCCGTGGACGTACGCCAGCCGGTTGCGCAGCAGCAGGTCGAGCACCGGGCCGAGGGTGTCCGGGGTGAGGTGGAAGCCGCGGAAGACCAGGGCCTTCTGCTCGGTGAGCAGCCGGTCGGCGAGCGCGGTGTCCGCCAGGTGGGCGGCCAGGCCCTCGGGGGTGGCCGGGGTGCCGGTGTCGGCGGGGCGGATCTCGTACGGGGTCCAGGTGGTCACGGTGGTGTTCATGCGGGCTGGTTCGCTTCCTGTGTGGTGGGTTCGGGGGCGTCTCCGGGGCGGGGCCGGCGCAGGGACTCGGGGTAGTCGGCGTGCGGCAGCAGGAGGGAGAGCAGGGCGAGTGCGGCCATCGCGGCGGCGATCCCGTACACGGTCGGGGTGGCGCCGAAGGCCTCCAGGGCGAAGCCGCCGCCGAGCATGCCCAGGGACGCGGCGCCGGAGCCGATCAGGCCCATCGCCCCGCCGACGCGGCCCTGGAGCCGGTCGGGGGTGATGCCGACCTGGTAGACGCCGCCGGCGACGTTGGTGACGCTGCCGATCATGGCGGCGACCAGGAAGATCGCGCCCAGCAGCACCGGGTGGCCGGTGAGGGCGACCAAGGGCATCAGCAGGGCCCAGCCGAAGGCGCCGCCGACGAGCAGGCCGCGCAGGCTGATCCGGCGCATCCAGAAGGTGCCGGTGAGGGCGCCGAACATGCCGCCCACGCCGCTGACCGCGGTGATGACGCCGATGCTCGCGGCCGAGCCGCCGGCCTCCTTGACGATGACGATGAGGGCCAGGGAGAGGGCCTGGAAGAGCAGGTTGCTGCCGCTGATGAGCAGCATCCCGAAGCGCAGGAAGCGCTGCTTCCAGGTCCAGGCGAGGCCTTCGCGCAGTTCTGCGGTGACGCTGGCGGGGGCCGCGGTGCGCTCGTCCTGGAAGTCCTTGCGGATGAGCAGCAGGGAGACCAGCGAGACGGCGTGGGCGACCGCCGAGAAGAGGAAGGGCGAGAAGCGGGCGACGGTGTAGAGCACGCTGCCCGCGGGCAGGCCCAGCAGGCCGGCGGCCTGGCCGCGCGCCTCGTTGCCCGCCATGGCGGCCGGCAGCTGGTGCTCGGGCACCACGTGGCGTACGGCGGCCCGCTCGGCCAGCCGGTAGAAGATGGCCAGGCTGCCCTGGACGAAGGCGGCGGCCATGAGCAGCGGGATCCAGACGTGGCCGGCGAGGACGGACGCGCCGACCGCGGCCGCCGCGAGGAGGCAGCCGAGGTCGCAGAGGATCATCGTGCGGCGCCGGTCCCAGCGGTCGACGAGGGCGCCGGCGTGCAGCTGCACCACCAGGTTGGGCAGGGCGGCGGCGAAGCCGACCAGGCCGGCCGCGCTCGCGGAGCCGGTGGCCCAGATGACCAGCAGCGGGTAGGCGATGGAGCTGACCCGGGCGCCGAGCGCGGTGGCACCGGCGCCGACCCAGAGGAGGACGAAGTCCCGGTTGCGGCGCAGGGACGGGCCCTGCGGCGCGGCCTGCCCGGCCGGTCCGGACCCGGCGGGTGTCCCGGCGGGTGTCCCGGCGGGTGTCCCCGGGGGTGTCCCGGCGGGTGTCCCGGGGGTGGTGCCCGGGGCGGTCCCGGGCGTCGTCTCGGGGGTGGTCTCGATGGCGGTCATGCCGGCCGTCCTTCCGGGGTGGGTCCGGTCAGCGCGCCGTGCCGGATCCACTCCAGGACGGCCATGGCGCTGTGCATCTTGTTCTCGGCCTGGTCGAAGGCGATGCTCGCCGGGCCGTCCAGCACCTCGGCCGTGACCTCCTCGCCGCGGTGCGCGGGCAGGTCGTGCAGGAACGCGGCCTTGGGGTTGGCCCGCCACAGCCCGGCGGTCACCTGGAACGGGGCGAAGACCTGCCGCCAGTCCGGGTCCGGCTTGCTGGTCCCGGTGGTCTGCCAGCGGGTGGTGTAGATCGCGTCGGCGTCCTCGGGCAGGCCCTCCATGTGGTGGGCCTCGCCGACGTACGAGCCGTTGCGCGCGGCCTGCGCGGTGGCCCGCGCCAGGATGGCCGGGTCCACGCCGTAGCCGGGCGGGGTGCGCAGCTCCAGCCGGGTGCCGGGGTAGCGGCTGAGCGCCAGGGCCAGGGCGGAGGCGGTGTTGTTGCCCTCCCCCACGTACAGCACGCTCAGGCCCTCGATGCGGCCGAACCGCAGCTGGAGGGTGGTGAGGTCGGTGAGGCCCTGGGTGGGGTGCTCGGCGGCGCTCATCGCGTTGACCACGGGGAGCCGGCCGCCGCCGGACAGTCCGCGCAGCTCCTCGTCGGGGCCGGCGGTGCGGGCCACCAGGACGTCGAGCATGCGGGCCATGACCTGCCCGGTGTCCTCGACCGTCTCGCCGGTGTTGACCTGGAGGTCGCCGGGTCCGTAGGTGACGGTCTGGGCGCCGAGCCGGAGGGCGCCGGCGGAGAAGGCGGTCCTGGTGCGGGTGGAGGTCTTCTTGAAGTAGATGCCGGCGACCCAGCCGGCCAGGGGGCGCTCGTCGGCGCCGGCGCCCGAGGCGAAGTGGGCGCCGCGGGCGACGATCGAGTGCAGGTCCTCGTCGCTCAGTCCGTCGATCGAGAGCAGCTGCCGGGTGTGCGGTGACGGGGGTGCCATCGGGGGCTCCTTCCGGGTGGTCGGGGTGGGGGCGGCGCGCCCCGCGGGGGCGCGCCGCCGTCGCGGCTGCTGCCGGTCAGTCCTGTGCCTGCGGGTTGATCCGGCCCTGCTCCCACAGCCGGGTCATCTCGCCCTCGCCCGTCCAGGCCGCGTCGTGTTCGCGTACGGAGGCCAGTACCTGCTTGAGCACGGCCCGCCCGGAGTCGGCGTTGGTCAGGACGACCACGCCGGTGCCGGAGCCGAGGCGGCTCAGGGTGAGGGCGTGGAAGCCGGCGGTGCGGCCGGTGTGCCCGTACTCGAGGTCTCCGCCGGTGGTGTCGACGATGGAGCCCATGCCGTAGAAGCGGCCGGGTTCGACGATGGTGAGCATCCGCCGGGCGAGCTCCGGGGTGAGGACCTCGGAGGGTTCGCCCCGGTGGGCCCGGCGGATCTCCAGGGAGACCTGGGCCAGGTCCTGCGCGGTGGTCCACAGGCCGGCGGCGGCGACGTCCGGGTGGGCGTAGCTGCCGCCCTCCACGGGCACGCCGTTCTCGTCGTGGCCGACGGCCACCGTGCGGCCCGCGCCGGCCGCGGTCTCCGCGTGGTCCGCCTCGTAGCCGCCGGCGGTCATGCCCAGCGGGTCCAGGACGAGTTCGCGCATGAGGCGCGGGAACGGGGTGCCGGTGACGTCCTCCATGAGCTGCTGGAGCACGGTGTAGCTCACGTTGTTCTTCTGGAAGACCTCGCCGGGTACGCCGTCCACGACGACCGGCGGGGTCTTGGCCGGGGCGCGGCCGTGCAGGATCTCGGCCGCGCTCGGCCGGGGCTCGGAGCGCCGGTAGAAGTGGTGCTCCAGGTCGGTCGGCGGGTGGGTGACGCCGGAGGTGAAGCGGAGCAGCTGTTCCACCGTCACCGGGGCGTCGCCGGGCACCTGCCAGCTCGTGAGGTACCGGTTGGCGTCCTCGGCGAGGTCGATCAGCCCGTCCTTGACCAGGCGCAGGACGCCCAGTGCGGAGACGTACTTGCTGATGGACCCGGCCGGGAACAGCGTGTCGGGGGTGACCCTGGCGCCGCCCCCGAAGGCGGTGACGCCGAAGCCGCGGACCTCGCTGACGGCCCCGTCGCGGATGACGGCCACGCTGACGCCGGGCACCTGGTGCTCGATCATCGCCTCGGCCGGGGCGGGCAGCGCGGCGGGCGCCCCGGTGGTGCGGGCGGGTGCGGGGGCGACGGCCCGGGCCAGTTCGGCCAGGGTCTCGCTCTCGTACAGGGTGCGCAGGGAGACCGTCAGGCCGGCCCTGCGGGCCGCGGCGATCACCGGGAGCACCATGATCGAGTCGCCGCCGAGGGCGAAGAAGCTGTCGTCGGCGCCGATCTTCTCGATGCCGAGGGCGTCCGACCAGATGGCGGCCAGCAGCTCCTCGGTGCCCTCGCGCGGTGCCACGTAGGGCGGCCGCCCGGCCTCGGGGAGGCCGTCCTGTCCGGGGGCGGGCAGGGCCTTGCGGTCGACCTTTCCGGAGACGGCCAGGGGCAGTTCGTCCAGGGTGACGAAGACCGGCGGCACCATGTACGCCGGCAGGGTCCGGCGCAGGTGGGCGGCGAGGTCGGCCGGGGTGGGCGCGTGGCCCGGCTCCGGTACGACGTAGCCGGTGAGCCTGCGCTCGCCGGGGCGGTCCTGGCGGGCCAGCACCACGGCGTCCTTGACGCCGGGGGCGAGCAGCAGGGTGGCCTCGATCTCGCCGAGTTCGACGCGGTAGCCGCGGATCTTGACCTGGTCGTCGCCGCGCCCGAGGAAGTCGAGCGTGCCGTCGGCGCGGAACCGGGCGAGGTCGCCGGTCCGGTAGAGCCGGGCACCGGGGCGCGCGGCGAAGGGGTGCGGGACGAATTTCTCGGCGGTGAGCGCGGGCCGGCCGCCGTAGCCGCGGGCCACTCCGGCGCCGCCGAGGTACAGCTCGCCGATGGCGCCGGCCGGGACCGGGCGCATCTCCCGGTCGAGTACGTACACCTCCGTGTTGGTGATGGGCCGGCCGATCGGGACCGGGACGGCCTCGTCGGCGGTGCCGGTGGCGTCGTGGACGACGCAGCCGACGACCGTCTCGGTGGGCCCGTACTCGTTGATGATCCGGGCGCCGGGGGCGGTGCGCCGCCAGGCGGCCACCATCTCGGGCTTCATCTCCTCGCCGCCGACCACGAACGTGCGCACCGAGTCGACGGCGGTGTCGCCGAGTTCGGTGGCGACCAGGTCCAGGTGGGCCGGGGTGATCTTGACGATGCTGTAGTCGCCGCCCTCGCGGAGCAGGGCCGGCAGGGCCTCCTGGCCGCGGTCGCCTGGCACCATCGTGACGTCGCGGCCGGAGATCAGCGGGAGCAGGAAGCTGGGGACGGCGAGGTCGAAGGCGATGGAGCCGAACATCGGCGCGCCGTTCGCCCCGTCCATCCCGTAGTAGGCCAGCGCCCAGTCCAGGTAGTTGGCCAGTCCGCCGTGGGTGATCAGCACGCCCTTGGGGCGGCCGGTCGAGCCGGAGGTGTAGATGGTGTAGACGAGGTCGTCCCCGTCGACGGCAACGTCCGGGTCGGTGGCGGGCCGTCCGGCGATCTCCGCCGCCTCCCGCTCCAGGACCAGCAGCCGGGCCCGGTGCTCCGGTACGGAGTCCAGCAGCGACTCCTGGGTGACCAGGACCGGCGCCGCGCTGTCGGCCAGCTGGTACGCCAGGCGCTCGGCCGGGGTCTCCGGGTCGAGCGGCAGGTACGCGGCGCCCGCCTTGAGCGCGCCCAGGACGGCCACCAGCATGTCCGGGCCGCGGTCGAGCAGCACGGCCACGAACTGGCCGCGCCGCACGCCGAGTCCGGCCAGGTGGTGGGCGAACCGGTTGGCCCGCTCCTCCAGTTCGCCGTACGTGAGCACCTCGTCGCCGGTGACGACGGCGGGGGCGCCGGGCGCCGCCGCGGCCCGGGCGGCGAACCGCCGGTGGACCGGGGTGGTGTCGTACGGGGTGCCGTCCGCGCCCGCCCAGTCGCCCAGCAGCAGCTCGCGGTCCTCCTCGGCCAGGAACACCTCGCCGGCGTCCCCGTCGAGGTCGGCGACGATCGCCTCCAGCACCAGCCGGTACATCCGGCCCAGCCTGCGGGCCTGCTCGCGGCTCATCACCTGCGTGCTGGTGAGGAGTCCGAGCTCGCCGGCCATGGTGGTGACGGCCAGGTCGAACTCGGTGCCGCCCTCGCGGAGGCTGGTGCCCAGGTCCATCAGGTCGGTGTCGATCTGGCGGAAGTCCAGGTAGTTGAAGAAGACGTCGATGATCCGGCCGCCGCCCGCCTCGCGCTGTACCTCCGGCAGCGGGAAGCGCCGGTTCGGCCACAGCTCGGTCTCCTGGGCGAACACCTGCGTGAGCAGCTCCCGCCAGGTGCGGGCGCCGCCGCGGTGGTGGATCGGCAGCGTGTTGAGGTACATGCCGTAGACCAGGTCGGCGCCGGGCGCCTCGGGCCGGCTGTCGCAGACCAGCCCGGTGTGGAAGTCCCGCTCCTCGGTGAGCTGGCTCATCACCTTGAGGTGGGCGGCCAGCAGGACGCTCTTGACCGGCACGTCGGCCCGGCTGGCCGTCGCCCTGATCGCGTCCTGGAGGTCGTGCAGGGAGACGGTGACCGAGTACGGCTTCGCCGGCTCCTGCGGCTGCCGCCAGGCGGCCGGCAGGGTGAAGCGGGCGTACTCGGAGACGGTCCGGCGCCAGTGGGCGCGCTCCTCCGCCGAGGCCAGCGACTCGTGCTCGCCCGCGATGAAGTCGGCGAACCGCAGGCGCGGCAGCTCGGCCGGGGCCGGCTCCTGCCCGTCGCGGATCGCGGCGTACGTGGTGAGCAGCTCCATCCACAGGCTGTAGTGGCCCCAGCCCTCCAGGATGGTGTGGTTGAGGCTGAGGAACATCCGCCAGCCCCGGTCGCCGACCGCGAAGGCGAGGCGGACGAACGGCGGCCTGGTGGTGTCGAAGAGGTTCTCCTGCTCGCCGCGGCTGATCTCCAGGACCCGCCGGTGCCAGCCCTCCTCGTCGAGCCCGGTCAGGTCGTGCACGCTGACCGGCATCTCCGCGCGGGCGTGCACCAGCTGCATCGGCACGGAGTACGTGTCGAGGTCGATGGAGGTGCGCAGCGCCTCGTGGCGGGCGGTGACCCGGCGGGCCGCCTCGCGCATCGCGGCGGGGTCGAAGGGGATCCCGTCGCGGATGTCGAACGAGGTGGTGTTGTGGTAGTTGTTCCCGCCGGTCCCGTCGCCGCCGCCGGCAGCGTCGCCGGAGAGCAGCTCGACCAGCATGCCGGTCTGGAGCTGGGAGAGCGGGTAGGCGTCGGTGACCCCGTCGGGGACCAGCGCGCGGTCCTGGGCGGAGATCAGCTCGAAGGGCTCCACGTACCGCTGTTCGCGCAGCTCGCGGCCGGCGACGGCGGCGGCCAGCCGGCCGACCGTCCGGTGCTCGAAGACCTCGCTGACGGCCACGCTGTAGCCGGCCGCCTTGAGCGCGCCGACCAGGGTGACGGCGCGGATCGAGTCGCCGCCCAGGTCGAAGAAGCTGTCGGTGACCGAGAGGGAGGCCACGCCCAGCACCTCGCACCAGACCGCCGCGATGGCGATCTCGTCGGGGGTCGCCGGGGCCGCGCCGCCGCGGGAGGCCGCCAGGGCGTCCTCGCCGGGCACCGGCAGCGCCCGGGTGTCGAGCTTGCCGTTGGCGGTCAGCGGCATCCGGTCGAGCACGACGTACGCGGCCGGGACCATGTAGTCGGGAAGCGTCTCCAGCAGGTGGTCGCGCAGCTCGGCCGGGGCCGGTGCGGTCTCGGTCCCGGGGGCGGTGACGACGTACGCGGCGAGCCGCTTCTCCCCCGGGGCGTCCTCGCGCAGGACGACCGCGGCGTGGCTGACGGCGGGGTGGGAGCCGAGGGCGGCCTCGATCTCGCCGAGCTCGATCCGGTAGCCGCGCAGCTTGACCTGGTGGTCGGCCCGGCCGATGAAGTCGATCGTGCCGTCGGGCAGCCAGCGCACGACGTCGCCGGTCCGGTACATCAGGGTGCCGGGCTCGCCGTGCGGGTCGGGCACGAACCGGGAGGCGGTC
The DNA here is from genome assembly GCF_044759445.1 of Streptomyces sp. NPDC101118. Classification (NCBI taxonomy): domain Bacteria; kingdom Bacillati; phylum Actinomycetota; class Actinomycetes; order Kitasatosporales; family Streptomycetaceae; genus Streptomyces; species Streptomyces sp. NPDC101118. The sequence goes on along the minus strand of NZ_JBIVZG010000009.1, from coordinate 217,401 downwards.
AGCGCGGGCTGTCCGTGGTAGCCGCGGGCCAGGCCCTCGCCGGCGACGCACAGCTCGCCCGGCACCCCGCGCGGCACGAGCCGCAGCTCGCCGTCGACCACGTACAGGCGGGAGTCGCCGACGGGTCCGCCGATGGGCACCGAGGTCGCGCCGTCCGGCACCGCGGTCACGTCGTGGACGGTGGAGAAGGTGGTGTTCTCCGTCGGTCCGTAGCCGTGCACGAGGTGGGCCGGGCCGCCGGAGCGGAGCAGCTCGCGGACGGTGCCGGCGTCGGCCGTCTCACCACCGAAGATCACCGTGCGCAGGCCGCGGAACATCTCGGGGACGGTCCTGGCCAGGTGGTTGAAGAGGGAGGTCGTGAGGATCATCGCGGTGATCCCGCGCTCGGCGGCCACGGCGGCCAGCAGCTGGGCGTCCAGGACCGTGTCGCGGTCCAGGACCTCCAGGCGGGCGCCGCCCAGCAGGGCGCTCCAGATCTCCCAGGTGGCGCCGTCGAAGGAGACGCTCGCGACGTGCGAGACCACGTCGTCGGGGCCGACCCGGGTGAGCGCGTCGTGCAGCGCGGTGCGCACCACGCCCCGGTGGGTGACGGCGGTGGCCTTGGGGGTGCCGGTGGAGCCGGAGGTGTACATCACGTACGCGAGCTCGTCCGGGTCCTGTACGGGCGCCTCGGCGGCCGGTCCCTCGTCGGGCGCGCCCGCGTCGACCAGCAGCAGCGGGCCCTCCCAGGCGGGCAGGCCGTCGGCCAGCCGCCCGGTGCTGACCAGGGCCGTGGCCCCGGAGTCGGCCAGCATGAAGGCCAGCCGGTCCGCCGGGTAGGCCGGGTCGAGCGGCAGGTAGGCGGCGCCGGCCTTGAGGACGCCCAGGAGGGCGACCGGGAGTTCGGCGCTGCGGTCGAGGCCGACGGCGACCACGGCGCCGCGGCCCGCCCCGGCCGCGGCGAGGCGGGCGGCCAGCCGCCCGGCGCGGGCGTCGAGTTCGGCGTACGTGAGGGTCAGCCCGGCGTGGGAGACGGCGACGGCGTCGGGGGTCTGCGCGACGCGGGCGGCGAACAGCTGGGTGAGGGTGCCCGCGACGGGCGCCTCCCCGTCCTCCCGGACGGCCGGGCCGGCGGTGCCCCAGGCGGTGAGCAGCTCGGTCTCGCCCGCCGGGAGCGGGGCGAGGGCCGGGCCCTCCGGGTCGGCGGCCATGGCCTCGACGACCGCGCGGTACATGGCGGCGATCCGCTCGGCCTCCTCGCGGCGCAGCACGCCGGTGTGGGTGGCCAGGCTGAGGTGCCCGTTGAGCGTGGTGACGATCAGCGAGAACTCGGTGGCGGCCGCTCCGGCGCTGGAGCCGACGTCGACCAGGTCGGTGTCGAGCTGCTTGTAGTCCTGGTAGTTGAAGGCGACGTCGACCAGCCTGCGGCCGTCGGCGAGGCGCTGGATGGCGGGCAGCGGGTACCGGCGGTGCGGCCAGATCTCCGCTTCCCGGGCGTACACCGAGGCCACCAGCTCGCGCCAGGTGCGGGCGGTGCCGTCGTACGCGAAGGGCACGGTGTTGAGGTGCATGCCCAGCACCCGCTCGGCGCCCAGCGCCTCGGGGCGTGCGTCGGTGGCCAGGCCGGTGGCGAACTGCCGCTGGTCGGTGAGGCGGGCCAGCACCGCGAGGTGCACGGAGTGCAGGACGGCCTTCATCGAGGCCTGGGCGCGCCGGGCCAGCTCGCGGAGGCCTGGCTCCAGGTCGGCGAAGGGCACCCGGACCAGGTAGGGCTCGGGGGTGCCGCCGGGGGCCGCGCCCCAGCCCTCGGGGAGGGCGAAGGGCTCGTGGCGGGCGGTGACGTCCTGCCAGTACGCGCGGTCCGCGTCGGAGGCCAGGGACTCCAGCTCGCCGGCGACGAAGTCGGCGTACCGCACCTCGGGCGCGGTCCAGTCAGCGGTCGTGCCGTGGTCGCGGAAGTCCCGGTAGAGGCCGAGGAGTTCCATGAGCATGGAGTGGTGGCTCCAGCCCTCGGTGATCGCGTGGCACTCGGCCATGCCGAGCCACCACACGTGGGTGCCGTCCGCCGGGTCCTGGACCAGCGCGGAGACCCGCAGCAGGGAGGGCACGGTCAGGTCGAAGGGGGTGGCCCGCTCCTCCTCCAGGTAGGCGGAGACGGCCAGGTCCACGAAGGACCGGTCCAGGGCGCCGAGTTCGCGCACGTCGACCGGGATGGTGACGGCCTCGTGCACGAGCTGGAGCGGGGTGCCGTACCCGTCGAGGGCGAAGCCGGTGCGCAGGACCTCGTGGCGCTCCGCGAGGACGGCCACGGCACGGCGCAGGGCGGTCGCGTCGAAGGCGCGGTCGTCACGGATCCGGAAGGCGTTGACGTTGAGGTACTTGTGGCCGGCCGGCTCGGCGAGCATCTCGACGAGGATGCCGAGCTGGCCCTGGGAGACGGGGTAGGCGTCGGTCAGCCCGGCGGGCAGCAGGGCCCGGTCGGCGTCGGACACGAGGGCGAAGGGCTTGACGGCCCGGTACGCCTCCCCGGTGCCGCCGGCGGCGGCGAGCGCGGCGAGGCCGGCGACCGTGCGGGCGTCGAAGACGTCGCGTACGGAGAGCCCGTACCCGGCCGCGCGCAGGGCGCCGACCAGGGAGACCGCGCGGATGGAATCGCCGCCGACGTCGAAGAAGCCGTCCTCGGCACCGACCCGCTCCAGGCCCAGCACCTCGGCCCAGACCGCGGCGATCCGCTCCTCGTCCGGGGTGCGCGGGGCGACGTACGCACGGTCGGCGCCGAGGGCCGACCAGTCGGGGGCCGGCAGCGCCTTGCGGTCGAGCTTGGTGTTGGAGATCAGCGGGATGGCGGCCAGCCCGGTGAAGGCGGCCGGGACCATGTACTCGGGCAGCCGTCCGCGGCAGAACTCGGCGAGCTCGGCGGGGGCGGGCAGCCCGGCCGCCGGGTCGGCGGGCACCAGGTAGGCGGCGATGCGGGGGTCGCCGGGGGCCGAGTCGTCGGTGACGACGGCGGTCTCCCGGACGGCCGGGTGCTCGGCGAGCAGGGCCTCGATCTCGCCCAGTTCGACGCGGTAGCCGCGGATCTTGATCTGGTTGTCGGTGCGGCCGAGGAACTCCAGGCCGCCGTCGGGCCGCAGCCGGGCCAGGTCGCCGGTGCGGTAGAGGCGGGCGCCGGGCTCGCCGTACGGGTCGGGGACGAAGCGCTCGGCGGTGAGCGCCGGGCGGCCGAGGTAGCCCCGGCTCAGCGCGGGGCCGCCCACGCAGAGTTCGCCGGGGACCCCGACCGGCACCGGCCGGCCCTCCTCGTCCAGGACGAGGACGCGGGTGTCGGCCAGGGGGCGGCCGAGGGGGATGCCGTGCGGGTCGGCCAGGTCGGCCTCGGTGATCCGGTGGTGGGTGACCTGGACGGTGGCCTCGGTGGGCCCGTACAGCTCGACGAGCTGGGGGGCGTCCAGGCCGAACCGGCCGGTCCAGGGGGCCAGGGCGGGGCCGTCGTGCTTCTCGCCGCCGAAGAACATGGCGCGCAGCCGCAGCCGGTCGATCCGCGGGTCGCCCTGCTCGACGGCCGCGGCGAGGCCGCGGAAGGCGGAGGGGCTGTTGAGCAGGACGGTGAACTCCTCGGCGAGCGCGAGGTCGAGCAGCTCGTCGGGGTTGCGGGCGGTGTCGGCGTCGACGACGACCAGGCGGCTGCCGTAGAGCAGCGCGGACCAGAGCTCGAAGACGGAGACGTCGAAGGCGTAGCTGTGGATCAGCGGCCAGACGTGTCCGGCGTCGAGCGGGAACCGCTCCTCGGTGGCGAGCATCAGCCGGACCACGTTGGCGTGGGTGACGCCGACGCCCTTGGGGACGCCGGTGGATCCGGAGGTGTAGATGACGTACGCGAGGTTGTCCGGGCCGGCCAGCGGCTCGGGGTCGGTGGCGGGGGCGGCGGCGAGCTGCGCCGCGCCGGTGCCGTCGGTGACGAGCAGCGGGCCGGTGAAGACGGCGGCCGCGGCCTCCTCGTGGGCGGTCTCGGTGAGCACTGCCTTCGGCGCCAGGTCCCCGGCCATGAAGGCGAGGCGGGCGGCCGGCTGGGCGGGGTCCATCGGCAGGTAAGCGGCACCGGCCTTGAGGACGCCGAGGATCGCGGGGACCAGCTCGGGGCCGCGGGACAGGCAGAGGCCGACGACGTCCTCGGGACCGACGCCGAGGGACCGCAGGTGGTGCGCGATCCGGTTGGCGCGGGCGTTGAGCTCCGCGTACGTGAGGGTGGTGCCGGCGGCGGTGACGGCCCCGGCGGTGGGCCGGTCGGCGACCTGCTCCTCGAAGAGGGCGTGCAGCGTGGTGCTGCTCCGGGGGGCCGGGGCGGGTGCGCGCAGCACCACCGCGCGGTCGGCGGCCGGGAGGAAGGTGGCCCGGGCGTCGCCGTCGGGGTCGGCCAGCATGGCCTTGAGCACCTGGCGGTACATCTGGGCCAGGCCCTCGGCCTGTCCGGGGGTGAGGTGGCGGGTGTCGGAGCGCAGCCCGATCCAGCCGCCGCGGGAGATCACCGCGAGCGGGAACTCGGTGGAGCCGATGCCGGTGCTGGCCTCCTCGTCCACGGCCTCCGTGTCGACCTGGTGGAAGTCCAGGTAGTTGAAGACGGTGCCCAGCAGCCTGCGGCCGCCCGCGGCGCGCTGGATCGCGGGGAGCGGGTGGCGGCGGTGCGGCCACAGGGCGAGCTCGCGCTCGAAGACCTCGCGGATCAGCTCCCGCCAGGTGGCGGCGGTGCGGGTGTGCGGGAAGGGCACCGTGTTGAGGTGCATGCCGGCGACCTTGTCGGCGCCCGCGGTCTCGGGGCGGGCGTCGACGGCGAGGCCGGTGTGGAAGGCGGACTCCTCGGTGAGCTGGCTCATCACCTTCAGGTGGGCGGCCAGGATCACGCTCTTGAGGGAGACGCCGGTGGCGGTGGCCAGCTCGCGCAGGGCGGGCGTCAGGTCGGCCACCGGCACGTTGGCGCGCACGGGCTCGTACGCGGGGGCCGCGTCGCCCAGCGGGTCGCCCCAGGCGGCCGGCAGGTCGAGGACGGCGTGGCCGTCGACGACGCCCTGCCAGTGGGCGCGGTCGGACTCGTCCTCCAGGGAGGCGAGTTCGGCGGCGATGAAGTCCGCGTACCGCCCGGCCGGGCGGACGGTGTCCGCGAAGCCGCCGGTCGCGAGGAACTCCCGGTAGAGGGCCAGGAGTTCGTCCATCAGCGAGTGGTAGCTCCAGCCCTCCAGGATGGGGTGGGCGTGGGTGAGGACGAGCCACCAGGAGCTGTCGTTCTCCAGGACGGCACGGACCCGCAGGAGCGGAGGCCGGGCCGGATCGAAGGGCCGGCCGCTCTCCTCGGCGTTGACCGCGCGCAGGGCGGTGGGGAACTCGCCGGCCGCGACCGCGCTGAGGTCCGTGAGGGTGACGGCGACCGGGACGGTGCCGGTGGCGTGGACCAGCTGGAGCGGGGTGCCGTAGCCGGTGAGGTCGAAGCCGGTGCGCAGGATCTCGTGGCGGGCGACGAGTTCCTCCGTGGCCGCCTGGAGGGCGGCGAGTTCGAAGGGGCGCTCGTCGCGCACCGCGAAGGCGTCGACGTTGTGGTACGCGGCCCGGTGGTCGTCCAGGTCCATCTCGACGAGCATGCCGAGCTGCACCTGGGAGACCGGGTAGGCGTCGGTGACGCCCTCGGGCAGGGCCGCGCGGTCGGCTCCGGTGATCAGCTCGAACGGGGCCGCGTACCGCTCGGTGACGGCCTCGGGCTCCGCCGGGCCGCCGACGGCCAGGGCGAGGGCGGCGATGGTCCGGTGCTCGAAGACGTCCTGGACGGATACGGCGAACCCGGCGGCGCGGATGGCTCCGACGAGCACGATGGCGCGGATGGAGTCGCCGCCGAGGTCGAAGAAGCTGTCCTCGACGCTGACCTCGTCCCGGCCGAGCGCGGTGGCCCAGGCGGCGGCGAGGCGGGCCTCGGTCTCGTTGCGCGGGGCGACGTGCTCGGCGGCGGGGGCGAACTCCGCGGGGGCGGGCAGGGCCTTGCGGTCCAGCTTCCCTGCGGTGTTGAGCGGCCAGGCCGCCAGCTCCACGAAGGCGCCCGGGACCATGTAGTCCGGCAGCTCCTCGCGGAGGTGCGCCCGGAGTCCGGCCTGCTCGACCGGACCGGCGGCCGGGATCACGTAGCCGACCAGCCACGTGTCGCCGTTGTCCTCGGTACGGGCCACCACCGCGGCATCGCGCACGCCCGGGTGGGTCAGCAGCCGGGACTCGATCTCGCCCAGCTCGATCCGGTAACCCCGGATCTTCACCTGGTGGTCGGTCCGCCCCAGGAACTCCAGCGAACCGTCGTCCAGACGGCGGGCCAGGTCACCCGTGCGGTACAGGCGGGTGCCCGCCGGCCCGAACGGGTCCGGCGCGAAACGGTCCGCCGTCAGGTCCGGCCGGCCCAGGTAGCCCTGCGCCACACCGTCACCCGCGATGCACAGCTCGCCCACCACACCCAGCGGCACCGGCTCCATGAAGGAGTCGACGAGGTGGAACTGCGTGTTGTCGATGGGGGCGCCGATCGAGACCGCCGCCGGGAGCGCCGGGACCTCCCAGGTGGAGGACCAGATGGTGGTCTCCGTCGGACCGTAGACGTTCACCAGGCGGCCGACGCCGGCGCGCAGTTCGCGGGCCAGCTCGACGGGCAGCGCCTCGCCGCCGACGAGGGCGGTCACGGCCGGGCCGGCGAACCCGCCCTCCAGCAGCAGCTTCCAGCCGGACGGCGTGGCCTGGACGTGGGTGAGGCCCTCGGCCGCCACCAGCGCCCCCAGGTCCTCGCCGGAGCGGGCCACCACGACCCGGTGCCCGCCGACCAGCGGCAGGTACAGCTCCAGGCCGGAGATGTCGAAGGACACGGAGGTGGAGGCCAGCCAGTGCTCGGTCCCGGCCGGGGAGTCGCCCAGGACGCGGCGGAGGCCGGTCAGGAGGTTGCCCAGCGCCCCGTGCGTGACCTGCACGCCCTTGGGGCGGCCGGTCGAACCCGAGGTGTACAGCACGTACGCCACCGCGTCGTGCTCGGGCACCCGCCACTCCCCCGTGGCCGGCTCGCCGGCGATGCGGGCGGCGTCGCCGTCCAGGGAGATCCGGGCACCGGTGTGCACCTCGGCCGCGACGGCGGCCAGGGAGTCCTGGGTGACCAGGACCGCCGGCCGGGCGTCGGTGGTGATGCCCGCCAGCCGGGCCGCCGGGTGGGCTGCGTCCATCGGCAGGTACGAGCCGCCGGCCTTCTGTACGGCGAGCAGGGCGACCAGCAGGTCGGTGCCGCGCTCCAGCAGGACACCGACCACGTCGCCGGGGCGCACGCCCGCCGCCACGAGGCGGTGGGCCAGCCGGTTCGAGGCCGCGTCCAGCTCCCCGTAGGAGAGGGACCCGCCCCCGCTCGTCACGGCCACGGCTCCGGGCGCGGCGGCGACGGAGGCCGCGAACAGCTCCGGCACCGTGCGGGCCGGGACGGCGGTGGCGGTGTCGTTCCAGCCGGAGACGACCAGCACCTCCTCCTCGCCCGGCAGCCGCACGGCACGCGCGTCGCCCGCCGGGTCGGCCGCCATGGCCTCCAGCACGGACCGGTACATGGCGGCCACCCGCCCGGCGTTGGCGCGGGAGAGGTCCCGCTCGTTCGCGGTGAGCACCAAGTGCCCGGCGAGCGTGGTGACGGCGAGGGGGAACTGCGAGGTCGCGTCGCCGAGGCTGTCCTCGACGTCGATCAGGTCGGTGTCGACCTGGTGGTAGTTCTGGTAGGTGAAGAGCACCTCGACCACGGGCCGGCCGGGCTCGGCCAGCCGCTGGATCGCCGGGAGCGGGTAGCGGCGGTGGTCCCACAGCTCCATCTCCCGGTCGAAGACGGACCGGACCAGGTCCTGCCAGGTGCGGGCGCCCCGGTCGTACGCCAGGGGCACGGTGTTGAGGTGCATGCCCAGCACCCGCTCGGCGCCCAGCGTCTCGGGGCGGGCGTCGGTGACCAGGCCGACGGAGAACCGGGCCTCCTCGGTGAGCTGGCTCAGCACCTTCAGGTGGGCGGCGATCAGCACGCTCTTCAGGGAGGTGCGGGCCCGCTCCGCCAGGGTCTTCAGCCCGGGCTCCAGGTCGGCGTAGGCGACGGGCAGCCGGTAGGCCGCGCCCTCGGCGGCTGCGGGCTCGCCCCAGCCGGCCGGCAGGGACAGCGCGGGGTAGGCGCCCACGGTGTGCTGCCAGTAGCCGCGGTCGGCCTCGTCCGCCAGGGACTCCAGCTCGCCGGCGACGAAGTCCGCGTACCGGGCCGGGACGGGCTCGTAGCCGTCGGCCGGGTCGCCGCCGTCCCGCACCGTGCGGTAGACGTCGAGCAGCTCCATCAGGAGGGAGTGGTGGCTCCAGCCCTCCAGGATCAGGTGGCTGTGGGTGAGCCCCAGCCACCAGGCCTCGTCGCTCTCGACCAGGCCGGCCACGCGCAGCAGCGGGGCCTGTCCGGGGGCGAAGGGGCGGGCCTCCTCGCAGGCGGCGAACTCCGCGACGGCCCGCTTGAGTCCGGCCTCGTCCAGGCCCGACAGGTTCTCCACGGCGACGGGCGGGACCGCGTCCGCGTGCACCAGCTGCATCGGCACGGAGTAGCCGGTCAGGTCGACGGAGGTGCGCAGCACCTCGTGGCGGGCCAGCACGGTGCGGGCCGCGGTCTCCAGGGCGGTCAGGGAGAAGGGGTGTCCGTCGCGGACGCGGAAGCAGGTGACCCGGTGGTAGTCGTCCCCGGAGTCCTCGACCAGGGCCTCGACGGCCATGCCGGTCTGCACCTGGGACAGCGGATAGGCGTCCGCGATCCCGTCGGGTATCCGTTCCCTGTCCTCATCGGAGATCAGGGCGAAAGGGGCGGTGCCCCCTTCCTCCCGGGCCTGCTCCTGCTGCGGCGCGGCGGCCTCGGACTGGGCGCGGAGCAGCGCCAGCAGGTCGGCCACCGAGGTCTGCTCGGTGATGCCGGTGCCCGAGAGGTCGAGGCCGGCCGCCTGGAGGGCACCGGCAAGCGCCTCCGCCGCGTCGGCTCCGGCCGTCCGGCTGGAGATGTCCGTCGGTGACACGTTGTCCTCCTGAGGTGCCTGCGCCGCGAGGTGGTCCGCCAGCTCGGCGACGGTCTGGTACGTGAAGATCGTTCGAACGGAGAGGCGGTAGCCGAGGGCCTTGAGCGAGCCGACGACCGAGACCGCGCGGATGGAGTCGCCGCCGAGGTCGAAGAAGCTGTCCTCGACGCTCACGCGTTCGAGCCCGAGAGCGGATTCCCAGGCACGAGCGATCCTCGCCTCGGCGTCTGTGCGGGGAGCTATATGTGCCGTTCCGGCGCTCCGGCTCGGGGCGGGCAGGGCCTTGCGGTCCAGCTTCCCGGCGGTGTTCAGCGGCCAGGCCGCCAGCTCCACGAAGGCGCCCGGGACCATGTAGTCCGGCAGCTCCTCGCGGAGGTGCGCCCGCAGTTCGGCCTGCTCGACCGGACCGGCGGCCGGGATCACGTAGCCGACCAGCCACGTGTCGCCGTTGTCCTCGGTACGGGCCACCACCGCGGCGTCCCGGACGCCCGGGTGGGTCAGCAGCCGGGACTCGATCTCGCCCAGCTCGATCCGGTAACCCCGGATCTTCACCTGGTGGTCGGTCCGCCCCAGGAACTCCAGCGAACCGTCGTCCAGACGGCGGGCCAGGTCACCCGTGCGGTACAGGCGGGTGCCCGCCGGCCCGAACGGGTCCGGCGCGAAGCGCTCCGCCGTCAGGTCCGGCCGGCCCAGGTAGCCCTGCGCCACACCGTCACCCGCGATGCACAGCTCGCCCACCACACCCAGCGGCACCGGCTGCATCAGCGCGTCCACCACGTAGAACCGGGTGTTGTCGACCGGGTCGCCGATCGAGACCGCCGCGGCCTGCTCGGGCACCTCCCAGGCGGAGGACCAGATGGTGGTCTCCGTCGGGCCGTAGACGTTCACCAGCCGGCCCACCTGTGCGCGCAGTTCGCGCGCCAGCTCCACCGGCAGTGCCTCGCCGCCCACCAGGGCCGTCACGCCCGGCTCGGCGAACCCGCCCGCCAGCAGCAGCTTCCAGCCCGACGGCGTGGCCTGGACGTGCGTCACGCCCTCCGCCCGCACCAGCTCCACCAGGTCCGCACCGGTCTCGGCCAGCACCACCCGGTGCCCGCCCACCAGCGGCAGGTACAGCTCCAGACCGGAGATGTCGAAGGACACCGACGTGGACGCCAGCCAGGACTCCTCCCGCCCGGCGCCGAGCACGCGGCGGATGCCGGTGAGCAGGTTGCCCAGCGCCCCGTGTGTGACCTGCACGCCCTTGGGGCGGCCCGTCGAACCCGAGGTGTACAGCACGTACGCCACCGCGTCCGGCGCGGCCGCGTACCCGTCCGGCAGGTCGTCGGAGGCCTGGCGGTCGGTGAGCGCCGAGTCCGGACCGTCCACCAGCACCCGTGCCCCGGTGTGCACCTCGGCGGCCACGGCCGCCAGGGACTGCTGCGTGACCAGCAGCGAGGGCCGCGCGTCGGCCGTGATGCCCGCGAGGCGGGCGGCCGGGTGGGCCGCGTCCATCGGCAGGTAGGCGGCACCCGTCTTCTGCACGGCGAGCAGCGCCACCGGCAGTTCCACACCCCGCTCCAGCAGGACGCCGACCACGTCGCCCGGGCGCACGCCCTCGGCGACGAGACGGCGGGCCAGCCGGTTCGAGGCGGCGTCCAGCTGCCAGTACGTGAGCGACGTGCCCGCGGCGGTCACCGCGACGGCGTCGGGGGTGGCCGCGACCTGGGCCGCGAACAGCTCCGGCACCGTGCCCGCCGGGTCGGCGGTCGGGGCGGGGTTCCACTCCTCCAGGGCCAGGTTCCGCTCGCCCGCCGGCAGCAGGACCGTCCGGGCGTCGCCGGCCGGGTCGGCCGCCATGGCCTCCAGCACCGACCGGTACATGGCCGCGAGGCGTTCGGCGTGGGTGCGGGAGAGGACCGCGCCGTTCGCCGTGAGGACCAGGTGGCCGGCACGGGTGGCGACGGTGAGCGGGAACTCGGTCGGGCCCTCCTGCGCGTCCGCGATGTCGGCGTTGGCGCCGGCGTGGTGCAGGTCGCCGGAGGTCACGCGTCCGTAGTCCTGGTAGTTGAAGTACACGTCGAGCAGCTGGCGGCCGCCCGCGAGGCGCTGGATGGCCGGCAGCGGGTAGCGGCGGTGCGGCCAGACCGCCAGTTCGGCGGCGAAGACCTGCGCCACGAGTTCCGTCCAGGTGCCGGCGGTGCGGTCGTGGACGAAGGGCAGGGTGTTGAGGTGCATGCCCAGGACCCGCTCGGAGCCGGGGAGTTCGGGCCGCGCGTCGCCGACCAGGCCGCTGTGGAAGCGGGGCTCGGGGGTGAGCTGGCTCAGCACCTTCAGGTGCGCGGCGAGCAGCACGCTCTTCATCGACGCCCGTGCCGTGGCCGCCAGTTCGCGCAGCCGGTCCTCCAGGTCCCCGTACGGGACGGGCACCCGGAAGGTGCCGGGCTCGCCTCCCCAGCCGGTGGGCAGGGCGAAGGCGGCGTAGCGGTCGGTCACGTCCTGCCAGTACGCCTCGTCGGAGCCGTCGGCCAGGGCCGCCAGCTCGCCGGCGACGAAGTCCGCGTAGCGCCCGCTGCGGGCCGGGCCGGCCGGGAGCGGAGCGGGGCGGCCGGTGTCGCGGATCTCCCGGTAGACGGCGAGGAGTTCGGTGAGCAGCGCGTGGTAGCCGAAGCCCTCCAGGACGGGGTGGGCGTAGGTGATCGTCAGGTGCCAGTCGGTGCCGGGCAGCAGGTGCGCGGAGAAGCGGACCAGCGAGGGGCGCGCGGTGTCGAAGCCCGCCGTGCGCTCGGCCTGCTCGTGGGCGGTCACGGCGGCCCGGCGGGCCTCCGCGCCGAGGGCGGTCAGGTCGGCGACGGCCACCTGGACGGGAGCCGTGGCGTGGACCAGCTGGAGGGGGGTGCTGTAGCCGGTGAGGACGAAGCCGGTGCGCAGGACCTCGTGTCGGGCCACCAGCTCCTCGGCGGCGGCGCGCAGCGCGGAGGGCACCAGCGGCTGGTCGTCGCGGACCTCGAAGCCGTCGACGTTGTGGTACGCGGCCCGGTCCTGGTCCAGGTCCATCTCGACGAGCATGCCGAGCTGCACCTGGGAGACCGGGTAGGCGTCGGTGACGCCCTCGGGCAGGGCCGCGCGGTCGGCCTCCGAGAGCATCTCGAACGGGGCGGCGTACGCGGCCTCGGCGACCGGACCGGTGGCGCCCCCGCCCACGTGGCGGGCCAGGGCGGCCACGCTGCTGTGGGCGAAGACGTCGGGGACGGTGACCTGGAAGCCCGCGGCGCGGACCTCAGCGGCCAGGGAGATGGCGCGGATGGAGTCGCCGCCGAGGTCGAAGAAGCTGTCCTCGACGCTGATCTCGTCCCGGCCGAGCGCGGTGGCCCAGGCGGCGGCGAGGCGGGCCTCGGTCTCGTTGCGCGGGGCGACGTGCTCGGCCGCCGCGCCGCCGGACTCGGCCGGGGCGGGCAGGGCCTTGCGGTCCAGCTTCCCGGCCGTGTTCAGCGGCCAGGCCGCCAGCTCCACGAAGGCACCCGGGACCATGTAGTCCGGCAGCTCCTCGCGCAGGTGGGCGCGGAGTCCGGCCTGCTCGACCGGACCGCCGGCCGGGATCACGTACCCCACGAGCCAGGTGTCGCCGTTGTCCTCGGTACGGGCCACCACCGCGGCGTCCCGGACGCCCGGGTGGGTCAGCAGCCGGGACTCGATCTCGCCCAGCTCGATCCGGTGGCCCCGGATCTTCACCTGGTGGTCGGTCCGGCCGAGGAACTCCAGCGAACCGTCCGGCATCCGGCGGGCGAGGTCGCCCGTGCGGTAGAGCCGGGCGCCCTCGTCCCCGAAGGGGTCGGGCACGAACCGCTCGGCGGTGAGGTCGGGGCGGCCCAGGTAGCCCTGGGCGACGCCGTCACCGGCGATGCACAGCTCGCCGACGACCCCCAGCGGGACGGGCTGCATCAGCGCGTCCACCACGTAGAACTGCGTGTTGTCGATCGGTGCGCCGATGGAGACGGCAGCCGGGTCGGCCGGCACCTCCCAGGCGGAGGACCAGATGGTGGTCTCGGTCGGGCCATAGACGTTGACCAGCCGGCCCACCTGTGCGCGCAGTTCGCGCGCCAGCTCCACCGGCAGTGCCTCGCCGCCGACGAGCGCGGTCACGCCGGCAACCGTGAACCCGCCCGCCAGCAGCAGCTTCCAGCCCGACGGCGTGGCCTGGACGTGCGTCACGCCCTCCGCCCGCACCAGCTCCACCAGGTCCGCACCGCTCTCCGCGACCACGACCCGGTGCCCGCCCACCAGCGGCAGGTACAGCTCCAGACCGGAGATGTCGAAGGACACCGACGTGGACGCCAGCCAGTGCTCCGCACCGGCCGCCGACTCCCCCAGCACCCGGCGGATGCCGGTCAGCAGGTTGCCCAGTGCCCCGTGCGTGACCTGCACGCCCTTGGGGCGGCCGGTCGAACCCGAGGTGTAGAGGACGTACGCCACCGCGTCCGCCTCCGGTGCCGCCCACGCGCCCGTGCCTGGCCATGCCGCGACCGCCCCGGCGTCCCGGCCGTCGAGGGAGATCACCGCACCGTCGTGCACCTCGGCGGCGAGGCCGGCCAGGGACTCCTGGCTGATCAGCGCGACCGGCAGCGCGTCGGCGGTGATCCCGGCCAGGCGGGCGGCCGGGTGGTGCGCGTCCAGCGGCAGGTAGGCCGCGCCCGCCTTCTGTACGGCGAGCAGCGCCACCAGCAGGTCGGTGCCGCGCTCCAGCAGGACGCCGACCACGTCGCCCGGCAGCACGCCCAGCTCCCGCAGGTGCGCGGCCAGCCTGTTGGAGGCCGCGTCCAGTTCCCCGTACGACAGGGACCGGCCGGCACCCGTCACGGCGACAGCGTCCGGCGTGGCCGCGACGGAGGCCGCGAACAGCTCCGGCAGCGTACGGGCCGGCAGCGCGGTCGCCGTGGCGTTCCACTCCTCCAGCACGCGGGTGCGCTCGTCGGCCGGCAGCAGGACGGCACGGGCGTCGCCGGCCGGGTCGGCCGCCATGGCCTCCAGCACCGAGCGGTACATGCCCGCGAGGCGCTCGGCGTTCTCCCGCGACACCGAGCGGTCGTTGGCGGTGACGATGATGTGGCCGGCGCGGCTGGAGACGGTCAGCGGGAACTCGGTGGGGCTGTCGTCGATGCTGGCCGTGTAGTCCACGCGGTCGAGGTCGACCTGGCGGAAGTCCTGGTAGTTGAAGTAGACGTCGATCAGCTGCCGGCCCCCGGCCAGCCGCTGCACGGCGGGCAGCGGGTAGCGGCGGTGCGGCCAGAGCTCGACCTCGGCGGCGAAGACCTGCTCCACCAGCTCCGCCCAGGTGGTGGCCAGGCCCGCGTCGTGCGCGAAGGGCAGCGTGTTGAGGTACATGCCGTAGACGCGGTCCGCGTCGAGCAGTTCGGGCCGGGCGTCGCAGACCAGGCCGGCGGTGAAGCGCGGCTCGGGGGTGAGCTGGCTCATCACCTTCAGGTGCGCGGCGAGCATGACGCTCTTCAGGGAGGCCCTGGCGCCGGTGGCGAGGGCGCGCAGCCGGTCGTACAGGTCCTCGACCGGCACCTCGATCTGGTGGACGGCGCGGGGCGCGTCCGGGTCGCCGCCCCAGCCGGTGGGCACGGTGAGGGTGGGGTGGGACTCCAGGAGCGGGGTCCAGTAGGCCGGGTGCGCCCCGTCGGCGAGCGCGCGGGCCTCCTCGGCGATGAAGTCGGCGAACCGGATGGCGGGCACCGCCGGCTCCTCGACGGTGCGGCCCTCGTACAGGTCGCGGTACAGGTCGAGGATCTCCATGAGGAGGGAGTGGTGGCTCCAGCCCTCCAGGACCGGGTGGCACTCGGTGACCGACAGCCACCAGCTGCCGTCGCCGGTGTCGTGCGCGTACAGGCGCATCAGGGCGGGGACGGCCAGGTCGAAGACCCGGGCGCGCTCGGCGGCGGTGTACGCGCGGACCTCGTCGCGCACCTGCTCCTCGGTGAGCCCGGCCAGCGACCGGCTGCCGACCGGCAGTTCGGCCCCGGCGTGCACGACCTGCATCGGCACGGAGTACCGCTCGATGTCGAGGGAGGTGCGCAGCACCTCGTGGCGGGCGGTGACGATGCGGGCGGCGCCGGCGAGTGCCTCGTGCCGGAAGGGGCGGTCGTCGCGGATCCGGAAGCTGGTGACGTTGTGGTAGTTGTTCGCGCCGCCGGGCACGACCATCTCCAGCACCATGCCGGTCTGCACCTGGGAGAGCGGGTACGCGTCGGTGACGCCGGCCGGCAGCAGGGCGCGGTCGGCCTCGGAGATCAGCTCGAAGGGTGCGACCGGGGCCGGGAGTTCGGCCGGGGCGGTGCGCCCGGTGACCAGCTCGGCGAGCCGGGCGACCGTACGGCAGGCGAAGACGTCGCGGACGGCGAGGTCGAAGCCGGCGGCACGCAGCTCGCCGACGAGCGCGACGGCGCGGATGGAGTCGCCGCCGAGGTCGAAGAAGCCCTCGTCGACGCCGGCCCGGTCCAGGCCGAGCACCTGGCACCAGACGTCGGCGATGCGCTGCTCGGTGGGGGTGCGGGGGGCGGTGTGGGCGCCGGCCGCGCGGCGGGCGTCGCCGCCGGGTGCGGGCAGGGCGCGCTTGTCGAGCTTGCCGTTGGTGGTCAGGGGCAGCCGGTCGAGGGTGACGAAGGCGGCGGGGACCATGTACGGCGGCAGGTCGCGGCCGAGGAGTTCGCGCAGCTCGGCGGGGTCGAGGGCGGTGCCGGAGGCGGTGACCAGGTAGGCGACGAGCTCCTTGGCGCCGGGGGTGTCCTCGCGGAGGACGACGACGGCGTCGTGGACCTGCGGCAGGGCGGCCAGGGCGGTCTGGATCTCGCCGAGTTCGACGCGGTAGCCGCGGATCTTGATCTGGCCGTCGGCGCGGCCGAGGAACTCCAGGCTGCCGTCGGCCAGCCGGCGGGCGATGTCGCCGCTCTTGTAGAGGCGGCTGCCGGCCGGGCCCCACGGGTCGGGGACGAAGCGGTCGGCGGTCAGTTCCGGGCGGCCGAGGTAGCCGCGGGCGACGCCGGGTCCGGCGACGTGGATCTCGCCGAAGACCCCGACGGGCACGGGCTGTCCGTGGGCGTCGAGGAGGTGGACGCGCAGGTCGTCCAGGGGGACGCCGATGGGGTTGCCGGCCTCGGGCGCGAGGTCGGCCTCGCCCACCTTGTAGAAGGTGGTGTGCACGGTGGTCTCGGTGATGCCGTACATGTTGAGCAGGGCGGGCGCGTCCAGGCCCAGCCGGTCAGTCCACGGCTTGAGGTCCGGGACGATCAGCTTCTCGCCGGCGAAGACCACGGCCCGCAGCGCCAGCCGGCCGATCCGCGGGTCGCCCTCGGCGGCCGCGGCGACCAGGGAACGGAAGGCGGACGGCGTCTGGTTGAGGACGGTGACCTGCTGCTCGACGAGCAGGTCGAGGAATTCCTCGGGCGAGCGGGTGACGGCCGCGGGGACGACGACCAGCTTCCCGCCGTGCAGCAGGGCGCCCCACATCTCCCACACGGACACGTCGAAGGCGTACGAGTGGAAGAGCGGCCAGACGTCCGCGGTGGAGAACCCGTAGTGCCGGTAGGCGGTGGTGAGCAGGCGGAGCACGTTGCGGTGGCTGAGGCAGACGCCCTTGGGCCGGCCGGTGGAGCCGGAGGTGTAGATGACGTAGATCAGCTGATCCGGGTGGCCAGCCAGCGGCGGATTCTCCACCGGAAGGCCCTGCCAGGCCTCAGTGGCGGCCTCTCGGTCGAGTACGACGAGCGGTCCTTCATGGCACTCCTCGATCATCGGTGCGTGGCGGGATTCGGTGAGCACGACCGCCGCGCCCGCGTCGCCGATGACGTACGCCAGCCGGTCCGCCGGGTTGGCGGGGTCCAGCGGCAGGTAGCCGGCGCCGGACTTCAGGACGCCGAGGAGGGCGGGCATCAGCTCGGGGCCGCGCTCCAGGCAGATGCCGACGAGCCGGTCGGGTCCTGCGCCCAGTTCGCGCAGCCGGTGGGCGATGCGGTTGGCGCGCGCGTTGAGCTCTGCGTACGTCAGTTCGGTTCCGTCGGCGACGACGGCCACCGCGTCGGGGGTGGCGGCCACCTGGGCCTCGAACACCTCGTGGACGAAACGGGGGTCGGGGGCCTCCTCGGGCGCCGGCTGCACCACCAGGGCACGCTCGGCCGGGTCCAGCACGTCCAGGGCGGACAGCCGGGCCTCCGGGTCGGCGGCCACGGCGGTGAGCAGCCGCTCGAAGTGCCCGGCGAAACGGCGCACGGTGGCCTCGTCGAAGAGGGCGGTGGCGTACTCGAAGCGGCCGCGGAGGGAGCCGTCGGGGGCCTCCTCCACCAGCAGCTGGAGGTCGAAGCGGGCGATGCCGGAGGGGACCTCGAAGGGCTCGACGGTGATGCCGGGCAGGTCGTAGGCGGCGGTGCGCGACTCGTGGAGGGTGAACGCGGCCTGGAACAGCGGGGTGCGGGACAGGTCGCGCTCCGGCTGGACGGAGTCGACCAGCCGGGCGAACGGCATCTCCTGGTGGTCGAAGGCGTCCAGCACCTCGACCCGGTTGCGGTCCAGCAGGCGGGCGAAGACCGGGTCGCCGGCCCAGCTCGCGCGCAGCACCAGGCTGTTGATGCCGTAGCCGATCAGGTTCTGCAGCTCGGGGCGGGTGCGGCCGGAGACGACCGTGCCCACCGCGATGTCGGTGCCGCCCGTGTACTTGCCCAGCAGGGCCTGGTACGCGGTGAGCAGCACCGTGAACAGGGTGGTGCGGTGTCCGGCGGCCAGCGTCCGCAGCCCGGCGCCCAGCGCCCCGGGCAGGGCGAACGCGACCTCGGCGCCCTCGGCGCTGCGGGTGGCCGGGCGGGGGCGGTCGGCGGGGAGGTCGAGCGGGGCGATGCCGTCGAGGTGCTCGCGCCAGTACGGCAGGTGCCGCTCCAGGAGGGACTCGGCGCGGCCCTGCTGCCAGGCGGCGTAGTCGGCGTACTGGACGGTGAGGTCGCCGGCCGGGGCGGTGCCCCGGTAGTAGGCGCTCAGGTCCTGCGCGAAGACCTGGGTGGACCAGGCGTCGCAGGCGATGTGGTGGAAGACCAGGGCAAGTACGTGGTCGTCGGCGGCCAGCCGGACCAGGCGCACCCGCAGCGGCCACTCGGCGGCCAGGTCGAAGGACTCGCGGGCGTACTCGGCGGCCAGCTGCTGGGCCACCGGCTCGCGCTCCGCCTCGGGCAGGCCGGTGAGGTCCTCCAGGGAGAACGGCACCGGGCCGGGCTCGTCGATCAGCTGGACGGGCTCGTCGGCGAAGAAGTCGTACCGGGTGCGCAGCACCTCGTGGCGGGCGACCACCCGGTCCACGGACCGGCGCAGCGCGTCGGTGTCCAGCGGGCCGGTGAGGCGCAGGGTGAGCGGGACGAGGTACTCGTGGCTGTCGGGCTCCAGGCGGCTGAGGAACCACATCTGCTGCTGGCCGGCCGAGAGCGGCAGCGGGAGGTCGCGGTCGGCCCGCGGAATCTCCTCGTTCCGCCGGGCCGTGCGGCCGGCCAGCCTGCGGAGCAGTTCGGCGCGGAGCTGGTCGGGGGTCTGGGTCTGCTCGGCGCTGGTGGTCATGCCTGGTGCTCCTTCGGCTGCGACGTGTGCGAGGACTGCGAAGAGTCGGAGAGGTCTTCTGTGGTGGCCGGGCCGGCCTGCGACGCGTTCTGGATCTCGGCCTGGACCAGCGCCTCGACGGCGCGGGCGAGGCCCGCCACGGTGGGGCTCTCGAAGATGGCGCGCAGGGGCAGCGACACCGCGAACTCGGCCTGGATCTGGGAGATCAGGCGGATGCCGAGGATGGAGTTGCCGCCGCTCTGGAAGAAGTCGTCGTGGATGTCCGGGTCGGTGCCCAGCAGCTCCTGCCAGATCCCGGCGATGTGCTCCTCGACGATGTCGCGGGGGCCGGCGGGCCCCGTGCCGGTGTCCTCGGCGCGGGCGGCCGCCGGGTCCGGCAGAGCGGCCCGGTCCAGCTTCCCGTTGGCGGTCAGCGGGATGGCTTCCAGGGCGACGTACGCGCTGGGCAGCATGTAGTCGGGCAGCAGCCGGGCGCAGTGGCGGGTGAGTTCCTCGTGGTCCGGGAGGGTGTCGCCGGCGGGCACCAGGTAGGCGGTGAGGCCCTTGTCGGCGGTGATCGCGGCGTCGCGGACGGCCGGGTGGGCGGTGAGCACGGCCTGGATCTCGCCGGCCTCGACGCGGTAGCCGCGCACCTTGATCTGGTGGTCGATGCGGCCGAGGAAGGAGACGGCGCCGTCGGGCTGCTGCCGGGCCAGGTCGCCGGTGCGGTACAGGCGGGCCCCGGCGGGACCGTACGGGTCGGGCAGGAACCGCTCGGCGGTCAGGCCCGGGCGGCCGGTGTAGCCGCGGGCGACGCCGGTGCCGCCCACGTACAGCTCGCCGACGGCGCCGAGCGGCACCGGGCGCAGCGCGTCGTCCAGCACGTACATCGCCATGCCGGGCAGCGGGCGGCCGATGGGCACGACCCCGGTGACGGGCGCGTCGACGGGCTGGATGCAGGTGCCGACGGAGCACTCGGTGGGCCCGTACTCGTTGATCAGGCGGCCCGGGCCGAGCAGCTCCAGCCAGCGGGAGGCGGCCTCGCCGGGGAAGGCCTCGCCCGCGACCAGCACCGTGCGGGCCAGGGTGGCGGCCTGCTCGTCGCCGAGCTGCTGGGACAGGATGTCGAGGTGGCCGGGGGTGAGCTTCACGAAGCTGTACGGCGCCCCGGCGGCCAGGGTGCGGCCGAGGTCGGCCAGGTCCAGGCCGGCGGGCAGCAGGTGCAGCGGGACGCCGGCGACCAGCGGCGCGTAGACGTTCGGGACCACCAGGTCGAAGGCGGTGGAGGAGAACAGGGCGGCGCCGCCGCCGTGGCCGCCGATCAGGTCGCGGGCGGCCCAGGCCACGTGGTTGGCCAGGCCCCGGTGCGGTACGGCCACGCCCTTGGGCCGGCCCGTGGAGCCCGAGGTGAAGATCGTGTACGCGATGGCCTCCGGGTCGAGCCGACGCGCGGGGGCGGTGTCGGGCAGGGCGTCGATCAGCGCGCGGTCGCGGTCGACGACCACCAGCTCGCCGGGGAAGAACGGGGCCATGGCCGCGGCGTGTTCGGCCGTGGTGACCAGCACCCGGACGCCGGAGTCGGTGAGCATCGCGGCGCTGCGCTCGGCCGGGCCGGCCGGGTCGAGCGGCACGTAGCCGGCGCCCGTCTTCCAGCTGCCGAGGAAGGCGGCGACCAGGTCGGGGCCCCGGTCGAGGAGGACGCCGACCAGGTGCTCGGTGGTGGTGCCGGACTGGCGCAGCCGGTGGGCGAAACGGTTCGCCCGGGCGTCCAGCTCCCGGAAAGTCACCGATGCCCCCGCGTGGCGCAGGGCGGTGGCCGCGGGACGCTCGGCGGCCCGCGCCTCGAACAGCTCCAGCACGGTGACGTCCGCGGGCTCGGCGACGGTGGTGCCGGCCCCCGCGTTCCACTCGGCCAGCTGGCGCCGGCGCTCCTCCGCGCCGGACAGGTCGAGCTCCGCGAGACGGGTGTCCGGGCGGGCCGCGGCGTCGCCGAGCAGCCGCACGAGGTGGTCGACGAGGCGGCGCACCGTGGCGTCCTCGAACAGCGAGGTGGCGTACTCCAGGACGCCCGCGAGGGTGCCGTCGGGGCGGCGGCGCAGGAAGAGCGTCAGGTCGGTCTTGGCGATCCGCCAGGCCTCCCGGAAGGTCTCCAGGTCGTCCAGGTCGGCGCCGCCGGTGGTGAGCGTCTCGTCGTGCAGGTCGAACGCCGCCTGGTAGACCGGCGTACGGGACAGGTCGCGGTCGCCCTGCACGTCCTCGACGACGCGCTCGAAGGGCACCTCCTGGTGGGCGAAGGCCTCCAGGGTGACGGCCCTGACCCGGTCCAGCGCCTCGGCGAAGGTGAGGTCGCCGGTCAGCCCGCAGCGCACGGCGAGGGAGTTGAGGAAGAAACCGACCAGGTTCCCGGTCTCGGGGCGGGTGCGGCCCGCGACCGGGGTGCCGACGGTGACGTCCCACTCACCGCTGTGCCGGGCGAGGAGGGTCACGTATCCGGTGAGCAGGGTCATGAACGGCGTGGCGCCGTGCTCCCGGCCCAGTTCGGCCAGGGCGTCCGCGGTGGCGGCCGGGACGACCACCGGCACGACCGCGCCCTTGTGGTCGCGCTCGGCGGGGCGCGGGTGGTCGGTGGGCAGGGCCAGCGGCTTGTGGCCGTCGAGGGCCTCGCGCCAGTGGTCGAGGTCGGCGGCGAGGGCGTCCTCGGTGAGCGCGGTGCGCTGCCAGGCGGCGAAGTCGGCGTACCCCAGCTCCAGCGGCAGGAGTTCGGGCTCGCGGCCCTCCGCGTACGCGGCGTACAGTTCGCCGAACTCGCGCTCCAGGATGGCCGAGGACCAGCCGTCGCAGCTCAGGTGGTGCATGGCGATCACCAGGACCGGGTGCCCGTCCTCGACGCGGACCAGCAGCGCCCGCCAGAGCGGGCCCTCGGCCAGGTCGAAGCCGCGGGCGAAGTGCGCGGCGGCCAGGGCGCCCAGGCCCTCGCGGGCGGTGGCGGCCTCGGCCAGCTCCACCGGGCCGGGGGCGGCGATCCGCTGGCCCGCCGTGTCGGCATCCGCCGGGTAGCGGGTGCGCAGCGCCTCGTGGCGCTCCTCCAGGGCGTCCAGCGCGCGCTGCACCAGCACGGTCTCCGCACCCTCGGGGAGCGGGAGGATCAGCGGGGAGACCCACTCGGCGCCGCCGGGGTTCATCCGGTCCAGGAAGTGCAGGCGGCGCTGGCCGAAGGCGAGCGGCAGCGGGCCCTCGCGGTCCACCGGCACCAGCGGCGGCCGGACGCCGGCCCGGGTGAGGAGGGCGGCCTGCTGCTCGACGGTGGCGGAGGTGAACAGGGAGGCCGGGGAGACGTCCTTGTCGGTGGCCTCGCGGAGCCCGGCCGCGAGCCGGGTGATCATCAGCGAGTCGCCGCCGAGGCGGAAGAAGTCGTCCTGGACGCCCGCGCGTTCGATGTTCAGCAGCCGCCGCCAGACCTGGGCGACGATCTCCTCGGCCGCGGTGCGGGGAGCGACGTACGGGCGGTCGGCGTCCTCGGGCGCGGCGGCCGGCAGGGCGGCCCGGTCCAGCTTGCCGTTGGGTGTCAGCGGGAACTCGGCGAGCGGCACCAGGACCGTCGGCACCAGCGCCTCGGGCAGCCGGCCCCGCAGGAAGGAGCGCAGGTCGGCGGGGATCCGGGCGTCGGCGGTGGTGAGGTGGGCGGTGAGCCGCTTCGTGCCGTCCCGGGTCTCGGGGGCGGTGACCACCGCGCCGGTGACCCCGGGGTGGGCCAGCAGCGCCGCCTCCACCTCGCCGGGCTCGATGCGGACGCCGTTGACCTTCACCTGGTGGTCGGCGCGGCCGCGGTACTCCAGGGTGCGGTCCGCGCGCCACCGGACGAGGTCGCCCGTACGGTAGAGGCGGCCGCCCTCGGGGCCGTACGGGTCGGGCACGAAGCGCTCGGCGGTCAGGTCCGGGCGGCCCAGGTAGCCGCGGGCCAGCCCCGCGCCGCCGATGAACAGCTCGCCCGGCACTCCCACCGGCACCGGCTTGCCCCGGTCGTCGAGGACCAGCAGCCGGGTGCGCGGCAGCGGGCGGCCGATCGGGACCGGGCCGGCGGTCTGCGCGGGGTCGTAGGGCTGGGCGGTGACGTCGATGGAGCACTCGGTCGGGCCGTACGTGTTCCAGATGGCCAGGTCCTCGCGGCCGGCCGCGTCCAGGGCGCGGCGGCACAGCTCGGCGTGCAGGGGCTCACCGGCCGAGAACAGCAGCCGCAGCGAGGACAGTTCGCGCCAGGCCGGCTCGGCGACCAGCAGCCGCAGCACGGACGGGACGACCTGGAGGACGGTGGCGCCGAGGTCGCGCGCGGCGGCGACCAGGGCGGCCGGGTCGCGCTCGGCGCCCACCGGGGCCAGCGCCACCGAGCCGCCGCTGACCAGCGGCGCGAAGATCTCCCAGTTGTGCGCGTCGAAGCCGATCGCGGTCTTGTGCAGCACCCGGTCGTCGGCACCGAGACCGTGCGTGCGCACCGTCCACATCACGCGGTTGGCGATGCCGGCCTGGGTGATCTGGACGCCCTTGGGGCGGCCGGTGGAGCCCGAGGTGTGGATGACGTACGCGAGGTGGCCGGGGTGTGCGGCGACCTCGGGAGCGGTGGCGGGCAGGGCGTCGACCAGCTCGCGCTCGGCGTCCAGGTCCAGCTGCGGGGCGCCCGGCTCCGTACCGGCGGAGCGGCCGGCGGTCAGCACCAGCACCGGGCGGACCTCCTCGACCAGCGAGGCGAGGCGGGCGGCCGGGTGGGCGGGGTCGAGCGGCAGGTAGGCGGCGCCCGCCTTCCACACCGCCAGCACGGCCACGACCAGCTCGGGCGAGCGCTCCAGGTGGATGCCGACCACCGTGTCGGGGCGCACGCCCAGGCGGCCGAGGCGGTGGGCCAGGCGGTTGGCGCGCGCGTCGAGCGCGGCGTAGTCGAGGGTGCTCCCGTCGGCGGCGATCACGGCCGTGGCCCCCGGGGTCACGGCGGCCTGCCGGGCGACGAGCTCGGCGAGGGACGGGCCGGCCTCGCTCTGACGGATCTGCTGAGTCATCTCTCGGGTCCTCTTGATGAGTTGATGAGCCGGCGCGGAGCGGAGGTGGCCGGATGCGGGACGGGTGTGGGGGTGACTACGGGGTGACTACGGGGTGACTACGGGGCCCTGAGGGGCGGAAGAGACGCGCCGGCCCGGGCGGGGGGTGCCGGGCCGGCGCGGTCTGGGGGGTGGGGGGTGGGAGTGGGGGGAGGTGCGGTGGGGGGAAGCGGGGGTCCGGTTCAGGAGGCGGCGGAGAGCTCCGCGTCCTGGAGGGCGGCCTGCTCCATGCGACGGCGCAGGCTCAGCGGGCGCATGTCGGTCCACACCTCGGTGATGCGCTCCAGGCACGCGTCCTTGGGGCCCTCGAAGCCCTCCGCGTGCCAGCCGGCCGGCAGGTCCCGGTCGGCCCACCAGACGGAGTACTGCTCCTCGTCGTTGCGGACCACGCGGTACAGGCGCTCGTCGGTCTGGGTGTCGCTCATTGTGGGTCTCCAGAAGGGTGTCGGTGATGGTTGCGTACGACTCTGCGAGGGCTCGCTATACGGCGCCCATACGCTGTCCGGCGGCACGAATCCGCAGGTCATTGAGGTGTTCGAGGCTCTTGAGGGTGCGCTCGGTGTCGACCCCGAAATCGACCAGGCAGCCGACCTCGTCGATGCCGAGGGCCTCCAGCCGCTCCACCACGCCGAGCGCCCGCTCGACGGTGCCGAAGATCCCCTGGCGGTCGAAGAACCGCTGGAAGGCCCGCTCGACCAGGTAGTCGACGTCGGCCTCGCGGACCGCCGAGCGGTCGAACACCGCCTTGTCGGCGTTGACCGTCCCGGACAGCAGCCCGAAGGACGTCTTGAGGTACGCGGAGAGCGAGGGCCGGACCAGCTCGCGCACCTCCTCGGTGTCCGTCCCGAGGAAGGTGTGCAGCATCAGCACCACGTGCCCCCTGGCCTGCTCGCCGTGGTGCTCGCGCAGCGCGGCCCGGTAGACGGCCAGCTTCCCGGCGAGCTCGTCGAGGTCCTGGCCGAGCAGGTGCGTCAGCACGCCCGCGTTCAGCTCCCCGGCGGTGCGGAAGGTGTCGGCGCTGCCGGCGCTCGTGATCCAGCAGGGCAGTTCGGCCTGTACGGCGGGCGGGTAGACCCGTACCTCGGCGTCGGCGCCCCGCCCGTCGGGCAGCGTCACGGACTCGCCGCGCCACAGGGCCCGTACGGTCTCGACGGTCTCCGTCAGCAGCTCCTTGCGCCGGGCGTGGGCCTCGGGCCGCAGCACGAAGTCGGTGGGGTGCCACCCGGAGGCGAACGACACCCCGGCCCGCCCGTGGGACAGGTTGTCGACCACCGACCAGTCCTCGGCGATCCGCAGCGGGTGCCCCAGCGGCGCCACGACGCTGCCCGCCCGGATCGCGATCCGCTCGGTGACGGTGGCGAGCGCGGCACCGGTGACGGCCGGGTTCGGGTAGAGCCCGCCGAAGGGGTGGAAGTGCCGCTCCGGGGTCCACACCGCCGTGAACCCGTTCCGGTCCGCGAACCGGGCCCCCTCGGTGAGGAGTTCGTAACGCCCGGCGGCGCCGGACGCGGTGCTGTCGTTGGCGAAGTAGAAGAG
Organism: Streptomyces sp. NPDC101118; assembly: GCF_044759445.1. Taxonomy (NCBI): domain Bacteria; kingdom Bacillati; phylum Actinomycetota; class Actinomycetes; order Kitasatosporales; family Streptomycetaceae; genus Streptomyces; species Streptomyces sp. NPDC101118. Next base: position 192,182 of record NZ_JBIVZG010000009.1, on the reverse strand, counting down.
ACTGAAGTCCACCCCGGCTCCTTCGGATCGGCTCTCGGCGGTCGGATACCGAGGACGCTAGGCAGCGGGGGTTTTCACGCGTTATCGAAACTATTTCCACCCCCCGAAAACCCGCAGGTCGGAGTGGGTGCGAGCGCTTCGGGACGCGACGGGTACGGGCTTGCGGCGCCGGTTGCCGGGCCACCCGCGCCGGGCACGCGGAAGGCCCGCGGCACAGGGTGTGCCGCGGGCCTTCCGGGGTGTGCCGGGTTACGTGAGGGGGCCCGCCAGCCGGGACACGAAGAAGCCCGAGGCATCGGTGCCGGTGGCCCAGAGGGCGCCGGCGGCCGGGTCCGCGGTCAGCTCGGTGACGGTGGTGCCGGTGGTGCGGGGGGCCGTCAGCGGCGTCCACGCGGTGCCGTTCCACTTCCGCAGGCCGAACGTGGCGCTGCCACCCGCGACCCAGTCGCTGCCGTACTTGGCCAGGGTGTTCACCGTGCCCGCGCCGCAGACCGGCACCGTCTTCCAGACGGTCCCGTCCCACCGAAGGGTCGTGAAGCACCCGTCGGTGGTCTGCTTCCCGTTGATCCAGATGTCGTTCGCGGTCCCGGCGATCGTGTTGGACACGTAGTCGAAGGGCGCCGTGAGCTTCGGGGCCGGGAGCTGGCTCCAGGCGGTGCCGTTGAAGCGGGCCACGTACATCTCGGTCGTCCCCGTGGAGACCGTGGTCTCGCCGACCACCCAGATGTCGTTCGCCGCCAGGCGCAGCATCGACTCCAGCCGGGTGTTCTTGCCCGCCGGTGCCGGCAGGACCGTGTTGGTCCACGTCGTGCCGCTCAGGCGGCGGACGGCCGGCCGGTCGACCCCGCCGGAGTAGACGGATCCGGCGAGCAGCAGCTCGCCGCGGGCCGGGGCGACGCCGTCCTTGGCGGTGAAGGCGTAGCCGGTGTCGACCGCTCGGCTGGTCCACGCCGTGCCGTCCCAGTGGTTGGCCCACTGCCCGCCCCAGTCCCCGCTGCCGAAGGTCCAGACGTCGTCGGCGGCGGTCCCGGCCACGAAGGAGCTCGGGTACTGGTCCGCGGGTCCGGCCGGCTTGGCCTGCCAGCCGGTGCCGTCGCGGTGGAACATGTACGCGTCCGAGTCGCAGCCGGCGATCGGGCAGCCCGCCCACCGCTCGATCAGGACCGTCGAGGTGGCGCTCACCGGCAGCACCTGGGCCTTGGCGACGGTCTGCGGGATCGGCAGCGGCTGGGTGACGGTCTCCCAGCCGCCGGCCGCCTGGGCGGTGGTGGCTTGGAAGAGTGCGCTGGTGAGGGCGAGTAAGCCCGCGGAGAGCGCGAAAGCTGCCTTTCGGATCCCCCGTGTGCGGATGTTCAAGACGTTCCCTTCGTCGGGCGGGTGGTGTGCAGCGGGGCTAGGAGACGGCGCCGGGGAGGCGGGACGCGAAGATGCCGTTGGCGTCGCTGCCGGTGGCCCAGAGGGCGCCGTCGCCGGGTTCGGCGGTCAGACGCCGCACCGTGGCGCCGGCTGCCGGGGCGGTGAGCGGGGTCCAGGCCGCACCCGTCCACTTCCGCAGCCCGAAGCTCGCGTCGCCGCCGCCGATCCACTCGCCCCGGTACTTGACCACCGTGGTCACGGCCAGGCCGCCGCAGGTCGGGAGCGTGGACCAGACCGTGCCGTTGAAGCGCAGTGAGGTGTGGCAGCCGTCGGCGGACTTCTTGCCGGTGATCCACAGGTCGGTGGAGGTGCCGGCGACCTGGTTCCGCAGGTAGTCGAAGCCCGCAGTGAGCTTGGGAGCGGCGACCTGGGTCCAGGTCGTGCCGTTGAAGCGGGCGACGTACATCTCGGTGGTTCCTGAGGAGACCGTGGTCTCGCCCACCACCCAGATGTCGTTCGGCGCGGCCTGGTGTATGGCGTCCACGGACACGTTCTTGCCGGCTGGGGCCGGCAGCACCGTGACGGGCGACCACGCGGTGCCGGTCCAGCGCTGCACGGCGGGACGGCTGTAGCCGGAGACGGTCTGCGTGCCCGCAGCCATGAGCTGCCCGCGAGCGGTGGCCACCCCCGCGTGCGGGAAGAACGGGCCGGTGAAGCCGCGGCGGGTCCAGGCCGTCCCGTTCCAGTGGTAGGCGGACGGATAGCCGAAGTCCGGTCCGCCGAACGTCCAGACGTCGTCGGTCGCGGTCCCGGCGATGGCTTCGAACTTGTAGATGTCGGACGGGGTCGGGGGCTTGGGAACCCACGAGCCGCCCGTCCGGTCCCACAGATGGCTGGAGACCTCGCAGCCGATCGGACAGGTCTCCTCGGTCTCCATGAGGACCACGGAATCCGGACCGAGCGCCAGTACCTGGGCGTCGTCCGCCTTCCAGCCGTACGGCAGCGGCTGCGTCATGTTCTCCCAGCCGCCGGCCGCCTGCGCGGCGGTGGTCTGGAAGAGTGCGCTCGCCAGCGCGAGTACGCCCGCGGAGATGCCGAGCGCGGCCTTGCGGATCCCCCGTGTGCGGAGCTTCAAGACGTTCCCTTCGTCGATGGGTTGGGGCGCGGGTGTGTCAGTCCAGGTGGAAGGTCGTGCCCAGGCCCTGGGACCGCGCCGCCTCGACCGCGGCGAAGCCGGACATGATGTCCTGCACGCCGAGGCCGAGGGATTTGTAGACGGTCACGGCGTCCGGTCCGCTGCGGCCGGGGTGGCGGCCGAGCAGTACCTCGCCGAGTTCGGCCCGCAGGTGTTCCGGCGGGGCCAGCCCGTGGTCCAGCGCGGCCCGGATGTCGCCGGACTCGGCGAGCGCGGATTCCCGGCTGTCCACGAAGAGTTCGGCGCGCGCCACCGCCTCGGCGGTCAGCTCGCGCTGGTCGGGGAAGGAGCTGCCGACCGCGTTGACGTGCGTACCCGGCGCGAGGTCCACCGCGTCCAGCAGCGGCACCGTCGAGCCGGTGGTGGTGCACACCAGGTCGGCCCCGGTGACGGCCTCGCGGGGGCCCGCGGTGACCTCCACCTCGATGCCGAGTTCGGCGGCGGCCCAGTCCCGGTAGGCGTACGCGTGCGCGTCGGTGCGCGACCACACGCGCACCCGGCGCAGCTCCCGCACCTCCCGCATCGCCCGCAGGTGGCTGCGGGCCTGCGTCCCGGAGCCGAGGACCGCCAGGTCCCCCGCGTCCGGCCGGGCCAGGGCGTCGGTGGCCACCGCGGAGACGGCGGCCGTACGGACGGCCGTCACGGCACCGGCGTCGAGCAGGCCCACCGGCCGGGCGGTGTCGGGGTCGAAGACGATGACCATGCCGATGTGCAGGTCGAGGCCCCGGGCCGGGTTCTCGGGCTTCAGGGCCATCACCTTGACCCCGAAGCCCGCGTGCTCCTCGCCCGCGACGTGGCCCGGCATGCTGCCGAGCAGGCCCGTCTCGTGCGGCGGCCGCACGATGGTGCGCAGCGGCTGTGCCGCGCGTCCGCCGCTGTAGCGGCGCATGGCCTCGGCCATCACGGGGATCGCCGCGCTCACCGGGTAGACCCGCTGTACGGTCTCCCGGTCCAGCAGGAGCATCTCACTGCTCCCGGACGAAGACGGACCACACCATCTGGATGGTGCGGGTGGAGGAGATGAAGACCAGGCCGTAGAGCCGGGCGGCCGGCAGGGTGGTGAGCGCGAGGTCGGCCTCGCCCTCGCGGACCGCACGCGCGGCCGCGCTGGTGGAGGTCACCAGGGAGATCTTCGGGGTGCCGAAGGAGGCGTCGAGGAGCTGCCCGACGATCGGTACGGGCGCCGGGTGGCTGGCCACCCGCGGGGAGACGTCCTGGGTGCCGCTGGGCAGGGAGGCGATGCCGTACGGCGGGGTCTCCCAGTGGAAGGCGGCGGCCAGGCTGAGCTCCGGGTCCATGTAGAACCGGTCCACCCCGGAGTAGGCGTTGGCCACCACGAGGTGGCTCACGTCGCCCCGGCGCAGGGCCTCGCCGGCCTTCTCGTAGGTCTCGAACAGCCGCACGTCCTGGGGGCGGTGCGGGCCCCCGTCCGGGAGGGAGTTCCACAGGAAGCCGGCGGCGTCCTGGCTGCTGGTGCCCTCGGGGCCGAGGGTGCCGACGGCGGTCAGGGGCTGGCGGTGCAGGTGGTCGCGGATCACCCAGTCCCCGGCCGCGGGCGGCGCGAGGGGGGCGGGTGCGGTGATGGTCAACGGGACTCCTTCGTGGATACCCCGGCCTTCAGGCCGGGGAGGAAACGAAGCACCCGCGGAGCGGGGCAGGGAAGCCGGTTCGCCCGCTGGGCGGAGCGGCGTTGTCAGTGGCGGCCGGCAGGTTGCGTGCGTGCATCTGCGGTACACCTTCCGGATCGATCCCACTGCGGGTCAGCGTCTTGCGCTGGCCCGTACGTTCGGCTGCGCCCGGGTGGTCTTCAACGATGCGCTGGCCGCCCGTAAGGCCGCCTGGAAGGCGGACCGGTCGAAGATTCCAACGGGAACTCTGGCGAAGCGGGTGATCACCGACGCGAAGCGCACGCCCGAGCGGGCATGGCTCGCGGAGGTGTCCGTGGACGCGCTCCAGTCCTCTCTCCGGGACCTCGACAGCGCCTACGCGAACTTCTTCGCGTCCGTGTCGGGGAAGCGGCCCGGTCGTCGTATGGGTCTGCCGGTGTTCAAGTCGAAGAAGGACAGCCGGCAGTCGGTCCGGTTCTCGAAGAACGGGTTCCGGCTGCGGGACAACGGACGCCTGAACCTCGCGAAGATCGGTGACGTGCGCGTGCGCTGGTCCCGGCCCCTGCCCGCTGCCCCGTCCAGCGTGACCGTGGTCAAGGACCCCTCGGGCCGGTACTTCGCCTCGTTCGTGGTCGACGTCGAGCCCGAGACACTTCCGTCCGTGAAGGCCGAGGTGGGTATCGACCTGGGCCTGACCCACTACGCCGTCCTCTCCGACGGCACTGTGATCGACAACCCCCGCTTCCTGCGCCGGGCCGAACGGCGCCTGCGCAAGGCCCAGCAGACCCTGGGCCGGAAGGCGAAGGGGTCCAAGAACCGGGCCAAGGCCCGGATCAAGGTCGCCCGCGCTCACGGGAGGGTGGCTGATGCGCGTAAGGACTGGTGCCACCAGCAGGCTTGGAGGCTGATCCGCGACAACCAAGCGGTCTACCTCGAAGACCTGGCGGTCTCCGCCCTGGCGCGCACCCGCCTCGCCAAATCCGTCCACGATGCAGCCTGGGGCATGTTCCGCCGGGTCCTGGAGGAGAAAGCCGCCCGCTACGGCCGGCACGTGGGTGTCGTGTCGCGGTGGCTGCCCTCCTCTCAGACCTGTCACGTGTGCTGGGTCGTGGACGGGCGGAAGCCGCTGCACGTGCGCACCTGGAGGTGCGAAGGCTGCGGTACCGAGCATGATCGTGACCTCAATGCGTCGCGTGTGATCCTCGCCGCCGGACGGGCGGAGAGGCTAAACGCCCCTGGAGGGCCGGTAAGTCCCGGAGTGGAAATCCCACGCCAGGCACGGCCCGTCGAACGGGGAACCCACCCGAAGCCCCAGCCGGTACCCACCGGCCGACAGGCGGGAATCCCCGCCCGTTAGGGCGGGGAGGACGTCAACCTCGCTCGATCGGAACGATGGTCAGCCAGTGGTCGTGGCGGGGGTCGCCGGCGCCGCGCACGGTTTCGGCGTACGCGCGGACCAGGCGGCGGGTGAGGGGGCCGGGGGTGCCGTCGGCGACCGGGCGGCCGGAGATTCCGGTGACCGGTGTGATGCCGACGCCCGTGCCGGTGAGGAAGACCTCGTCGGCCTGGAGCAGGTCGGGGACGCCCAGGTCGCGTTCGAGGGTGTCCACGCCCATGCCCTCGGCCAGCACCCGGACGGTGTCGCGGGTGATGCCGGGCAGCAGGTCCGCGCTCGGCGGCGGGGTGAGCAGGCGCCCGTCCCGCACCGCGAAGACGTTGGCGGTGCTGGCCTCGGCGACCTGGCCGCGGTCGTTCAGCAGGATCGCGTCGTCGTACCCGGCGGCGCGGGCCTCCTCGGCGGCCAGGGCGCTGTTCACGTAGCCGCCGGTGACCTTGGCCTGGACGGGGATCGCCGAACTGCGGGGCCTGCTCCAGGAGCTGACGCCGCAGGTGATGCCGGTGGACGGGGTGTACGCGCCCAGCGTGAACTGGGTGACGGAGAACGCGTCGGTGAGACCGGTCAGCCGGACGCCGGCCGGGGTGCCGGGCAGCAGCCCGAGCTTGTAGCCGAGGGGGCGCAGGTAGCTGTCCTGGGCGATGGCGTTGCGGCGGAGCAGGTCGAAGGTGCGCTCGACGAGTTCCTCGGCGGTGGCGGCCACCTCGATGCGGAGCAGGCGGCAGGAGCGCAGGAAGCGTTCGTAGTGGTCGTGGGCGCGGAAGATGACCAGCTCGTCGCGGCCGGGGACGGCGAAGGCGCGGATGCCCTCGAAGACGGCCGTGCCGTACTGGAGCGCCTGGGTGGTGAGCGGCAGGCCGACCTCCGCGAAGGGGACGACGGCGCCGTCGTGGTACGCCCAGGGGGCGACGCCGGGCCGGGCGGAGGGGGCCGGGGCGGGCCCGGGGGCGTCGGCCGTGGCCGGTGCGGGTGCCGCTGCCGGTGCCGGTGCCGTGGCGGCCACCGCCGAGATGCGGCCCGGGCGGGCGTCGTCCTCGGCGAGGGAGCGGGTACGGGTGCGGGTGCGCTGTGCGGGCATCAGGACCTCCTGGCGGCGATACCGGCGGCGGCCAGGCTCTCCATGGCCTGGGCGTCGTCCATGGCGTGCGTGGCGGTGCGCAGGTCGATCACGCGGGCGGCCTTCCAGCTGACCATCGCGCCGGTGCTGGTGACGCTGCCGAACGCGTCCTCGCCGACGTCCAGTTCCAGGCCCAGCTCCGCCCGTACGTCGGCCACGGTCGCGGCGACGGCGGCCGCGTCGGCGGTGCGGCCTGCGGGGTGCTCCAGCCGGAGCGAGAGCCGGTCGGCGCCGGCCTCCCGGTCGATGACCACCTGGTAGTCGAGCCAGCCGCGTACGTGGCGCAGCAGCAGGTTCTCCAGGTCGTAGCCGGTGACGGAGTGCCCGCCGAGCGGGATCCGGTCCCGTACCCGGCCCAGGGGCTCCAGCGAGGCGGCCGGCACGGTCTGCCCGGGCCGCGGGTCGCGCAGCCGGACGAGGTCGCCCGTGCGGTAGCGGACCAGCGGCTTGGCGCCCTGGTAGAGGTGGGTGACGACCAGCTCGCCCTCGCGGACGCCGTCGGCGTCGGGGACGGCCCAGGCCCCGGTCTCCGGGTCGATCACCTCGCTGTACGCGATGAGCGGGGCGGTGTAGAGGCGGCCGTCGGCGGCGACCGCGCCCTTCACGGAGGCCTCCTGGGAGGCGTACAGGGCGTTGTGCGCCTTCGCGCCCCACAGCTCGCCGAGGTTGGCCAGCAGGTTGGGGGAGGCCAGCTCGCCGGTGGTCATCAGCACCTGGAGGCGGAAGTCGCGGCGCGGATCGAGGCCGGCCCGGATCGCGTGCTTGGCCAGGGTCATGGCCATGCCCGGGGTGCAGAACAGGCCGGTGATCGGGAAGTCCTGCATCACCTGGAGGGCCCGCTCGAAGCCGACCATCGGCGAGTGCGGCCACATCTTGGCCACCGTGAGGCCGAGGTTGCGGCAGACGTCCCCGAAGGTGTCGGAGAAGGCGTGCAGTTCGGTGGGGCCGCTGGAGCCGATGACCTGGCCCTCGCCGAACTCCTGGAAGACCGTGCCGTAGTAGTGCGTGAGGACGGTGTTGTTGTGGATCGAGTCGACGTCGTCGCGCGGGCAGGGCGTGGAGCGGCCGGTGGTCCCGGTGGTCTCGTAGAAGATCCACGCGTCCGACAGCGGGCGCGACAGCATCTCGTGCTGGGCGGCTCGCAGGTCGTCCTTGGTGGTGAAGGGGATGGCGGAGAGGGTTGCCTCGTCCAGCCGCTCCACGGACCCGGGGTCGACGCCGGCCAGGTGGCGAGCGTAGAAGGGCGAGTTCTGCCTGACGTAGCGCAGCGTCTGGCGGACGAGGGCGGACTGGTGCGCGGCGAGCCGCTCCTCGTCCCACTCCCCCGCGAGGAAGGAACGGTGCTGGTCCCGCAGGACGGCGGTGATCTCGGCCAGCTCGGGCCGGTAGACGGTGAACATGACGTACCTCTTCTCGAACGGGTGGTACGGGGACCGGCGGAGCCGGCAGAACCAGGACCGGAGCGTGGGCCGGCGGAGCCGGCAGAACCAGGACCGGAGCGTTGCCCCCCGGGCCTGACAGGCCCGAGGCCGAAGCGCTGCCCGCCGGACCGGCAGCACCGGACCGAAAGCCTTGCCCGCCGAGCCCGACAGGCCCGAGGCCGAAGCCCCGGCCGCCGGACCGACAGCACCGGACCGGAAACCTTGACCGCCGGGCCCGGCAGCACCGGGACCGGCCGCGCCTGCCGCACCGCGGGCGACGCGCCCCGCCGACGGCGCGGAACGTCCAGCCGGTACGGGACCGACCGGCGGTGCGAGGACGGCTGCCCGTGGTGCGGGGCCGCCGTTGGCAACGGAGACGCCGGCCGCGCGACGCCGGCCCACGCCACGGGGACGATCACTTGCGGCTCCGGGACGGCTGCCCGCCGGGCGGAACGCGCCGGCGGCGCGGGCTCCAGCACCTGCGGTGCAGTGCCGTGCGGTGCCGGCGGCCGGCATCCCGGGGCAGGTCGCCGACCACCAGAGGGTGACCCGGGGCCGGCGACCCGGCGCCCCTCACGGACCCTGCGGCGCCGACCCGGCACCTTCAGGGGCCGGGCCGGCCACGGCCGGACACCCGACGCGGGGCCCGCGGTTGGCGGCCCAGCCCCGCGGGGCCGGACGACCGGCGACCCGCACGCCTCGCGGCCGGTCGCCCACCGCCGGACACCCGGCGCAGGGCGCGAGGCCGGCGACCTCGCGTCCCACGCCGTTCCCGACGCCGGCTCCCGGACACCCGGAGCGGGCCGTGCGGCCGGGGACCCGGCACCTCTCAGGGCCCAGACCCCGCCACCGGACCAGGAGCGGAGCGCGCTGCCCGCGATCCGGCACCCCACACAGGGCCCCACGGCCAGCGATCCAGCACCCCTCGGGCCGGTGGCCCACCGCCGGACATCCGACGCAGGACCCACGGCCAGCGGCCCGGAACCTCGCGGAGTCCGAGGCCGGCGACCCCGCGTCCGCGCGGATCCCGGCGCCGGCTCCCGGAACGGGCCGTGCGGCAAGGGCCCGGAACCCCTCAGGGCCCAACCCCCCGCCCCCGGGCCCGGAGCGGAGCCCACCGCCGGCAACCCAGCACTCCACATGGAACGCCACTGTCGGCGACCACCACCCCTCACGGCCGGTCACCCACCGCGGGACCCCCGGCGGAGGAGCCGCAGGGCCCAGAACCCGCGCAGAGCCCGCCGCAGGCAATCCAGCACCCGACGCGGAGCACCACAGTCGGCGACCCACACCCCTCGGGGCCGGTGGCCCACCACCGGACACCCGACGCAAGGCCCGCGGTTGGCGGCCGGGAACCCTCGCGGGGCCCGAGGGTGCGACCTCGCTCCCGCGCCGAGCCCGGCGCCGGATCCCGGACGCCCGGAGCGGGCCGTACGGCCAGCGGCCCGGCACACTCTCGGGCCCGGCGCCCCCGCCGGAGACCCGGAGCAGGGCCCGTGGCCGACGGCGCAGACCCCCCACGGGAGCCCGCAGCCGGCGACCGGCACCCCACACGGGGCCCGCTGCAGGCGACCCGGCAGCTCACGCAGGAGCCCGCCGCAGGCGACCGGCACCTCACCCGGGAGCCCGCCGCAGGCGGCCCGGCTAGCCCGTCTCCGCCAGGTCCGCGACCACCCAGGTGCTGATCTCGCGCCAGCGCTCGACGGACCGCTGGTGGAAGGGGTGGTCGAGGTAGGCCCGGAGCGCGTCCTCGTCGCGCACGAGGCCGACGACGGCGTAGTCGTAGGCGACCGGCCGGTCGGTGATGTTGCGGCCGGCCTGCCAGTGCAGCAGCTCCGGCACCTCCTCGCCGACCCGTACGGCCAGCTCCTCGGCCTCGGCCACCTCGGGGTGCGCCCAGTCGTAGCCGGGCCGGAACTTGAACAGCGCGATGTGCCGGATCACCAGGACCCCTCCCAGTCGCCGAGGGCGAGCAGGGCGGCCAGCTCGTCCTCGTCGGTCAGCGGTACGTCGGTCACGCCGGCGGCCGGGCGGTCGACGGCGGTGCGCAGGAAGCGCTCGTAGGTGCGGGCGAAGCGGTCGGCGGTCTCCGGCTCGAACAGGTCGGTGTCGTAGCTGAAGACGGCCGTGGTGCCCTGCGGCTCCTGTTCCAGGCGGAGCATCAGGTCGAGCTGGCCCTCCTGCTGGGGGACGTCGATCAGGGCGAGCGACAGGTCCCCGTACTCCAGGGCCGGGCCCTCGGCCGAGCCGCGCGGAACGGTCGGGACGGGCGGGTCCATGCGGTGCATCTGGACCAGGAAGGCGCCGATGCGGAACAGCGGCGCGCCCGGCGGGCGGGCGATCAGGGTGCAGGGGTGGCGGGCGTGGAACATGGCGCCCTGCACCTGCCGGCCGGCCTCCTGCGCCGCCTCCTCGAAGGTGGTCCCGGGGGCGAGGCGGGCGCGGACCGCGAGGGTGTTGAGGTAGCAGCCGACGAGGTCGCGGGCGCCCCGGCCCAGCCGGCTGCTGGCGGGCACCCCGACCAGGAAGTCCTCCTGGCCCGTCCACCGGGCCACCAGGGCCTGGAAGGCACCCAGGTGGACGGCGAAGGGGGTGGTGCCGGCGGCCTTGGCCACTTCGGCGAGCCGCTCGGTCAGTTCGGCCGGCAGCTCGACGGCGACGGTGGCGCCGCGGTAGCCGGGGCGCGGCGGGCGGGGCCGGTCCAGGGGGAGTTCGGCGGCGGGGACGCCCTCGGTGGTCTCCCGCCAGTACGCGGCGGCCCGCTCGCCGGGTCCCGAGGCGAGGTACTCCTCCTCCTCGGCGACCGCGTCGGCGAACGAGCCCTTGAGGGGGCGCCAGGCGGGTTCGCCGCCGGCCGTGATGCCGCGGTACGCGTCGAGCAGGTCGCGCGCCAGCAGCGTGCGGGAGGTGAAGTCGCCGACGATGTGGTGCAGGGCCATGACCAGCGCGAAGTCGTCCTCGGCGCGCTGGAGGAGCACGACGCGGAAGACCGCCTCGGTCAGGTCGAAGGGCTGCTCGCCGGCCTCGCGGGCCAGCCGCCGCAGCTCCTCCTCCGGCACCCCGGGCACCTGCCGCACGTCCAGCGCGACGTACGGGGCGTCCTTCTCGACGCGTACGGGCACCCCGTCGCGCTCGGTGAAGTACGACCGCAGCTGTGCCTGGCGGCGGCCGGTCTCGGTGACGGCGCGGGCGAGCGCGGGCACGTCCAGCGGGCCGCGGACGCGCAGCGGCATGGTGATGTTGTAGACGGCGCTGTCGGGGGCGAAGCGGTACGCGGCCCAGATGGACTGCTGCGTCGCGCCGAGCGGGGCGCCGGGGGCACCGGACGCGGTGTCCGTGCCGGGTCCTTCGAGGGTCGGGGCGGTCATCCGCAGCCTCCCGCGTGGCTCATGTCCGTGGTCCGGCCGGCTCCGGCGAGGGCCGGCTCCGGTGCCGGGACGGGCTCCGGCGCGACGGGCTCCGGCGCGACGGGCTCCGGCTCCGGCTCCGGCTCCGGGAAGGAGGCGGCGAACGCGGCGAGCCGGTCGATGCCCCAGTACGGCTCGGTGCCGTTGACGAAGTACGGCACCCCGAAGACCCCGTCGCGCTGGACGTCCAGCAGCGCCTTCACGCCCTGCTCGCGGATGCCCGGGTCGTCCACGGCACCGGCCACCTCGTCGGCGTCCAGGCCCAGTTCGGCGGCCAGGCCCCGGACGACGCCGGGGTCGCAGATGTCCGCGCCCTCCAGCCAGCGGGCCCGCGAGACCCGTTCGACCCAGGCACGGCCCAGGCCGTGCCGCTCGGCGGCGAACCAGCCCAGGTGCGCGGGCTCCCACCACGGGTCGCGGTCGACCGGCCAGGTCAGGGCCAGCCCCCGGGCGGCGGCGAGCCGGCGGACGTCGCGCAGGATGTAGAACTGCTTGGCCCGGGACATCGGGGTGTACGGGAACTCCCCGCCCGCGTCGGCCAGCATGGCGGCGCTGGTCGGGTCGGGCTCCCAGAAGGGCCGCCACTCCAGCCGGTCCAGCAGTTCCGGGTGGTTCTGCCGGAGTTCGAGCAGCGCGAACCAGGAGTAGGGGCTGCGCAGACTGAAATAGAACCTCGGCGGCTTGGGTGCGCGCGCCATGGGTGAACTCCTTTTGCGGTGGGCGCCGCACGGCGGGTGCCGGGACGGCGGGACGGAGAGGCGGGGGGAACGCCCGGACACGGCGAGGCGGAGGTGCACCCTGCGGGTGGACCGAGGGACGCTCCTGCGGGTGGAGCGGCGGGACGCCCCGGCGGGTGGGGCGTACGGGCTCCCGGCCGGTCAGACGACGAGGCCGCCGTCGACCTGGAAGACCTGGCCGGTGATGTACGCGGCGCGGTCCGAGGCCAGGAAGGAGACCAGCTCGGCGACCTCCGTGGCGGTGCCGAAGCGGCCCAGCGGGATGCGGCCGAGCATGTCCTTGACGTGCTTCTCGGAGAGCCCGGACGTCATGTCGGTGTCGATGAAGCCGGGTGCCACGGCGTTGGCGCGCAGCCCGGACCGGCCGGACTCCTTGGCCAGGGCCTTGGTGAAGCCGATGATCCCGGCCTTGGAGGCCGAGTAGTTGGTCTGGGTGGCGTGGCCGCCGGCGGCCACCGACGAGAGGGTGACGATGGTGCCGCGGCGGCGCTTCATCATCGGGAAGACCACGGCCTTGCAGAAGTTGAAGGTGCCGTCGAGGTTGGTGCGCAGCACGTCGTCCCACTGCTCGTCGGCCATCATCGCGAGGTGGCTGTCGCGGACGATGCCGGCCGCCGTGACGAGGACGTCGACGGGGCCGAAGCCGTCCTCGACCTCGGCGGTCAGGGCCCGGACGGCGTCCCGGTCGGTGACGTCGGCGCGGCGGGTGAGGACGCGGCCGCCGTGCTCCCGGGCCGCCTTGGCGGCGAGTTCGGCCGCCGCCTCGTTGGACTGGTAGCAGAGGGCGACGTCGTACCCGTCGCGGGCGAGGGTCTCCACGACCGCCCGGCCGATGCCCCGGGATCCTCCGGTGACCAGCGCCACCGGCCGTGCCGCTGCGGCGGTGCCGCCTGTCTCGGACATGCTCGGGTCCGCCTTCCTTGGGGTGGTGTTGCGGTGGTGTTGCCGGTGGGGTCGTACGGTGCCGCGCTCGTCCGGGGGCGCCGCGGGGGCACCCCGCGTCCTACACGCCCAGCCGCAGCAGGCCCGCGCCCGCGGTGCCGTCGCGGTCGACGGCAGTGACGAGGGCGAGGCGGCCGGCCAGCGCCGGGTTGGCGTCGGACTCGGCGAGCACGGCGGCGGTCTGGAACGCGCCCGCGGCCGCGGTGGTGTCGCCGATCAGCAGACGGGGGCCGAGCCGGAGCACCGGGCCAGGCAGGGCGTCCAGTACGGCGGCCTCCTGCTTGGCCAGCGGTCCGGCGGGCTGCCCCGGTGCCACCAGGGCCAGTTCCTCGGGGTGGGCCCCGGCCGCGGCCAGCACGTCGGCCACGCAGCGCTCCAGGGCGGCGCCGGCCCGCGCCGGGTCGGCGAAGGAGCGGAACCGCAGGCCCAGCACCGTGGCCAGCGGGACGCGCCCGCCCGCGTGGGCGTGGCCCGCCCGCTCCAGCATGAACAGGGCGGCGCCCTCCCCCAGCGGCTGCGGGGCGTCCCCGCCATGGTCGGCGACCCGCTCCAGGCGGGCGCGCTGCGGCGAGAACTCCTCCACGGCTCCGGCGAGGAGGGCACTGGCGTGCCCGGCACGCAGCAGCCGGGAGGCGTAGTTGAGGGTGAGGAGTCCAGTGGTGGCGCCGCCGGACAGGGTGACGTTGGGGCCCTTGAGCGTGTGCCGGATGGCGCTGGCCCCGGCCGGGCAGTTCATCACCGTGTTGGGGAAGCGGGCGGGGTCGACGTGGAAGGGCTTCTCGCCGGTGAGGGCGGACTCCGTGAAGTCCATGATCGACTGCACGCTGCCGGAGGTGCCGAGCACGAGCCCGGTGCCCTCCGGGTCGTCCAGGCCCTGCCCGTAGTCGGCCAGGAGCATGCCGACGGTGGCGGCGGCGATGGCGGTGACGCGGTCCATCGCCCGGGTGCCCTTGCGGCCCAGCACCTCCCGGATGTCGAAGCCGGGGATCAGCCCGGCCCGGTCGTACGGGACGGGCCACTCGGCCGGGTCGAGCTCGGTCAGGGCGCCCTGCGCGGCGCGCAGGCCGGTGCTGAACTCGGAGCGCCCGAGGCCGTACGGCGAGGCGACCGCCCAGCCGGAGACGACGAGCGCGGCCGGGTCGGCCGGGGGCGGGCCGGCGGGGGTGCCCGCGGGTGCTCCGGCGGGCACGGGCGCGTGGCCGGCGGCCGGCACCGGGGACGGCGCGGCCGGTTCTGTGGCGGTCATGGGACTCTCCTCTCAGGAGGCGACGGCCGCGGGAGCGGCGGTCCGGTCGGCCGCGGAAGCGGCCTGGACGGCTGCGGAAGCGGTCTGGACGGCTGCGGGCACGCGGCCCTCGGAGCCCTCGGCGGCCTCACGCCCGGCACCGGCGGCCCCGGACCCGTCCCAGCGCCCCATCACCAGCACGGCGTTGTTGCCGCCGAAGGCGAGCCCGTTGTTCTGCACGACCTTCAGCTCGGCCTCGACGGCCTCGTTGGGCACGCAGTCGACGGCGCAGTCCGGGTCGGTCTCGCGGTGGTTGACGGTGGGCGGGATGAAGCCCTCGCGCAGGGCCAGGGCGCAGGCCGCGGCGGCCAGGGCGCTGGCGGCGCCCATGGTGTGGCCGATCATGGACTTGATGGAGACGGTGCGGGGCAGGTCCTCGCCGAAGACCTGGCGGATCGCACCGACCTCGGTCACGTCGTTGGCCTTGGTGCCGGTGCCGTGCGCGGAGATGAAGTCCACGTCGGCGGGGGTGATGCCGGCGTTGCGGTGGGCGGCCCGGATGCACCGGGCGATGCTGTCGCCGTCGGGGGCCACGGGGTGGCTGGCGTCGCAGGACAGCCCGTACCCGAGCACCTCGGCGTAGATCCGGGCGCCGCGGGCGAGGGCGGACTCCAGGGACTCCATGAGGAGGATCCCGGAGCCCTCGCCGGTGAGGATGCCCTGGCGGTCGCTGTCGAAGGGCCGGCAGACGTCGGGGGCGATGGTGCCGAGGCGGTAGAAGCCGGTGAAGGTCTTGAAGCAGAGCGCGTCGGCGCCGCCGCACAGGGCCATCTCCACGTCGCCGGTGCTGATGGCGTCGTAGCCGTAGCCCACGGCGTAGTTGCCGGCCGCGCAGGCGGTGGCGACGGTGACCGTCTCCACGTCCTCCAGCTCCAGTTCCCTGACGATCCCGGCGGAGAGCCGGCCCGGCCAGACCCGGCGGGCGACCACCGGGTCCAGCCGGTCCTGGCCCTCGGCCACCTGGACCCCGACGAGGTGGTCGAGGTCGCGGGACTCGCCGTCGGTGGTGCCGACCGAGACCAGGGAGCGCCTGGCCCGTACGTCGGCCTCGGTGAGCCCCGCGTCGGCGACGGCCATCCGGCTGGCGGCGACCGCGAACTGCGAGGCGCGGCCCAGGTCGTCGGCCGGGAGGCGGCGCAGCCACTCCTCGGCGTCGAAGTCGGTGATCTCGCAGGCGTTGGAGTGGGCGAAGCCGGCGGTGTCGAAGGCCTCGATGGGCTTGGCACCGCTGCGGCCGGCCCGCAGGCCCGCCGCGAAGGCGTCCACCCCGGTGCCGATGCTGGTGACCACGCCGAGGCCGGTGATCACCACGCGGTGCGGGGCCACGGTCCCGGGGTCCCCGGTCCTGGCGGTCTCGGTCGGCTGGGCGCTCACTTGCCCTCGGCCTCCGCCACGACGAGGTAGACGCCCTCGAGGTTGGTCATGCGGGCGAGCTCGGACTGCTCCAGCGTGATGCCGAAGACGCGCTCCAGGGAGGCCAGGATCTCGATGGCGCGGAGCGAGTCGGCGTCGTGCTCCTCCTTGAACAGGCTGGTCTCGGTGACCTCGTCGAGCTCCAGCTCCAGGATGTCGCAGACGATCTCCTTGATCTGGGCCTTGCGGTCGGTGCCGAGCTCGGTGGTCTGGACGGTCATCGCTGCCTCCGTGGGCGGGGTGCGCGGAAAAGGTGGATGACATTGATTGTTCGAGAGGCCGCTATCCGTGCCCTATACGGCGCCCGCGCGGCCCCCGGGACGCGAAAGGCCCGCCGCGGCACCCCTGTTGACCAGGGGCGCGGCGGCGGGCGCGGCGTGCTTCGGCGGCGGCTCTACGGCGTCAGTCGGCCGCCCCGATGAGGCGCACGGCGGGGGTGCGCAGGGCCAGCCAGGCGGGCACCAGGACGGCCCCCAGCGCCACGACGGCACAGGCTCCGGTGGTGATGAGGAAGGGTGCCGTGGGCACCTCGACCACCGCGCCCGCGACGAGTTGCTGGAGGGCGCCCCAGAGGCCGCTCAGGCTGACCGCCACCACCCCGGCGGCGAGCAGCGCGCCCACCGCGACGACGAGCAGCGCCTCGCCGGCGACGATGGCCACCAGCTGGCGCGGGGTGGTGCCGGTGAGCCGGAGGAGGGCGAACTCCCTGCTGCGCCGGCGGGTGGACATGACCAGGGTGTTGGCGACGGCGACGCCCGTGTAGACCACGGCGATGCCGCCGATCACGTACAGCGCGAGCCGGGCGTCCTCCTGGCGCTTGGTGTCGCCGACGGCCGTCCACTGGGAGACCGGTACGGCGTGGGCCGCCTCGCCCTTGACGGCCGCGGCCAGGGCGGTGCGCACCGCGGCGGGGTCGGCGCCGTCGCGGAGCTTCACGTAGGCGGCGGAGGGCAGGTTGCTGCCGGCGTGCTTCGGGGTGAGGACGGCGCCGTTGCCGCTGGTGCTGGTCTTGAACACGGCGACGACGGTCAGCTCGGTCTTGGTGCCGTCGCCGAGCCAGACCTCGACCTCCTCGCCGACCGAGCGGTTCCAGGACTCGTCGACGGCGATGGTGGTGTCGGACAGCTTGCGCACGTCGCCCTTGACGCCGGGCAGGCCGAGGACGGTGCCGAGGGCGGCGGGGTCGACGGTCTCGGCGGAGTACGGGACGACGGCGCCCTCGCCGCCGGGGCCGGAGAACATGTCGGCGCCGGGGGCGGTGTAGACGGTGGTCGAGGTGGTGGCGGCCACCTGTACGCCGGGGATGGCGGAGACCTTGCCGAGCAGCTCGCGGGTGAGGCCGGGGGCGTGGTCGGGGGCGACCACGTAGTCGGCGCTGTTCACGCGCTGTCCGGCCTCGGTGGCCTTGGCGCCCTCCAGGGAGTCCGACGTGCTCCACAGCGAGCAGACCAGTCCGACGGTGATCAGGACGGGTGCGGCGGTGGCAGCGGTGCGGCGTACGGAGGTGACGGTGTTGGCGCGTACGAGCAGGGCGCCCGCTCCCCGGGTCCAGGCGACCGGCAGGGTGGCGAGGCGCGCGAGCAGCGGGATCACGACGGGAGACAGCAGGGCGAAGGCCAGGATGAGGGCGGGGCCGACGGAGGTGGCGAGGCTGGCCCAGTACAGCGGCGGCAGCAGCGGGGCGACGGCGATCAGCCCGATGCCGACGGCGAGGGCGGCCAGTCCGCCGAGCCAGCGGAACCAGGTCATGGCCCGGGTCTCGACGGTGGCCTCGCGCAGCGCCTCGATGGGCCGGATGCGCCCGGCCCGCAGGACGGCCGCGCCGGCGCCGACCAGGGCGAGGAGCACCCCGAGGAGGGCGACGAGGAGCAGGACGACCACCGAGGCGGCGCCGATCTCGACCCGGAACCACTCGGGTGCGAGGCCCTCCTCGGCGAGCTTTCGGGCGAACCAGGGCCCGGCGGCGAGTCCGGCGAGGGCTCCGGCGGCACCGGCGACGGCCCCGACCCCGGCGGCCTCCGCGAGGACGAGGCGGCGCACCTGCTGCGGTGTGGCGCCGGAGACCCGGAAGAGGGCCAGTTCGCGGCGGCGCTGGGTCACGGAGAAGGCGAAGGTGGAGCCGACGACGAAGACGGAGACGAAGCCGCCCACACCGGCGGCCATGCCGAGCATGGTGCTGACGCCGACCAGGGCGGCGGAGTCGTCCCGGTACTGGGGGTCGGCCTCGCCGCGCTCCTCGCCGGTGAGCACCTCGGCGGCGCTGCCGACGGCCTGGCGGACGGCCTCGGCGTCGCCGGTGACGACGACGGCGTCGACGCGCGGGGAGATCCGCTCGGCCTCGGCGGGGGTGAAGAACACCGGCTGCTCGAAGGGGAGTTCCCCGACGGTGCCGGAGACGGTGTAGCGCTTCTGGCCCTGGGCGGTCTGGACGGTGACCTGGTCGCCCGGCTTCGCCGTGCCCGCCGGGGTGACGACCTGGTCGTCGGCGGCGGGCGCGGTGCCGGCGGTCAGCCGGTAGCCGCCGAAGGCGGCGGAGGTCCAGGGGTGGCCGACCTGGCTGCCGGGGCCGTCGGCGACCTGGGCGTAGAAGCTGCGGTCGACGACCGCCTTGCCGGCGCCGGCGGCCTTGGGCACCAGGGCGGGATCGAGTCCGCGCGGCTCTTCCAGGGGCAGGCTGTACGTGGTGCCCCAGTCGGCCGGCACGGTCAGGTCTTGGTGGGCGCGCACCACGACCGGGGCCTCGGCGAATCTGCCGGGGCCCCGGTCGGGGCCGCTGGTCGTGGCGACCAGCACCAGCCCCAGGGAGGACATCAGCGCGACTCCCAGGGCCAGCGCCAGGAAGGTCCCGCCGAATGCGGCCCACCTGCTGCGCAGGGTGAGCCAGGCGATGTTCAGCATGTGTGTTTCTCCCGTGGGGGGTTGGGCCGCCGGTCCTCAGACCGACGCTGTCACAGGTTCCGGCCGGTGCAGGGCGGCTGGCAGGAAGTCGTCGATCTGCACGCCGAGAACCCACTGTTCCGCCTGGTCCTTGACCCAGCGCGCGAGGGCGAGGTCGAGGACGCCGAGGCCGAACGGCGAGTAGACGGTGACGCGTTCGGGGTCGGGCGCGTACCGGGCGGGGTCGCGCAGCAGGGCGCCGATCGGGGCCTCGATGAAGTCCCGGCCGCCGGTGGCCTGTTCGGCGAGGTGCAGGGAGGTGCGCTCGCGGCAGACGTGGTCGGCGTCGTCGACGACGTTCCGGGCGCCCAGGATCGCGTCGACGGTCAGGTCGCGCAGCGAGACGTGGAGCACGGTGGTGCCGGGGCGGGCCGCCGCCAGGTCGAGGTGGGGGGTGCCGGCGGTGGTGGCGAGGGAGACCAGCTTGTGGGCGGCCAGCGCCTCCTGCGGGGTCTCGCAGTAGGTGACGGACGCGCCCGGGACGATCTTCCGGGCCTCGCGGGCGAAGTGGACGGCGCGCTCGGCGTCGAGGTCGTACAGGGCGATCTCGATCAGCTCGGGGAGGCGGGCCTTGGCGAACCGCAGCACTTCCAGGTTGATCGGACCCAGGCCGATGAGGGAGATGCCGCGCGGCTCGGCCTCGGTGGTGAGGAGTCCCGCGGCGAGGGCGGCGGAGGCGCCGGTGCGCTTCGCGGAGATCAGGGAGGCCTCGATGAAGGCCTCGGGGCTGCCGTCGGCCATCGAGTTGAGGACGATGCTGGCGGTGGCGCGCTCCTTGCCGAGGGCGACGTTGCCGGGGAAGCTGGCGATCCACTTCATCCCGGCGGCCGGCGCGGCGCCGCCGATGTGCGCCGGCAGGCCGATGATGCGGTTGCGGTCGTCCTGGGGGAAGCGCAGGAAGACGGAGTGGGGCAGCGAGGTGCGGCCCTCGTCGTGCAGCCGGTAGGCGTCCGCGACGAGGTCGAGGATCTCCGGCTCCTTCCCCTTGAGTATGTCGCGCACCTCGCGGTGGCCGATGATCAGCACAGCACGGTCTCCTTCAGGGTCTCGCCGGCGTACGCACCGCGGGCGGGGTCCTTCCACAGGTGGGAGACCTCGCCGAAGTGCCCGCGCACCCAGCTGTCGTTGTAGATGGTGTCGAGGTAGCGGTCGCCGCCGTCGGGCAGCACGAGGACGACGTTCGAGCCGGGCTCGATGGCCGGTGCGAGCCGTTCCAGGGCCGCGACGACACCGCCGGAGGAGCCTCCGGCGAGGATCGCCTCGCGGCGTACGAGACGACGGCAGCCGACCACGCAGTCGAGGTCGGTGACGTGCACGACGCGGTCCGCGTCGCCGCGGCGGAGCAGGGGCGGGCGGACGGAGGCGCCGTGCCCGGGGATGAGGCGGGTGCAGGCGACGGGCGAGTCGAAGAGCACGCTGCCCACCGCGTCGACGGCGTTGACGGTGGTGGTCATCCCGGTCCTGCGGATGTACTCGGCGCAGCCGCCCAGGGTGCCGCTGGTGCCGGCGGCGAGGATGAGCTGGTCGACGCGGCCGTCGAGCGACTCGGCGATCTCCCGCATGGTGGTCTCGTGGGCGAGCCGGTTGCGCGGGTTGGCGTACTGGTCGGGCCAGAAGGCGTGGGGGATGGTGGAGAGGAGTTCGGCCACGCGGCGCAGGCGCATGGGCAGCAGCTCTCCGGTGACGGGGTCGGGTTCGGTGACGACCTCGACCTCGGCCCCGTAGGCGTGCAGGATCCCGATGTTCTGGTCGGTCGTCCTGGCGTCGACCACGACGATCAGGCGCAGGTCGAAGTAGGCGCAGAGCTGGGCGAGCCCGATGGCCAGGTTCCCCGAGCTGGACTCGACGACCGTGGAGCGGCCGGGGATGAGCTCACCGGTTCTGATCCGGCCGAGGACCATGCTCAGCGCGGCACGGTCCTTGATGCTGCCGCCGGGGTTGAACCGCTCGATCTTGGCGAACACCCGGGAGGTGAACCCGGGGACGACCCGGTCCAGTTCGACGAGCGGGGTTCCTCCCACCGCCGAGAGGATCCCCTTGAGCCCCGGGGCGTAGGCCGGGCGGCCGGACGTGGTGGTTTTCCCTTCGTCATACGGCATGTGATGCAGCCATCCTCTGCTCGTGTGGCGGGACGGCCCCCGGCCCCTGCCGCCGGAGCGGCAGGGGCACGAAGACGGTGTCCGGCACGGGTCAGGCGTTGTTGCCGTTGTTGTTCAGGTTGTTGTTCACGTTGTTGTTGATGTTGTTGTTGTTCAGGTTGTTGTTGTTGCCGTTGTTGGCGTTGTTGTTGTTGTTCAGGTTGTTGTTGAGGTTGTTGTTCACGCGGGTTCCTTCCGGGGGACGGGTGCTGAGCGTCCTGTTCAGCGGTCCCAGACTCCGGCCGGCGGCTATATCCGCCCCATACGTCCCCGCCAGGCGCCGCGTAGCTGCGCTATAGCCCCGCCGCTCACTCTGGGCCGCATCGACTCACCACCCTCGCCCCGGAAGAGAGCTGAGAGCTGACATGACCGGCACCGGCACCGACCACCGCATCCAGAAAGTCGTGATCCTCGGAGGAGGTACGGCCGGCTGGATGACCGCGTCCTACCTCGGCAAGGCCCTCCAGGGCACCGTGGACATCACGGTGCTGGAGGCGCCCGCGATCCCGCGCATCGGCGTCGGCGAGGCCACGGTCCCCAACCTGCACCGCGCCTTCTTCGATTTCCTCGGCATCAACGAGGACGAGTGGATGCGGGAGTGCAACGCGAGCTTCAAGATGGCCGTCCGCTTCGTCAACTGGCGTACGGAGGGCGAGGGCGAGGCGCAGGCCCGCACCCTGCCGACCGACGGCCCGGACCACTTCTACCACCCGTTCGGCCTGCTCCCGGACTACGACCAGACCCCGCTCTCGCACTACTGGTTCAAGAGAAAGTACGAGGGCAAGACCACCGAGCCGTTCGACTACGCCTGCTTCCGCGAGCCCCCCGTCATGGACGCGCTGAAGTCGCCGCGCTGGCTCGACGGCCGCCCGGCCACGCGCTACGCCTGGCACTTCGACGCAGCGCTCGTCGCGGACTTCCTGCGCCGCTTCGCCACCGAGAAGATGGGCGTCAACCACGTCCAGGACGAGATGACCAGCGTCGAGAAGGACGACCGCGGCTACGTCTCCGCCCTGCACACCAAGTCCGGCGCCCGCCTGGAAGCCGACCTGTTCGTGGACTGCTCCGGCTTCCGCGGCCTGCTGATCAACCAGGCCATGGGCGAGCCGTTCATCGACATGAGCGACCACCTGCTCTGCGACAGCGCGGTCGCCACCGCCGTCCCGCACGACGACGCGGCCAACGGCATCGAGCCGTACACCTCCGCGATCGCCATGAAGTCCGGCTGGACCTGGAAGATCCCCATGCTGGGGCGCTTCGGCACCGGCTATGTGTACTCCAGCAAGTTCGCCTCCAAGGAGGAGGCGACCGAGGAGTTCTGCAAGCTGTGGGACCTCGACCCGGAGACGACGAAGTTCAACCACGTCAAGTTCCGCGTGGGCCGCAACGAGCGCGCCTGGGTGAAGAACGTGGTCAGCATCGGCCTGTCCTCCTGCTTCCTGGAGCCGCTGGAGTCGACCGGCATCTACTTCATCACCGCCGCGATCTACCAGCTGGCCAAGCACTTCCCGGACCGCACCTTCAACCCGGCGCTGGTCGACCGGTTCAACAACGAGATCGAGGTGATGTTCGACGACACCCGCGACTTCATCCAGGCGCACTTCTACTACGCGCCGCGCAACGACACCCCGTTCTGGCGCGCGAACAAGGAGCTGACGCTCCCGAAGAACATCCAGGAGAAGATCGCGGCGTACAAGGCCGGCCTGCCGATCAACTCGCCGATCACCGACGAGTCGACGTACTACGGCAACTTCGAGGCCGAGTTCCGGAACTTCTGGACGAACGGCAGCTACTACTGCATCTTCGCAGGCCTCGGCCTGGTTCCGGACGCCCCGCTGCCCGCCCTGGCCCACAAGCCCGAGTCCGTGGCCGGCGCCGAGCCGCTGTTCGACACCGTCAAGCGCCAGCAGCAGAACCTGCTGGAAACGCTGCCCAGCACGTACGACTACCTGCGCCAGCTGCACGGCGCGTAGCCGATTCCCCCCGCACGGCCCGGCCACCCGGTTCCCCCCGCCGGTGGCCGGGCCGTGCTGTACTCATCCCACTGGAGGGACCGCCATGCCCGCACCAGCACACCATCCGCCGGCCGTGGAGGCCGGCACCGCCGACATACGCCCGCTCATGGCCGGATTCCCCTCGGGGGTCTCGGTCCTCACCGTGCTCGACGAGGACGCCGCCCCCCGGGGCATGACCTGCAGCTCGCTCGCCAGCGTGGCGCTGTCGCCGCCGACGCTGGTGGTGTGCGTGCGGACGGCCAGCCCGACGCTCGACACCATCCTGGCCGGCGGCCAGTTCGCGGTGAACCTGCTGCACGAGGACGCCCGCGACGCCTCCCAGGTGTTCGCCTCCGGGTCCGACGACCGCTTCGAGCGGGTCGAGTGGCGGCTGCCGCTCGGCGCGAGCGGCCCGCACCTCACCGCCGACGCCCACGCCACCGCCGACTGCGAGGTCGTCCGCACGGTGGAGATGGGCGACCACACCGCGGTCTTCGCCGGGGTCAGACGGGTGACGCTGCGGGAGAACGCCGCGCCGCCGCTGCTCTACGGCCGCCGCCGCTACGCGCGTTGGTCCGACGCCACGGTCCGGCCGGACCCGCCCGTGCAACCGATCCCCACGGAGGGAGCCGCCCGTGTCCGCCCCTGATCCGCTGCCCTCGCTGCTGATCGCCGTCCCCGCCGTCATCCTGGCGTGCCACGCCGGCGCGGCCCTGGTCCGCCGGCTCGGCCAGCCCCCGGTGATCGGCGAGATCGCCACCGGCATCCTGCTGGGCCCGTCCCTGTTCGGCTGGCTCTGGCCCGACGCCCAGCAGTGGCTGTTCCCGTCCTCCATCGCGCCGTTCACCTCGGTGCTGGGCCAGCTCGGGCTGCTGGCCTTCATGTTCCTGGTCGGCCTGGAGCTGGACCTGAACGCCCTGCGGGGACACAGCCGTACGGCCGTCGCCGTCAGCCAGGCCAGCGTGCTCCTGCCCCTGGCCCTGGGCTCGCTGCTGGCGCTGGCGATGTTCGGGACGCTGTCCCCGCCCGGGGTCGACCGGCTGCCGTTCGTCCTGTTCATCGCCGTCTCGATGAGCGTCACCGCCTTCCCCGTGCTGGCCCGGATCCTCACCGACCGGAACCTGTACGGGACGCCCACCGGGGCGCTGGCCATGGCCTGCGCGGCGGTGGACGACGTCACCGCCTGGTGCCTGCTGGCCGTGGTGGTGGCCGTGGGTTCCAGCGAGTCGGCGCTCGGCGCGCTCACCTCGGCCGCCCTGACCGTGGTGTTCGTGCTGCTGATGTTCAAGGTGGTGCGCCCGGTACTGGCGCGGCTCGCGGCCAGGGCCTCCGGCGCGGGCGACGGCGCCGTGCTGGTGCTGCTGTTCAGCGGCCTGTGCCTGGCCGCGCTGGCCACCGACGAGCTGGGCGTGCACGCCCTGTTCGGCGCCTTCCTCTTCGGCGTCGTCACCCCGCGCGGCTCCCGGGACGTCGAGCGCTCCGCGGCACGGCTGCGGGCCGTGGCGGTACCGCTGCTGCTCCCGCTGTTCTTCGTGCACACCGGCATGAAGACCGACCTGGCCCTGCTGGCCGCCGACCCGGAGCAGTGGCTGTGGGCCGGCGCGGTGCTCGTGGTCGCGGTGGCGGGCAAGTTCGGCGGCAGCACGCTGGCCGCCCGCGCCACCGGTCGCTCCTGGCGGCAGTCGGCGACCATCGGCGCGCTGATGAACTGCCGGGGCCTGACCGAGCTGGTGGTGCTCAACATCGGCCTGGAGCTGGGGGTGATCGGTCCCGGGCTGTTCACCATGCTGGTGCTGATGGCCCTGGTCACCACGGCCGCCACGGCCCCGGCCGTCTCCTGGCTGCGCCGGAAGGACGCGGACGGGCCGGCGGACGCGACCCCGGGGGCCCGGCCCGGCGCCGTCGTCGACGCGGCCTCCACCGCGGAGACCCTCCCGGCGGACTCCGCGAAGACCCCGGCGTCCGAGGGGGCGCTGTCCCGACGCTGACTTCGACCGCCGGAGCCGGTCCGCCCCCTCGCCGACGGGGGCAGGCCGGCTCCGGCGCGCCCGGCGCCCTCCCCGGTCCCCTCGGCGGCAGAGCGGCGCCGTCCCGCAGGAACCGGGAGGGTCAGGCGTCCGCGAGCGCGGCCTCGGCGTCGTGGCCGTAGAGCCACTCCTGCTCGCGCAGGTTCTGCGAGCCGATCAGCTCCGCGTCGCGCTCGCGCTGGCCGTCGCCGTCCGACAGGTGGAACTTCGCCGAGTTGGCCCGCGACTGGCGCTGGATCAGGTCGGTGCGCGGGCGGCGCAGCTCCTCGTACCGGACGAGCGCCGCCCGCAGCCCGTCGGGCCCGGCCTCCGCACCGGCCAGGCAGCCGGCCAGCACCACCGCGTCCTCGACGGCCTGGTTGGCGCCCTGCGCCATGAACGGCAGCATCGGGTGGGCCGCGTCGCCGAGCAGGGCGATGCGCCCGGTGGTCCAGCGGTCGATCGGGTCCCGGTCGTGCAGCGCCCAGCGGCCCACCGCGTCCGGCGCCTCGACGATCTTGCGGACGTCGGGGTTCCAGCCGGCGTACGTGAGGGCCAGCTCGGCCACCCGCCCGTCGGCCGTCCAGGACTCCGCGGTCCAGTCCCCGGCCGGGGCGGTGGCACCGAAGCTGATCAGCCGGCCGCCGCTCACCGGGTAGCAGACCAGGTGCTGTTCGGGTCCCAGCCACAGCCGCACCTTGGGGTCCGCCGTGAGGAACGGCAGCCGCTCCGAGGGCACCAGCCCCCGGTAGATGGACTGCCCGGAGAACCGGGGCTCGTCGGGGGCGAGGGCCTCACGGACCACCGAGTGGATGCCGTCGGCGCCCACCACGAGGTCGGCGCGCCGCACGCTGCCGTCCTCGAAGCGCAGCACCGCGCCGTCCGCGTCCTCCTCGGCGCCCACGCAGCGCAGCCCGATGTGCAGGCTGCCGTCGGCGAGCCGGCACAGCAGCTGCTGGTGCAGGTCCGCGCGGTGCACGGTGTAGTACGGCGCCCCGTACAGCTCCTCGCACTCGGCGCCCAGCGCGGTGCGGCCCAGCAGGGCGCCGTCGTCCCAGCGCCGCATCTCCACGGCCGAGGGGCGCACGGCCAGTTCCCTGAGGCGCTCGCCGAGGCCCAGCCGGTGCAGCAGGCGGGAGGCGTTGGGGGCGATCTGGACGCCGGCGCCCACCTCGCGCATCCGGCGCGTCTGCTCGTAGACGTCGCAGCGGAGCCCGGCGCGGGCCAGTGCCACGGCCAGGGTGAGCCCGGCGATGCCGGCGCCCACCACGGCGATGTGCGGGCCGTCCCGATCCGGGCCGCGGGTCTTGGGATGGAGCACGGTCGAACACCTTCCGCTGTAGGGCTGCCGGCGGGCGGCGGGGCCGGTGCGACCCGGCCGCCCGCCGGCGGGTCAGTAGTAGAGGACCGCCTTGTCCCAGTCCTCCTCCGGGCCGAACAGGCTCCGGGGCTTGACCACGTCCGGCATGCCCGTGAGCACCTCGCGGGGCACGAGGGTGCCCGGTGCGACGGTGTCGACCCGGCAGGCCACCCCGAAGCGGCCGCTCACCAGCGCGGCGAGTTCGGTGCGGACCGCCTCCTGGTGCCCGGCGGCGGCCTCCGCCTCGATGCGCAGCCCCTCGGGGCCGGCCTTGGCGCGCCAGAAGAGCACGCCGTACGCCTGGGGCAGCCGGTAGACGAGGTCCTCCAGCTCGTACTGGGTGACCAGGGTGTCCCCGGCCCGGTGGCCGTAGACGGCCCGGCCCAGCACCTTGACGGTGGGCAGCAGCCAGCCGCAGCCGCAGGGCTCGTACGAGACCTCGACGTTGTCCTCCAGGTTGTACCGGAGGAGCGGCATCGCCTCGCGGTACAGGGGGGTGACCACCAGCTGCCCGGCGCCCTCGCGGCCGATCCGGCCGGTCTCCGGGTCGCGCACCTCGAACAGCACGCGGTCGGCCCACAGGTGCAGCCGGCCCTCCGTGCACTCGCCGGCCAGGCTGCCGGTCTCCGTGGAGCCGTACTCCTCGACGACGGGCACGCCCCACAGCGCGCTGATCCGGGCCCGGCGGCCCGGGCTGAGCGGCTCGCCGCCCACGAACAGGGCGCGCAGCGCCGGGAAGTCCCGGCCCGGCCGGTGGCCTGCGGCCTCCGCGGCGGCGGCCCAGATCAGGGGCTCGGTGGGCATCGACCAGGTCATGGTGACGCCCAGGTCGTGCAGGGCCCGCACCACCCGCGAGAAGGGCATGGCCACCGAGCGGTTGTCGCCCGGCACCACGGTGGCGCCCTTGAGCCGGCCGGCGGCGTGCGCGAGGTGTCCGGTGAGGAGCATCGCGTACGGGGTGCGGACCATCAGGGTGTCGGAGGCCTCGATCCCGCACCACTTGCGGGCGAAGCGCTCGGCGAGGTCGACCCAGTCGTCCTCGGTGTAGTACGTGGGGGTCGGCGAGCCGGTGGAGCCGCTGGACTCGTGGTACGTGGCCAGCTCGCTCTGCGGGACCGCCAGCAGCCCGAAGGGGTAGGCCTCCCGCAGGTCGTCCTTGCTGGTGACCGGCAGGCCGGCGAAGGCGGCCGGGTCGGTGGCCAGGCCTCCGGGGCCGGACCTGGCCTGGTAGAAGGGCGACTTCGCGGCCCGCTCCAGCATCACGCCGAGCCGGGCCTCCTGGAGCGCGGCCAGTCCGGCCCAGTCCCGCCAGTCGCCGATCTCGGGGCGGGTCTCGGCGCGGGGCGCGGTGCCGCCTCCGGGCCGCTTCCCGCTCCGGGACTCCGAGAGCGCCTCGGTGGGGGTGGCCGGTGCCGCCGTGTCGTCGGTCATCCGGGGCTCCTCCTTTCTCATGTCCGTTCGGGCTCGCCCAGCACGCGGCAGGCGTTGCGCCAGGTGGCCGCGTGCCAGTCGGCGTCCTCGAAGCCCGCGCGGCGCAGCTTGTCGAGCTCGGTCGCGGGGTGCTGGAGCGGCGCCTCGGAGCCGAAGAGGATCCGGTCCGGGCCCAGCAGCCGCAGGGCGGTGCGGGCGACGACCGCGTAGCCGCCGGAGGTCTCGGCCAGCACGTTGGGCAGGTCCCGGACGAGTTCGAGCGCGTACAGGTCGATGTTGCCGATGCCCATGTGCCCGAGGACGAAGGTGACGTCCGGGTGGGCGGCCGCCAGCTTCACCAGGTCCGCGACCGTGGCTCCGGGCCGTTCCAGGCAGACCGTGTAGACGCTGTGCCCGGCCTCGCCCGCGGCCGCCACCAGGGCGGCGGTCCGCGGGTCGTCGAGCCCGACGCCGTGCACGGCCGGGGAGATCTCCAGTCCCCTGAACTCCGCGGCCCGTTCCCGGTATTCGGCCGGGTCGCGGTGCGGGTTGGCGAACCAGAAGGGGACCAGCCGGCCGCCGGAGGCCGCGCAGGCGGCGCGCACGGCCTCGTTGTCGGCGTCGGTCTCGATGTGGCCGCCCTCGATGAGGTTCCGGGACAGCCGCTCCAGCGGCATGGTGCCGCCCGCGCACACCACGGCGCGGGCGACACCGCTCTCGTCCATCATCGAGAGCAGACGGTCCGCGGCGTGCTCGACCGGCGCGAGCCGGACGTGGAAGTCGAGCACGGGCCGCGGGTCCGCCGTCGTCACGTGAGGGCTCACTTTTCCAGGCAGAACTCGTCGATCGGGTAGCCGACGTGGCGGTCCTCGGTGGGCAGGTAGCCCAGGACCTTGTCGCCCGGCTTGAGTTCGGTGCTGTTGAGGACGACGCCGCCGGGGCCGAGGACCCGGACGTGCCAGTCGTCCTGGAGGATCAGGTTGACCTTGCGGCCGTCGGGCGAGACCGCGTTGATGGAGATCAGCGGACGGGACTCGATCTTGACGCGGCCGACGGTGACCATGCGGGTCTGGCCCTTGACGTCCACCGCCATGACCTTGCTGCCGGACTTCAGCTCGCTGAGGTAGTTGGTGCGCTCGTCCTTGGACAGCGTGTACGAGTGGATGGCGCCGGCGTTGACACGGAACGGTCGGGTCGGCATGTACGGCAGCGGGTGGGTCTCGCTGACGCAGAGGATCATGCCCTTGGAGTGCGACCCGACCAGGATGCCCTCGTCCTCGCGGAAGTGGGTGCAGGTGTCGACGCAGGCCCGCTCGCCCATGCCGATGTGCTCGGTGTCGGTGATCTCCAGCTCGGTGAGGTCCAGGTCGGGCACCTCGGCCAGGGCCGCGGTCTTGAGCTTGGAGGTCTCGCCGACCGCGGCGGGCTTCATCATCACGCCGTCGGAGCCGTGCTCCAGGACGCCGAAGATGATCTCGGCCTCCTCCACGTCCTGGGCTATGGTCACCAGGCTGCCCTGCGAGCGGGCGGCCGCGGCGATCACGATCTCCAGGGGGATCTTGGTCGGGTCGCGGAAGAGGAGCAGGCTCCACTGCTCGGTGCGGGCGGACTCGCAGGCGTCCTCCAGCGTCTTCGCATCGATGATCTCGACGAACCGGCCGAAGTCCACCTCGGGGTGCTTCAGGGCGAGTTCGGCGGTGGAGATGCCGTGGTTCTCCGGGTCGACGATGACGATCGTGGCGTCGCCGAACTCCGCGGGCAGCTCCTTGCCCTGCGGGAAGTAGACCTTGCTGACGGTGGGCGGCAGGCCCTCCAGGTCGGCGAGGTCGTCGACGACGATGCCCTCGACGCGGTAGTGCAGCGCCTCCTGGAGGATGGCCTCCTTGGCCTCGCCGAGACCGCGGACGTCGAGCCAGCTGAGCTTCATGAGTTGAACTCCCAAGTGCGTGAAGGTGCCGTGCGGGCGTTGCCCTCGGGCGGCCGCGCGGGGGCGGTCCGCCGGGAGCCCGCGGCGGGAAGGTGCAGGTCGGGGAAATCGGGGGAAGTCAGGGGAAGGGGAAGGCGCGGGATCAGGCGGCGGACGCGGCACGCGCGGTGGTGCCGTGGATGACGTCCGCGATCTTCCGCGTCAGGGCGCCGGGGTCGGCGGCCTGGAAGATGTTCCGGCCCATGGCGACGCCGGCGGCGCCGCCGCGCAGGGCCTCGTCGACGTACGCGAGGACCTGGCCGGTCTCGGTCTGCTTGGGGCCCCCGGCGACGATGACCGGTATCGCCGCGCTGCGGACCACGTCGGCCATCTCGTCCGGGTTGCCGACGTACGGGGCCTTGACGATGTCGGCGCCCAGTTCGGCCGCGAGGGTCACCGCGTGGGCGACCAGGGCCGGGTCCTTCGGGTTCTCGATGCGCGGGCCGCGGGGGTAGACCATGGCCAGCAGCGGGACGTTCCAGCGGTCGCAGAGGTCCGAGACGCGGCCGAGGTCGGCCACCTGCCGGCGCTCCTCGTGGGAGCCGAGGTTGACGTGCACGCTGACCGCGTCGGCCCCGTACCGCAGGGCCTCCTCGACCCCGGCGACGAGGTACTTCTCGTCCGGGTCCGGCGCGTGCAGGGTGCTGGCGCTGAGGTGGACGATGAGCGCGGTCTTCGCGAACCGGTCGTGGCCCACCTGGCGCAGGCTTCCCTTGTGGAGGACGACCGCGTCCGCCCCGTTCTCGCAGACCTGGCCGACCAGCTTGTCCAGGACCGACCGGTCGAAGACCGGGCCGTCGCTGATCGGGTGGTCCATCGGGACGACCAGGAGCCGCTGGTCTCCCTCGCCGTACAGCCGGTTCAGGCGAACCCTCCGGCCAAAGGGCAGATTGGTGAGCATCACGCCTCATCTCCGGTAAGTGGGGGGCGGCTTCGGATCTCGGGTGTGGTCCCGGCCGCCGCCGACAGAGGGAAGCTTCCCGCGAGGCGGCGGGCCGGGACATCGCTTGATCACGGGATCCGGCACGTGAGGGTCACGTGAGCCGGAGCCCGCTCAACTGCCGGTCACGTGACGCAGGATGGCGTCCCACTCGGCGGCGTCCGGGGCCTCGTCGGCCCGCCAGGCCACGTGCTGGTCGGGGCGTACGAGCACCAGGTCGCGCTCCCACCGGTCGCGCGCGGCGGTGTCGTCGACGGTGAGCAGCGTCAGCGGCAGCCCGTGGTGCAGGGCCTTCTCGGCGAGCGGCACGCCCTTGAGGCCGCCGGACAGGTCGACCAGCGTGTAGCCCTCGCCGAGCAGGTCGAACAGCTCCCTGCCGTCGGCGAGCCGGACGCTCGGGGGCCGGGTGCCG
The DNA here is from genome assembly GCF_044759445.1 of Streptomyces sp. NPDC101118. Lineage (NCBI taxonomy): Bacteria > Bacillati > Actinomycetota > Actinomycetes > Kitasatosporales > Streptomycetaceae > Streptomyces > Streptomyces sp. NPDC101118. The sequence continues at coordinate 161,143 of NZ_JBIVZG010000009.1, read as the reverse complement.
GGCCAGGTGGCGGGCACGATCTCCTGCCAGCGCCAGTCGGGTTCGGGGCCGTCCTCGTGCCGGATGACGGGCGAGGTGCCGTACCGGTAGCCGAAGTGGATGCCCAGGTTGTCGATCTGGTACCGCTCCTTGTCGAGGTAGGCGGCCAGCTGGGGGCGGGTGGCGCCGGCGGCGGCCAGCGAGGGGAAGCGGATCCAGACGCCCAGCAGGTGGGCGCACATCTCCCGGTTGAAGAGGGCCACCGGGCGGCGTTCCGCCTCGTACGCGTCGAGCAGCGCGGGGCCGGCCCAGCCGGAGACGGCCGCGGCCAGCTTCCAGCCGAGGTCGACGGCGTCGCCGAGACCGGTGTTCGCCCCGTGCCCGCCGGTCGGGTAGAACTGGTGCGCCGCGTCGCCGGCGAGGAAGACGCGGCCCTCGCGGTACCGCTCGGCGACGGCCAGCCGCCCGTACCAGTAGGCGATGTTGATGACCTCGTCGGCCTCGAAGTCGAAGCCGAGGCGTTCCTTGACGACGGCCAGCGGGTCGGCCGGCTCGGGTTCGCCGTCGGGCAGGACGAAGGTGCCGGTCCAGGTGCGGACGCCGTCACGGTTGACGAGGGTGGCCCCGCCGGCGGCGATGGTGAGGAAGAACTTCCCGTTGCGGGTGAGCGCGGGGTCCTCGCTGCGGAAGTACACGTCGCAGTGGCGGGTGCTGGGCCCGCTGTGGTGGGTGGCGATGCCGGTGGCGCGGCGTACGGAACTGCCGCCGCCGTCGCAGCCCGCCAGCCAGTCGGCGTGCAGGGCGTACGTGTGGCCGTCGGCCTCGTCGCGCAGCACGGCCTCGACGCCGTCCCCGTCCTGGGTGAGGGACAGGAAGCTCTGGCCCTCGCGCAGGTCGATCAGGGGGTGCCGGCGGACCCTGCCGCGCAGCACGTCCTCCAGGAGCGAGCCCTGGAGCCGCTGGTAGGGCTCCAGGGGCGCGGTGCCGTCGTTGCGGTCCGCGTACCGCTCGCGCAGGCCCGTGACGGAGGGGTACTCCCAGACGGAGACGGGCGGCTGCGCCGGGTCGTCCGTCCACAGGAAGTTGAAGGGCTCGTCGGGCGAGACCCCCCGCTCCCGGATCTCCTCGGCCACGCCCAGGCGGCGCAGCAGCTCCATGCTGCGGCCGTTGATGAAGTCCATCTTGGGGTGGGCGGAGACGGTGGTGGAGCGCTCGACCACGGTGGAGCGGACGCCGTGCCGGGCCAGTTCGAGGGCGAGGGTGGCGCCGACGGGTCCGGCGCCGACGATCAGTACGGGGGTGTGCGTGCCGGCGGTCATGCCACGGCTCCTTCCTGGGCGGCACCCCGGTCCGCCTGCTGGGGCGGGGGGCCGAAGTTCAGCAGCCGGGTGAGCAGGACTCCGGCCACGGCGAGGCCCACGGCCACCCAGAGCGCCCAGCCGTAGCCGGCGGCGAGTGCCTCCTCGGCGGCGGGGGCCGGGCTCCGGCCGAGCAGGGTGTGGGTGTGGCTCTCCGCGAGGGCGGCGAGCAGGGCGAGCCCGACGGCGCCGCCGACCTGCTGGCTCATGGTGGCCAGCCCCGAGGCCGCGCCGGCGATGGGCCCGTCGAGGCCCATGGTGCAGGTGACGAAGGCGCTGACGATGGCGATGCCGACGCCCAGGCCCCAGACCACGGTGGGCGCGAGGAAGCCGGTGACGAGTTGCGCGTCGCCGCCGATGAGGGCCGCCCACCAGGCGAGGCCGGCGGCCTGCAGGAGGAGGCCGATGGCCATGGAGTTGTGCGGGCCGAAGCGCAGCAGCCGGGGGGCGAGCTGGGTGCCGGTGAAGGTGGCGACGGGGATGGGCAGGTAGGTCAGGCCGGTCAGCAGGGGGCCGTAGCCGCGGACCTTCTGCATGTAGAGGGTGATGACGAAGAAGGTGGCGAACATCAGGGCGCCGACGATCGCGATGGCCGCGTTGCCGACGACGATGTTGCGCCGGGCCAGCAGCATCCGCGGGATGAGCGGGTCCTCGGCGGTGCGCTGGCGGACCACGAACACGCCCAGCAGCACGACGGCGGCGGCGAACTGGGCGAGGGTGGCGGCGGAGCCCCAGCCCTGGACCTGGCCGCGGATCACGGCGTAGATCAAGACGACGAGGCCGAGGGAGAGGGACAGGGCGCCGGTGACGTCGATGCCGCCGGAGGCCTGCTGGTGGGTGCGGGGCAGCATCCGGAAGCTGGCGATGAAGACGCCGAGGCCGATGGGCACGTTGATCAGGAAGGCCCACTGCCAGGCGGCGGCGGTCAGCAGGCCGCCGAACAGCACGCCCGCGGCGGCGGCGAAGCCGCCCATGCCGCTGAAGATGCCGATCGCCTTGTTGCGCTCGGCGCCCTCCGGGAAGATGTCGGTGATCAGCGCCAGGGCGGCGGGAACCACCATCGCGGCGCCCAGGCCCTGCACGACACGGCCGGTGACCAGGTGCCAGTCCTCGGTGGCGGCGGCGCAGAGCAGCGACGCGAGGGTGAAGACGGCGACGCCGGTGACGAACAGCCGCCGCCGGCCGACGAAGTCGGTGGCCCGGCCGGCCAGCAGCAGGGAGCCGGCGTAGGCGAGCAGGAAGGCGTCGACCACCCAGGCCAGGCCCGTGGCGGAGAAGCCGAGGTCGTGCTGGATGCTCGGCAGGGCGACGTTGACGATCGAGGTGTCGAGGACGGTGATGAACTCGATGAGGGCCAGCACCCAGAAGGTGGCCCACGGGGAGCGCACCCCGCCTCTCCCCGCGTCCGGCGGGTCCTGGGGGCCCGCTCCCTGGATCTCACTGCTGATGTCACTGGTCATCGGCGATGCCCTCGGCTCTCGTAAGGAAGTCTCGTAAGGGGACTGCGGGTCATGGGGGTTCTCGGGGGTTCTCGGGGGTTCTGGGGGTCCGGTCGGGGGTCCGGTCGGGGGTCCGGTCGGGGGTCCGGTCGGGGGTCCGGTCGGGACGACCGCCTCATGCTGGACCCGCGGCGGGGCGCCGGACATCGCGTCTTCGCGTGATGCTGGACGGGGTCCCGGCCGGGGAAGATCCCGCGATCGTGCGGCAGTGCCGGGAGGGCGTCCGCGACCACGATGGGGCGTGTCGGCCCGCCGTCACCGGACGGCGGCGCGAGCTCTGAGGAAGCCTGATGACGCAGATCACGGGAACCCGCCGTGACGGGGTGATCCACGTCCCGGCGGGTACGGGACCGTCCCTCTGGATACCGGAGGACACGCAGTCCGAGGACGCGCTGGGGTCGGTGAAGGCCACGTACACCGTGAAGGTGGACAGCGCGACGACGGGCGGCACGCTGTCGGCCGTGGAGGCCTCGGTCCCGCCGGGCAGCGGCCCGCCGCCGCACGCCCACGACCACGCGGACGAGGCGTACTACATCCTGGAGGGCACCTTCGAGGTGCTCGACGGCGACCGGCTGATCACGGCGCGCCCGGGGGACTTCATCTTCATCCCGCGCGGGACGACGCACCGCTTCAAGAACGTGGGCGCGGACGCGGCGCGGATGCTGTTCCTGTTCACCCCGGCCGGTTTCGAGGGCCTGTTCTACGAGATCGGCGAGCGGGCGGTGCCGGGGCAGCCGTGGCCCCGGGTGACGGAGAAGGACATCGAGCGCGCCGGCGAGGCGGGCCCGCGGTACTTCCCCTGAGCCGGTGGCAGGCCGCCGGGTACGTCCGCGTGCCCGGTCCGCCGCCGGGCACGCGGAAGGGCCCTTCCCCGGTGAGGGAAGGGCCCTTCGGCCGTTCAGACCAGGGTGACCCCGTGGCGCTCGGCGAGTTCCGCGAGGCTCTCGGGGCGCAGCGCCATCCCGTACTCGGCGGCGTGCTCGGCCACCCGGTGGCGCGGCGGCGGGCCGCCGGCGCCCAGGGCGGGGATGCCCTTGAAGTACTCGTCCAGGTTGCCGGGCGTGACGACGAGGACCATCCGGGCGGTGGTGGTGCCCGCGTTGAAGAAGGTGTGCGGGGTGCCGCGGGGGGCGAAGAGCGCGCTGTCCGCGCCCGCGGTGAGCAGTTCCCCGCCCAGCTTGAGGGTGAGTTCGCCCTCGATGACGTACGCGGACTCGTCCTCCCGCGTGTGCGTGTGCTCGGGGGCCACCAGGCCGCCCGGCTCGACGGTGATCTCCATGATGGTGAGGCCGCCGCCGGTGGCGGACGCGGGCAGCGCCAGCCGCTCGGTCACCTTGGGCCGCGGCAGGACGAAGCCCTCCCCGGGCCCGTAGAGGGCCCCCTGGCTGCGCAGGGTCATGAGGCGGCCTGCACCGACTGGGCGTGCCGGAAGACGTTCCGGGGGTCCCAGGCGGCCTTGGCGCGCTGGAGGCGCGGGTAGTTGTCCTTGTAGTACAGGGCCGTCCACGGGACGCCTGAGGTGTTCTGGGCCGGGTCGCCGAGGTCGATGTCGCAGTAGTTCACGAAGCAGCCGTCCATGACGTCCCCGGGTACGGGCACGCCGCCGGTCTCCGCGTACGCCTCGCGGTACACATCACGTATCCACGCGATGTGCGCGGCGTCCTGGGCGGGCTCCTGCCAGCCGACGAGGTACATCAGCTTCATGATGGAGTCGCGCTGGGGCACGGCGGTGTCGGCGGCGGCCACGGTGTTGGTCCGGCCGCCGTAGCCGGAGATCTGGACGAGGGCGAAGGGGTTGCCGTAGTCCTCCCGCGTCAGGTGCTTCCACAGGGCCGCGGTGTGGGCCGGGGTGAAGTTCTTGCGCATGTACGCGGACTTGAAGTCGGCGCGTCCGGTGCCGTCGCCGCCGAACATGCCGGACCAGTGGGTGGCCTTCAGCCAGGGCATGCGCAGCTTGGTGGTCAGCCGCGGGGTGATGCCCGTGCCCTCCGCGACGGCGGCCGCGAAGTCGGCGATCATCTGCTCGGCGCCGGGCACGGAGGCGTCGATCTGGATGGGCAGGGTGTGCCGGCCGCCGGCCCTGTGCATCACCATGAAGCGGCTGAAGAGGGCGGCCGCGGGGGTGCCGGCGGCGCTGTTGCGCTCGTGCCAGGCCCCGAAGTTGAGCAGCATCCGGCTGAAGCCGGCCTGGGTCAGGCCGTCCCAGGGGAGGTCGTACGAGGCGATCCACACCTCGGACGGGGGCTTCGGCAGCAGCTTCGCGGGATCCGTGCTGTTGATGCCGTGGCTGCGCATGAAGTAGCGGGTCACGACGCCGAAGTTGCCGCCGCCCCCGCCGGTGTGCGCCCACCACAGGTCGCGCAGCCGGGCGTCCGTGGAGTCGCGGGTGGCGACGACCACCGAGGCACGGCCTGCCGCGTCGACCACGACGACCTCCACCCCGTAGAGGTGGTCGACGGTCAGTCCGAGGGTGCGGTTGAGCACGCCGTACCCGCCGCCGGCTATGTGGCCGCCGGCGGCGACGGTCGGGCAGGAGCCGCCGGGGATGGTCACGCCCCACTTGCGGTACAGCTGCTCGTAGACGTCGCCGAGGGAGGCGCCGGCCTCGATGGCGAAGGCGCGGCGGACGGAGTCGTAGTACACCGCCCGCATCTCGGAGAGGTTGAGGACGACCTTGACGTCCGCGCTGGTGGTGAAGTCCTCGTAGCAGTGGCCGCCGCTGCGCACGGCGATCCGGCGGCCCGCGGTCACGGCCTGCTGGACGGCGTCCAGCACCTGCTGGGTGGTGGAGACGACCACGACCTGCTCGGGGGTGCCGATCCAGCGGTTGTTGTCGCCGCGGGCGAGGTCGGGGTAGCGGGGGTCCGCGGGGGTGACGGAGACGGCGGGCGTGGTGGGGGTGAGCCCGGCCTCCGCGGCGGGGGCCTCGTCGACGGCGAGGGCGGAGCCGGGGAGGGCCGCGGCGAGGGTGGCTCCGCCGGCGACCGCGGTCGCCCCTGCCAAGAGATTTCTGCGCGTCAGGCGACGCATGGGGAACTCCTGTTCGTAGGGGTGCGCCGGGCCCGCGAGCGGACCCGGCGCACAGCGTCGTCACGGGAGGGGGCGCCTGGCTGGCTCCAGGGCCCGGCTCGGCTACTCGAAGCCGCCGTTGACGCCGATGACCTGACCGGTGATCCAGCGCGAGTCGTCGCCGGCGAGGAAGGCCACCACGTCGGCGAGGTCCTGCGGCCGGCCGAGGCGGCCGAGCGGGGTGCTGCCGGTGATCTGGTCCACCATCTGGCGGGCCTCGTCGGCCAGCATCTCGGTGTCGGTCGGGCCGGGGGCCACGGCGTTCACCGTGATGCCGCGGCCGCCGAGGGCGTGCGCCAGGGACCGGGTGAGCACCTCGACGCCGGCCTTGGTGGCACCGTAGGCGCCCATGAAGGCGATGCCGCCGTTGGGCAGGCCCGCGGCGACGTTGACGACGCGGCCGCCGTCGCGCAGGCGCGAGGTGGCCTGCTGGCCGGCGAAGAAGACGCTCTTGAGGTTGGTGCCGATCAGCCGGTCGAAGTCCTCCTCGGAGAGGTACTCGATGGGGGCGGCGGCGAACACGGCGGCGTTGTTGACCAGGATGTCCACGCCGCCGAACTCGCGCTCGGCCGCGTCGAAGAGACCCTGGACGTCGCCCGCCTTGCTGACGTCGCCCGCCACGGCCACGGCCTTGCCGCCGTCGGCCTTGATCTTGCCGACGAGGTCCTCCGCCTGCTGCTGGGCGCCCTCGCGTCCGGCCCGGAAGTTGACGACCACGGCGGCGCCCTCACGGCCCAGGCGCTCCGCCACGGCGCGGCCGATGCCGCGGGTGGCGCCGGTGACGATGGCGACCTTGTTCTGCAGAGACATGCTCCCTCTTCCCTTAACTTCGGAACGTTGTGCGGTCCGAGCCTTTCCGGGAGAGGGGGCGCCCGGCATCACGCCTTTACGCGATCGTTCGCGTCGTCGTGCGTGATGGCCTGCCGGGCGAGTTCGACGCGGGTGGACACGCCGAGCTTCGCGAAGGCCCGCCGCAGGTGGGTGTCGACCGTGTGCGGGGAGAGGAACAGCCGCTCCGCGGTGGCCCGGTTGGTCAGCCCCTCCGCCACCAGCCGCACCACCCGCAGCTCCGCGCCGGTGAGGCTGTCCCAGCCGGTCTGCGCCTTGGCGGTCTGCTGCCAGCGCTTGCGCCGGACGCCCATGCCGCGCAGCGCCCGCTGGGTGCGGGCGGCGTCGCGGACCGCCCCGCAGGAGGCGTACAGCTCCAGGGCCTCCTCCATCAGCGCCACCCCGCGCGGCCGGGCGCCCGCAGCCGCCTCCGCCAGGGCCAGGTCCTCCAGGGCCGCGGCCCTGGCCAGCCGGCGCGGGCTGTCCCGGTACGCCTCCACGGCGGCCCGCAGCGCGTCCGTGTCGGCGCGCAGCAGCCCCTCGGCGTGGGCCGCGGCGCCCTGGAGGGAGGGCACGGCGGTGGCGGAGGCGGCCAGGGAGCGTACGGTCGCCGCGACCGCGCCGGCCTCGGTGCGGGCCCCCGCGTCCAGCGCGATGCGGACCATCGCGGGCGCCGCCCAGGGCGTGAGGGTCAGCAGCAGCGGGCGCTCGCCGACCGCCCCGTACACCGCGGCCAGGGTCTCGAAGGCGGCCGCGCCGTCGCCCTGCGCGGCCAGGAGCTGCGCCTGCGGCCAGGCCAGGTCCTCGGTGGTGGTGCCGTTGCCGGTGTCGCCCAGCCTCACGGCCCGGCGCAGCAGGTCCCGGGCCCGGCCCAGCTCGTCCTTGTGCACGGCCACGTCCGCCAGCAGCCCCAGCAGCGAGGGCAGCAGGGCCAGGGCGGTGAGCTGCTGGGCCACCCGCTCCCCCGCCAGCGCCTCGGCCTCGGCGTCGTCCAGACGGCCCGCGGCCAGCCGCAGTTCGGCCTGGTAGAAGTGCCACAGCGGCTGGGACCAGGCGGTGCCCAGCTCACGGGCCTCCCGCTCGCCCAGCTCGTACACGGCCTCGGCCTCGCTGAACCGGTCCGCGGCCACCAGCGCCCGGCCCAGCCACAGCCGGGGGTGGCGGTGGCGGGCGTCGCCGCCGTCCTGGTCGGCGACCTCCACGGCCTCCGAGGCGATGGCGATGGCGCCGGCCACGTCACCGCGGGCGTGCGCGGCGGCGCTGCGCGCGGACTCGGCGTACACGAGGGCGGAGGGCTCCCCGTCGGCCGCCGCGGCCAGCGCGGACCGCTCCGCGCCCGCGCTGTCGCCCACCACGAGCATCGCGTGCGACTGGATGGCCAGCAGTTGGGCCCGGACCGGCTCCGGTATCCCTGGGCGGGCCAGCACGCGGGCGGTGTACTCGATGACGGTGGCGTCCTGCCCGGCGTGCTTGAGCGCGTCGCACAGGCCCACGCACATGGTGGCCTCGTACGCCGGGTCCACCCGCCCGCGCAGCGCCTGCTCGCCCAGCCCCTGGGCCTCGCCGAGCCGGCCGGAGACGGCCAGCAGCCGGACGGTCTCGGCGATGGCGTGCGGCCGCGAGGCGGAGTCGGCGGGCAGCAGGTCCAGCAGCTGGAGCATCAGGTCGGCGGCGGTGGACGGGGCGATGGGCGCCACCTCGTCCACGGCCCGGGACAGGGCCTCCAGAGTGCGCGGGTCGTCGGGCCGGGCACCCCGGATGCGGTGCAGCACGGCCTCGGCGCCGGGCCGCCCCTCGGCCTCCAGGAGCACGGCGGCCTCCTGGTGCAGGGTCTGCCGGACGGCGCCGGAGAGGTTGCCGTAGACGGCGTCCCTGATCAGGTCGTGGCGGAAGGCGAGGGCGGTCCCGTCGTCCACCAGCACGTGCGCGGCGACGGCCTCCTCGACGGCGGGCACCACGGCCACCGCGGACCGGCCCAGCAGCCGCGCCGCCTCGTGGACGGTGCAGGGGCGGCCGAAGACCGAGGCGGCCTCCAGCAGCCGGTGGGCGGACTCGGAGAGGTGCCGCAGCTGGTACTCGACGGCCGAGAGGAAGCCGGCGGGCAGCCCGTCCTCGGCCACCGAGGTGACCGTGCCGCCCGCGGTCTGCAGCCAGCCGTGGTCGTTGAGCATGGTGAGCAGCTGTTCCAGCAGGAAGGGGTTGCCGTCGCTGCGCGCGGCGAGCGCCCGCAGCCGGGGCGCGGGCGGACTGCCCAGCACGTGTGTGCAGACCTCGGCGATGGCCTCCGGGTCCAGCGGCGGCAGCGTGAGCTGTACCGCGCCCTCCTCGACCAGCCGGGCGGTGACCTCGTGCATGGGGGCCTTGGCCGGGCCCGGCCGCTGGGCCAGCAGCCAGGTCACCGCGCAGGACTGGAGGCGGGGCACCAGGATCTGCAGGGCCACGGCGGTCAGCTCGTCGGCGGCGTGGGCGTCGTCCAGCACGATGAGGAGGGGGCGCAGGCGCACGTACTCCTCGATCAGCTCGCCGAGCTGCTCGACCAGCCAGAAGCGGTTGGTGACCTGGCTGCCGGCTGCGCCGAGGGCGGCCATGCCGGCGCCGTCGACCACGGGCGGGGTGCTGCCGCGCAGGGCGGTGAGGAGGGTGGCGAGGGGGGCGACGCGGTCGAGTTCCGTGGCCCGGCCGGCGGCGACGGCCATGCCCAGCCGCCCGGCCTCGGCGCGGGCCTCGGCCAGCAGGCGGCTCTTGCCGATGCCGGCCGGGCCGTTGAGCACCAGGCACCGGCCCGCCCCGGCCGCGGTGGCCGCCAGGGCCTCGCGCAGGGCGGCCAGCTCGGCGTCGCGTCCGATGGTGGGTGAGGTGAGCCGGGGAGTCACGCGGCGGTTCCTGCCTCTCACTCGGCCCTCGCCGTCGGCAGCGGGGGAAACCTCCTGGTCCACAAGACCGCCGAGGAACCTAACAACCCGTGAAATGGCAGGTCAAACAGTTCCGGTGGGGGTCTGTCAGATCGGTCTCAGCCACTGAGACCGGGAGGTGGCGAGAAGCGGTGCCGTGCTCAGGCGGGGGTGAGGTGCTCCTCCTCCGCGGCCGGCTCGGGGTCCGTACGGCGCCTGCGGCGGACAGCCCAGGCAGCGACGCCGGCGCCGGCGAGGACGAGCAGGACGCCCGCGGCGGGCCACGGGACGGCCAGGAACTCCGCTTCGCCGCTCTCCTCGGTGTCGGGGTGGTTGACGGCGGTGGCCGTCACCCGGACCGTCACCCAGTCCAGCTGCGGGGAGCCGGCCCACTGCTCGGTCAGCTCGATCCGCTGGCCCGGCAGCAGCACCAGCCGCAGGTCGCGGGGGGCGCGGTCCAGCACCTTCCGGCCGAAGAGGCCCTCGGCGCGGACGGCCACCTTCGGGCCGATGACCACGTTGCCGCGGTTGACCAGGGCGTACCTGACGGTCGCGTGCGCGTCCTTGGTCCAGGGCAGCAGCGGCGCGCCGCGTTCGACCCGTACGTCCTCGACGCTGACGGCGGGGGTGACGGGGCCCGGCACGCGCAGGTACAGGCGGGCGCCCACGGAGCGGCGTACGCCGACCTGGACCTTGCCCTCCTTCTTGATCCCCTCGACCTTGGTGTTCAGGGCGACGATGCCGCCGACGTGGTCGCCGGGGCCGGCGTCCTCGGGCACCCGGACGGTGAAGGGGATGTCCTGACGGCCCTTGGCGGGGACGGTCACGGTGCGGCCCGCGACGTCCTCCGGCAGCCGGACCCAGGTCCCCACGTCCTTGGGCTTCGTCTCGACCGGGAGCAGCGCGAAGGCGCCGCCGACGGGGGTGTTCACGGCGTCGGTGGCGAAGACCCGGAAGGTGATGGGCGCGTCGGAGGAGTTGGTGAGGGTGACGCTGTCGCTGATGGTCGTGCCGGCGGCGCCCTGGTGGAAGAAGTAGGCGCGGCTGGTGGTCTTCTCGCCCGCGGCGGGGGTAGGGAACACGGCCCAGGTGCCGTTCTCGGCGGCCCCGGCGGTCGTGGCGGCGGGCAGCACGCCGGCGACGGCCAGCAGGGCCCCCAGCAGGCAGAGCAGCGGGCGGGGTATGCGCATGGGCTCGGCTCTCCAGGTGCGGGACGGACGCGGGCGCTGGGTACGGGTGGCGCGGTACGGGCGGCGCGGTACGGGTGGCGCGGTACGGGTCGCGCGGTACGGGTCGCGCGGTACGGGTCGCGTACCGCGGACGCCGGGTACGGGCGGCGCGGTACGCGGACGCCGCGCGGGAACGCGGAAGGCGGTGCGGGGCCGGGGCCCCGCACCACCCGGGCGGATCAGGCGATCGAGAAGGTCACGACCGACTGGTAGGTGTCCGCGAACATGAACGCGGGCAGCTGGATCATCGCGCCGCCGCCGACCGCGAACTCGCCACCGGTGAGTTCGTCGCCCCCGGCGGCCTGCGAGGCCACCTTGAGCGGGACGTCGGTGATGGCACCCGCGGCACCTGCGACGCAGGGGCTCGGGCTGTCCGGGTTGGTCACGGTGCAGGACGGCTGGATGCCGAGGCCCGCCGCGAGCGAGTGACCGGTGGAACTGTTCAGGAACGGCGTGCGGGTCACCGTCAGGTCCCAGCCGAGGGTGCCGCCGCGGAAGTCCTGGACGGTCGCCGCGTTGAAGGCGCCCACCACGGACTGCTTCTTGCCGTTGATCGTGATCGCGCCGAAGTCGAGCGTCGGCAGGCCGGCCGTGGGGCCGAGCGCCAGCGGCCCGGGCAGGACCTCGATGTCGACCGGGTGCGGGACGCCCTCGACGGGGGCGAGGTAGCTGAAGGGCTTGCCCGCGGTCGAACCGATGCGGATGTTGTCGGCCTTCTTGGTGACGGTCAGGGAGCAGGACGCGGCGCCGGAGGCGTCGGCCGTGCCCGTGCCGGTGTCACCGGTGTCCACGCCCGCGAGGGAGGCGGCACAGGTCACGGCGCCGGGCGGGAAGTTGGCACCGGTCGCGACGACCGCGGTGTTCGGCCCGCCGCTGTTGGGGCTGAGCTTGGTGGTGACCGGGTCCTTGGGCAGGGCCTCGACCGCGATGGAGCCGACCGTGGCGCTGGGCCGCGGCTGCGGCGTACAGGTGGTGACGTAGTCCATGCCGCCCAGGTTGGCGACGGTCACCGCGAGGTCCATCCTGAAGTCGAGCGTGGTGCCCTCGGTGCCGTCCGGGATGGTGAGGTTCGCGGTGAACGGCTTGGCGTCCAGCGGCACTCCGGGGGTGACGGTGACCGATTCCTGCGGGCTCGTGACCGTGATCGGCTGCCCCGGGACACCGACGAACGTGATCTTGGTGGTGTTCAGCGTGGTCACCGCGAACGCCGGCACCAGCGGGCTGGGGCCCGGGTCGATGGTGACCGGCACGGTGTCCCCGGCCTTGGCCGTGTCCGGCAGGGTGATGGTGAAGTCCTGGTTGCCGGACCCGTCCGACTGCGGCGCGGGCGCGTCACAGTTCATGAAGATGGTGGTCGTCTTGGTGGCCGCCTGCGCCGTCCCGGTCAGGCCCGCCACGCCGCCCAGGGCCAGGGTGAGGGCGCCCGCCCCGGCAAGGATTCTTCGTCGGTAACTCGTACTCACTTCGGTCGCGACTCCTTCGTCATGACGAGCCCTCCCCCACACCCGCTTGTGCGGGGGAGTCCGAGCCGGTGCGGTGGCCGACATTGACGCGTCGCGGTGATGAGAAGTCAATGACTTGCATTCCCGGGAAACGCACAGAAATTGATGTCCCATCAGGACCTGACCCGGAAGGCTTCCGGGCCGGGGCAGGTCAGGCGGCCGGTGCGTGCAGCAGCAGGTTCGGCGTCTCCTCCGGTACGCCGGTCAGCGCGCCCGGCGTGGCGTCCGCCCGCAGCGCCGTGTCGATCTCCGCCGGGGACGCGGCCGGGTGGGCCGCCAGGTACCGGGCGATGACTCCCGCGACGTGCGGCGCGGCCATGGAGGTGCCGGATGCGGTGACGGGTTCGCCCGGGGTGCGGCCGGCGGAGGTGACGTCCACGCCCGGGGCGTACAGGTCCAGGCAGGGGCCGTGGTTGGAGAAGCCCGCCGCCGAGTCGTCCGTGTCGCTCGCGCCGACGGTGACCGCCGTGGGCTCCGCGGCGGGGGAGGTGGTGCAGGCGTCGCCGCCCTCGTTGCCGGCCGCCACGCTGTAGGCGATGCCGCGCTCGACGGAGCGGCGGATGGCGTCGTTGAGCGCCTGGCTCAGGGGGCCGCCCATGCTCATGTTGGCCACCGCGGGACCGTCGCCCGCCCGGGCGCTCACCCAGTCGATGCCGGCCAGCACGTCGGCCGTGCTGGCCGTGCCGCGGCAGTCCGCCACGTGCACGGCGACGAGCCGCACCTGCTTGGCGACCCCGTACGTGGTGCCGCCGATGGTGCCGGCCACGTGCGTGCCGTGGCCGTTGCAGTCGCCGGGCTCCAGGTCGTCCGAGGCCGTGAAGCCGGTGGAGGCGCGGCCGCCGAACTCCGGGTTGCCCGCCTCGATGCCGGTGTCGACGACGTACGCGGTGACCTCGGCGGCGGCCGCGGGGGCGGCGTACGTGTACGTGCCGGACAGCGGCAGCGCGCGCTGGTCGATGCGGTCCAGGCCCCAGGGCGCCCCGGTCTGGGTGAGGGGCTGGTCGTCCGTGATGCGGAACTCGCGGTCGGGTTCGAGGTAGTCGACGCGGGGGTCGGCGGCCAGGGCGCGGGCGCGCTCGGGCGTCAGCCGGGCCGAGTAGCCGCGTACGGCGCTCTCGTAGACGTGCTCGACGGCCCCGCCGGACGCGGCGGCCAGCGCCCGCGGACTCCCGGCGGCCCCGTCCCGCAGCACGACGATCCACCGCCCGGTCTCCTCGGCATCGGCGCGGGGCGCGGAAGCCGTGTTCGGCGGGGTCGCGGGAGCTCCGGGGTCCGCGGCCGTCGCGGGGGCCGCGGCGGCGAACAGTGCGGCGGCGGCCAGTGCCGCCAGGGGTGTTCTGATCATGCCGCCGATGCTCCGCGACCCGCCCCCACCGGCCCCCAAGGCGCCCCGCCGCACACCGGGGGGCCACCCGATCAGTCGCGCCGGCCCCCCGGTGCGGGAGCCGGACCGGCGGGTTCCGGGAACTGCCAGCCGTGCATCGCGAAGACGCCCTCGTCGTGGCTGCCCGCCGCGCGGTACGTGGCCAGGGCCGGGCCGTTGTCCGTGTCGACGCCCACCCACATGCCGTAGGAGCCGCGGTCACGGGCCGCCGCGGCCAGGGCCTCCGTGAGGGCGCGCCCGATGCCGCGGCGGCGGTGCTCCTCGTCCACCGAGAGCTCGTACAGGCACATCTCGGTGCCCTTGTCCGGGTGGGTCATCTCGACGCCGGAGACCATGCCCGCCGGGTGGCCGTCGACGTACGCGATCAGCATCAGGTGCCCCGGCGCGGCCAGGAACCGCTCCGCCCACTCCTGCCTCACCGGCCCGTCGAACAGGGCCTCGGCCGCGACCAGTTCCGCGACGGTCCGCGCGGGACGGATGTCGGCGGGGCCGTCCGGGCGCGCCTGCGCCGGGCCGGCCGCCGGGCCGGTGACGCGGTCGTCCGTCCCGCCCTCCCCGGCGCCGTCCACCCGGTCGTCCGCACGGCGGCCCGACCCCGGGTCCTCCGCGCCGTCCTCTCCGTGGCCGCCCGAACGACGGTCCTCGCGGCTGTTCATGGCGCCGAACCTAGACCCCCGCTGCGGCCACCGCCACGGCCGCCGCGAAACCCGCCGGCGCGGTCACGTCACGGACGGCCCAGCCCGGCGTCGGCGCGGGCAGCCCGGCGGTGCCCATGTACGGGTCCCGCAGCCCCTTCGCCAGGCCCATCCCGGTGCCCTTTAGGTACGCCTCCTTGCGCGCCCAGACCCGGCCCAGCAGCGGTGGCCTGGCCTCCTCCGGCAGGGCCAGCAGCTCGGCGGCCTCCCGCGGGTGCAGGGTCTCGACGAGGTCGGCGGTGGCCTCGGCGTCCGGGACCGCCTCCACGTCCACGCCGACCGGACGCCCGGAGAAGGCCATCAGCGCCGCGTCACCGCTGTGCGAGAGCGAGAAGTGCAGGGTGCCGGCGAGCGGCCCGGCCGGCGCGGGCCGCCCGTGCGGCGCGCCGCAGCCGGGGCAGTCCTCCCGTACGAAGGCCACCTCGCCCGCAGGCACCCCGAGGTAGCCGCCGAGCAGCACCCGCAGGCCCACGTGCGCCGCGAGATAGCGCCGCCGGTCGAGGTCGCGGACCAGCCGGGCCGCGCGGCTCCGCTCGGCGGCGTCGAGCAGCCCCGGCCCGTCCCCGGCGAGCAGCCCGTCGTCCACCCGCACCCCGCCGACCACCTCCCGCGTGGTGTCCAGCCGCCACAGCTCCACCGCACCGCCCGTGGGCCGGTCGCCGGGACCGGTCCCCGGGGCGTCCCCGCCCAGCTCGTACTCGCCCATCCCGCGAGGGTATGCCGTCGGGCAGAGGCCCATCTCGGCCGGGAGGGGGATGAGCGGGGTCCGTTTCCTCCGGATAATTTCCGCATGGTCCGCCCCTTCGTCCGCTCCCTCGCCGAGGCCGCCGCCGGGGCAGCCGTCTTCGCCGTCACCCACACCGTGCTGGCCGGCGCCGGCACCGGCGTCTCCCTCCCCCGCGAGGTCAAGGCGCTGATGGTGCTCGCCGCCCTCGCGCTGCTCGTCGTACGCCGCCGCCGGCCGGCGCTCAGCCTCCTGGGCACCGGCGCGCTGCTGGGTGCGCTGTCCTCCCTCGGGATGCTGATGGCCGTCATCGCGTACACCGCGGCCCGGCAGCTGCCCGGCGCCCGGCGGCGGGCGGTGCTGCTGCTCTCGGCGAGCGCGGTGACGGTCTGTTCCGCGGCCCTGTCCGCGCCCTACGAGGGCCTGGGCTCCCTGCGGTACGGGCTGACCATCGGCGCGGTGGTGGCCGGGCTGACCGTGCTCGTGCCGGGGCTGGCCGGGGCCTCCGCGGGCCAGCAGGACCGCCTGGTCGCCGCACTGCGCGAGCGCAGCGAGACCGCGGAGGAGGCCTCGCGGATCCAGGAGCGCACCCGCATCGCCGCCGAGATGCACGACCTCGTGGGCCACCGGCTGAGCCTGATCTCCCTGCACACCGGCGGGCTGGAGATGGCCCTGCGCGGCCAGCCGCGGGACCTGCGCGAGAGCGCCGCCCAGGTCCGCCAGACCACCCGCGACGCGATGCGCGAACTGCGCGAGGTGCTGGGCGTGCTCGGGCCGCTGTCCCGCGACACCGGTACGGACGCGCTCACCGACGCCACCGGCACCCGCGCCGACATCGAGGCCCTGGTGACGGAGTCGCGGGCCGGCGGGGTGGCCGTCACCCTGCACTGGTCGGGGCCCGACACGGACGTGCGGGAGGCCCGGGTGCGGCGGGCCGTGCACCGGGTGGTGCGCGAGGGCCTGACGAACGTCCACCGGTACGCCGCCGGCGCGCGGGTGTCCGTCGTCGTCACGCACACCGGTGAGCTCGCCGTCGTACGGATCACCAACGGCCCCCGGGCCGAGGGCCACCCGGCCGCCCCGCACGGCACCGGCCGGGGCCTGACGGCACTGCGGGAACGCGTCGCGCTGCTCGGCGGCACCCTGGACGCGGCGCCCCGGCCCGACGGCGGGTTCACGCTCACCGCCCGCATCCCGGCCACGCCGACGGACCCGTCCCGCCCCTCCGCCGACCCGGCCCGCCCCTCCGCCGACTCGGGCCGCCTCGACGCCGACCCGGGCCGCCCCGCGGGTGCCGCCCTGCTGCGGCGGCTCGGCCAGGGCGCCACCGCGCTGCTCGGCATGGCGGGGGTGGGCGCGATGCTGATCCTGGGGCTGCGGCTCGCCGACGACCTGCGGCTCAGCCACGACTACGCGCCGCCGGAACCGCCCCGCCTGGGCATGTCCCGCTCCGCGGCCGAGCGCGCCGGCGCCGTGGACCACGAGCTGAGCCGGGCCGCCGCCGCGGGCCGTGAACCGCCCCGCCCCGCGGGCACCACCGAGTGCGTCTACCCGTACTCGTACGACACTTCCGGACCGAACTCGATCGAGCTCACCCGGTACTGTTTCAGCGGCGACGTCCTGACCGGTATCGACCGGTTCGACGTACCGCTGGCGCCCGGGCGAGAGACCAGGAGCACCCCATGACCCCGCAGCGGCCCGTCCGCGTCCTGCTCGCCGACGACGAGCAGATGATCCGCACCGGAGTGCGGCTGATCCTGCGCCACGCCGAGGGCATCGAGGTGGTCGCGGAGGCCCCCGACGGCGCCCGCGCGGTCGAACTCGCCGCCGAGCACCGCCCCGACGTGGTCCTGCTCGACATCCGGATGCCCGTGCTGGACGGCCTCGCCGCCGTCGCCCCGCTCACCGCGCTCGTCCCGGCCCCGCAGGTCGTCATGCTGACCACCTTCGGCGACGAGGAGAACGTGCTGCGGGCCCTGGAGGCGGGCGCGACGGGCTTCCTGCTCAAGGACGAGGGCCCGGAGGAGCTGATCAGCGCGGTACGGGCGGCCGCCGCGGGCGACGCGGTCCTCTCCCCCGGCGTCACGGGCACCGTCATCCGCCGGATGCTGGCCGCCGGCACCGGCCGGAACCCCGGACCCGACGCCCGGCTCGCGGCCCTGACCGACCGGGAGCGCGAGGTCCTGGTGATGCTGGGCGGCGGGCTGGCCAACTCGGAGATCGCCGGGCGGCTCGGCATCGGCGTCGGCACCGTCAAGACGCACGTCGGCTCGATCCTGGAGAAGACCGGCACGACCAGCCGGGTCCAGGCGGCCGTCCTCGCCCACCGCTCCGGTCTGCTGCCCTGAGCCGCCTCCGCCCGGTGGGCCGGCCCTCGCTCCGGCCCGGGGCCGCCCCCAGGCGTGGGGAGTCCCGGCAGCGGACCCCTCTCAGCCGTCGGCCGGTGTCAGCGTGACGACCGGGACGCGGCGTCCCGAGCGCGCCTGGAAGTCCCCGAGGAACGGCGCGACCGCGAGCTGGGCCGCCCAGAGCCGCTCCCGCTCGGCGCCGTCGGCCACCGTGGCCGTCACGGTGAAGGAATCCTTCCCGACCTCGACGCCGGCCGAGGGGTCGGCCAGCAGGTTGTGGTACCAGCCGGGGTGGTTCTCCCGGCCGCCGTTGGCCGCGAAGACCACCAGCCGGTCCCCGTCCCTCAGGTAGGCCATCGGCGAGGTGCGCGGTTCCCCGCTGCGCGCCCCGGTGGTGGTGAGCAGCAGCAGCGGCATGCCCTCGAAGTCGCCACCGACGACCCCGCCCGCCGCCCTGAACTCGTCGATCACCCGCTGGTTGCGCTCCAGTCGCTCCGACACGGCTCCCCCTCGTCCCGCTCGTCAGCCCCGACGTGGTTCCGGCCCGATTCTCGGGGCGGATTCCGGCGGTCCGCCAGCAGACGGGCCATACCTGGTGAGGTCCGGCGGCCGGGCCGGGGAAGGCGGGGTCCGACGACTGGGACCGGCACGGGACCGGACCGGCCGCGGGGCGGAGCCGGCGGGGCCCCGTACGGGATCCGCAACGACCCGTACGGGCTCCGCACGCGCAGGAACCCCCGGCCGGTGAGGGTGGCCGGGGGTCTGCGGTTGCGGGACCGCGGGGCCGGGCCCATGGGGGGACCCGGACCCGCGCCCGCCGTCAGTGGTTGCGCGGGAAGCCGAGGTCGACGCCCGCCGGGGCCTCGGACGGGTCCGGCCAGCGGGTCGTGACGACCTTGCCGCGCGTGTAGAAGTGGATGCCGTCGTTGCCGTAGATGTGGTGGTCGCCGAAGAGCGAGTCCTTCCAGCCACCGAAGGAGTGGTAGCCCACCGGCACCGGGATCGGCACGTTGACGCCGACCATGCCGGCCTGGATCTCCAGCTGGAAGCGGCGGGCGGCGCCGCCGTCGCGGGTGAAGATCGCGGTGCCGTTGCCGAACGGCGAGGCGTTGATGAGGGCCACGCCCTCCTCGTAGGTCTCGGCGCGCAGCACGCACAGCACCGGGCCGAAGATCTCGTCGCGGTAGGCGTCGGAGTCGGTCTTGACGTTGTCCAGCAGCGACAGGCCGATCCAGTGGCCGTCCTCGAAGCCGTCCACGGTGTAGCCGGTGCCGTCCAGGACCACGTCCGCGCCCTGCTCGGCGGCGCCGTACACGTACGAGGCGACCTTGTCGCGGTGGGCCTTGGTGATCAGCGGGCCCATCTCGGAGGTCGGGTCGTTGCCGGGACCGATCTTGATCTTCTCGGCGCGCTCGCGGATCTTCTGGACCAGCTCGTCGCCGATGGAGCCGACCGCGACGACGGCCGAGATGGCCATGCAGCGCTCGCCGGCCGAGCCGTACGCGGCGGAGACCGCGGCGTCGGCGGCGGCGTCCAGGTCGGCGTCGGGCAGCACCAGCATGTGGTTCTTCGCGCCGCCCAGGGCCTGCACGCGCTTGCCGTTGGCGGAGGCGGTGGTGTGGATGTGGCGGGCGATCGGGGTGGAGCCGACGAAGGAGACGGCCGCCACGTCCGGGTGCGCCAGCAGCGCGTCGACGGCGACCTTGTCACCGTGCAGCACGTTCAGCACGCCGTCGGGCAGGCCGGCCTCCTTGGCCAGCTCGGCCAGCTTGTTGGCGGCCGACGGGTCCTTCTCGCTCGGCTTGAGGACGAAGGTGTTGCCGCAGGCGATGGCCAGCGGGAACATCCACATCGGGACCATCGCCGGGAAGTTGAACGGCGTGATGCCGGCGACCACGCCGAGCGGCTGGCGGATGGCGGAGACGTCCACGCGGTTGGAGACCGAGGTGGACAGCTCGCCCTTGAGCTGGGTGGTGATGCCGCAGGCCAGCTCGACGATCTCCAGGCCGCGGGCGACCTCGCCCAGCGCGTCCGAGTGGACCTTGCCGTGCTCGGCGGTGATCAGCTCGGCGATCGCGTCGCGGTTGGCGTCCAGCAGGGCGCGGTACGCGAAGAGCACCTTGGTGCGGGCGGCCAGGGAGGACTGGCCCCAGGTCTGGAAGGCCTCGCGGGCCACCTGTACCGCCGCGTCGACCTCCTCGACGGAGGCGAGCGCGACCTGGGTGGTGACCTCGCCCGTCGCCGGGTCGGTGACCGGGCCGAAGTTGCCCGACGCGCCCTCGACGGTCTTGCCACCGATCCAGTGGTTGACGGTCTTCATTGCTACTCCTTCACAGATGGCGACGTCGCGCTGCGGCTTGCCGGTCGTACTCTTCGCGTGCTCTGACGGCCGACGTGCGGGTCGCGGTCTCGGCCACAGGCACATCCCACCACGCCTGTGCGGGGGGCGGGCCCGACACAGTGTCGGGCGTTTCGGTCTCCGTGTAGACACATGTGGGGCGGCCCGCCGAACGGGCGGCCGCGAGGGCTTCCCGCAGGTCACGGACGGTGCGGGCGCGGATCACGGTCATTCCGAGCGAGGCCGCGTTGGCCGCCAGGTCCACCGGAAGGGGGTCCCCGGTGTACGAGGTGTCCAGTGCCCGGTGACGGTAGTCGGTGCCGAAGCGCTCACCTCCCACGGCCTCGGAAAGGCCCCCGATGGAGGCGTACCCGTGGTTGTCCAGGATCACCACCGTCAGCGGGATTCCCTCCTGCACCGCGGTGACCAGTTCGGTCGGGTTCATGAGGTACGAGCCGTCGCCGACCAGGGCCCAGACGGGCCGGCCGGGGTCCGCCAGGGCCACGCCGATCGCGGCCGGGATCTCGTAGCCCATGCAGGAGAAGCCGTATTCGACGTGGTATTGCCGCGGTGAGCGGGCCCGCCACAGCCGGTGGAGGTCGCCGGGCAGCGAGCCGGCCGCGTTGACCAGCACGTCCTCGTCGGTGACCAGGGCGTCGAGCGCACCGAGCACCTGGGCCTGGGTGGGGCGGGCGTCCTCGTCGGGGGCGTGGAAGGCCCGGTCGACCAACGTCTCCCAGTGGGCCTTGGCCTTGCCGTACGACTCCTCGTACGCGGCCGGCACGCGGTACCCGGCCACCGCCTCCCGCAGCGCGTCCAGGCTCTCGCGGGCGTCGCCGACCAGCGGCAGCGCGGCCTGCTTGTGGGCGTCGTGGGGGTCGAGGTTGAGGCCCAGGAAGCGGACGCCGGGGTCCTGGAACAGGGTCGAGGAGGCGGTGGTGAAGTCGCTCAGCCTGGTCCCGGCCGCGATCACGAGGTCGGCGGCGCGGGCCAGGTCGTCGGCGGTGGCGGTGCCGGTGTGGCCGACGGCGCCCACGTCGGCGGGGTGGTCGTGGCGCAGCGAGCCCTTGCCGGCCTGGGTGGAGGCGACGGGGATGCCCGTGGCGTCGGCGAAGGCGCGCAGGGCGTCCTCGGCCGCGCTGTGGTGGATGCCGCCGCCGGCGACGACCAGGGGGCGGCGGGCCGCCCGGACCGCCGCTGCGGCGGCCTCGACCTCCGCGGTCCCGGGGCGGGGGCGGCGTACCGGCCACACCCGTTCGGCGAAGAACTCCTCCGGCCAGTCGTGGGCCTCGGCCTGCACGTCCTGCGGGAGGGCGAGGGTGACGGCGCCGGTGGCCACCGGGTCGGTGAGCACCCGCATGGCCTGGAGGGCGGCCGGGACCAGGGCCTCGGGGCGGCCGATCCGGTCGAAGTACCGCGAGACGGGCCGCAGGCAGTCGTTGACGGACACGTCCCCGGCGTGGGGCACCTCCAGCTGCTGGAGCACGGGGTCCGCGGGCCGGCCGGCGAAGACGTCTCCGGGCAGCAGCAGGACGGGGATGCGGTTGATCGTGGCGAGGGCCGCGCCGGTGACCAGGTTCGTCGCGCCGGGCCCGATGGACGTGGTCACGGCGTGGGTGCTGAGCCGCCCGCTGTGCCGGGCGTACCCGACCGCCGCGTGCACCATGGCCTGCTCGTTGCGGCCCTGGAGGAACGGCATGCCGTGCTCCGGTTCCGGGCCGGTCTCCAGCAGTGCCTGCCCGATCCCGGCGACGTTGCCGTGGCCGAAGATGCCCCAGGTGGCGGCGATCAGCCGGTGCCGCCGCCCGTCCCGCTCCGCGTACTGCCGGGAGAGGAACCTGACGAGAGCCTGGGCGGTGGTGAGCCGGACGGTGCGCGGGGCGGTCACGGGGCCTCCTCGGGGTCCGGGGCCGGATGGGGCGGCCGTCCGGTGACCGGCAGCCTGGGATCGACTTCCTGCCCCGCCCAGGACGCGCGAACCCACGCGTGACCGGGATGGTCGCGGATCAGCCACTCCCGCTCGGGGCCGGGTCCGGCCATCACGTTGAGGTAGTACATGTCGTGGCCGGGGGCGGCGATGGACGGCCCGTGCCAGCCGTCGGGGATCAGCACGGCGTCCCCGGTGCGGACCTCGGCGAGCACGTCGGTCTTCCCGGCCGGCGACGGGCTCACCCGCTGGTAGCCGACGCCGGCCGTGTCCCCGTGCGGGGCGATCTCGTAGTAGTAGATCTCCTCCAGCCGCGACTCGTGCCCGGGGTGGTGCTCGTCGTGCTTGTGGGGCGGGTACGAGGACCAGTTGCCGCCGGGGGTGAGCACCTCGACGGCGATCAGCCGGTCGCAGGCGAACGTGTCGGCGGCGGCGAAGTTGTTGACCTGCCGGGAGCAGACGCCGGCGCCGCGGATCTCGACCGGCACGTCCCCGGCCGCCCCGTACCGCGCGGGCAGCACGGCCTCGCACACGGCCCCGGCCAACGCGAACCGCCCACCGGCGGCGGCCCGCACCTCACTGACACTCCCCCGCGGCAGATAGACGAAGTCACTGGGCCCCCCGAACACCCCGTCCCGCCCCCGCAGCTCAAACGCAACGACCCGCCCGTCCCCAACACCCCCGGCCCCGACCTCCCTCACACCTCCAACCCCGCCGGCACTCCCGGCGCCAAGGCCCGCAGACGCAACCTCCACCGCTTCTCCACCCCCGCCGGCACTCCCGGCGCCAAGGCCCGCAGGCCCAACCTCCACCGCTTCTCCAGCCCCGCCGGCGTTTGAGGCGCGGGGGTCTGGGGGCGGAGCCCCCGGGTTCGTTCCAGCCCCGCCGGCGTTTGAGGCGCGGGGGGCCGGGGGCGGAGCCTCCGGTGAACGGGAGAAGGGCGGGGCGGGGACGGGCTCCGCGCAGCGGACCTCGCACCCACCCGACAACGGCAGCACGATCCACTCGCACTCCCCCGCCTCGTGCACGTACACCTCCCCCGCCCCCAGGGAAACCACCCGCAGCCGCGCGTACTCCATCCCCCACTCACCGCGAACCGGCACGCCCCAGCACCTCCTCGATCTCCGCGGCCACCGGCATGGCGGACGAACACGCCAGCCGCGAGGCGACGATGGCCCCCGCCGCGTTCCCGTACCGCAGCACCCGCTCCGGCTCCCACCCCGCCAGCAGCCCGTGGCACAGCGCGCCCCCGAACGCATCGCCCGCACCCAGCCCGTTGACCACCTCCACCGGCACCGGCGGCACCTCGGCGACCCGCCCGTCCCGGTGCATCGCCAGCACCCCCTCGGGGCCGCGCTTCACCACCGCCAGCTCCACCCCGGCCGCCAGCAGCGCCCGCCCCGCCGCCAGGGGATCCCGCTCGCCGGTGGCCACCGCGCACTCCTCCTCGTTGCCCACGGCCACCGTGGCCAGCGACAGCGCCCGCGCGTAGTGCTCGCCCGGCGGCTCCGACCACAGCATCGGCCGCCAGTCCAGGTCGAAGACGGTGGTCCCGGACTTCGCCCGGGCCTCCAGTGCGGCCAGCGTCGCGCCCCGGCTGGGCTCCGCGCTCAGCCCGGTCCCGGTCATCCAGAAGACCCGCGCCGCCCGGATCGCGCCGAGGTCCAGCTCGCCCTCCCGGATCTCCAGGTCCGGCGCCTTCGGCAGCCGGTAGAAGTACAGCGGGAACCGGTCCGGCGGGAACACCTCGCAGAACGTGATCGGCGTCGGGTACGCGGCCACCTCGGCCACGTACCGGTCGTCCACCCCGAACCCCCGCAGCTCCGACCGCAGGTACGCGCCGAAGGGGTCCGCGCCCGTCCGCGTCACCATCGCCACCCGCCTGCCCAGCCGGGCGGCGGCGACCGCCACGTTCGCCGGCGAGCCGCCGAGGAACCGGCCGAACGTGTCGGCCTCCCCGAGCGGCACGCCCGTCTTGAGCGGGTACAGGTCCACCCCGATCCGTCCCATGGTGATCAGGTCAAACCGGTCGCTGGTCACTGGCAATCCTCCGAACATCCCCGTGCGTTCTGCCTAAGCTGGCCGTATGACCTCCTCCCCGCCCGCGTTGACCCGCATTCGGCTCGGTTCGGCTCCGGACTCCTGGGGGGTGTGGTTCCCCGACGACCCCGAGCAGACGCCCTGGGGCCGGTTCCTCGACGAGGTCGCGGACGCCGGGTACGAGTGGATCGAGCTCGGCCCGTACGGCTACCTCCCCACGGATCCGGTACGGCTGAAGGACGAGACGGAGCGGCGGGGCCTGCGGGTCTCGGCCGGCACCGTCTTCACCGGACTCCATCACGGGCCCGCCGTCTGGGACGCGACCTGGGAGCACGTGTCGCAGATCGCGGCCCTGACCCAGGCCATGGGCGCCGGGCACCTGGTGGTCATCCCGTCCTTCTGGCGCGACGACAAGACCGGCGCCGTCCTGGAGGACGCGGAGCTCGACGCCGGCCAGTGGAGGGAACTGGCCCGCCAGACCGAGCGTCTGGGCCGCGAGGTCCGGGACCGCTACGGGCTGCGGATCGTGGTCCACCCCCACGCCGACACCCACATCGACACCCCGGAGAACGTGGCCCGCTTCCTGGACGCCACCGACCCGGACGCCGTGTCGCTCTGCCTGGACACCGGGCACTACGCCTACTGCGGCGGCGACAGCGTGGAGCTCATCGAGACCTTCGGCGAGCGCATCGGCTACCTGCACCTCAAGCAGGTGGACCCGGCCGTACTGGCCGAAGTGCGGGCGGAGCAGGTGCCGTTCGGGCCCGCGGTGGCCCGCGGGGTGATGTGCGAGCCGCCCCGGGGGGTACCGGACCTGGCACCGGTGCTGGCGGCGGCCGAGCGGCTGGACACGCCGCTCTTCGCGATCGTCGAGCAGGACATGTACCCGTGCCCGCCCGACCGCCCGCTGCCCATCGCCCGCCGCACCCGCGCCTATCTTCGGTCCTGCGGCCTGCGCTGAGGCAGTCCGCCCACAGCAGCAGCGAGGGGGATCCATGAGCGGCACGCTCGGCATCGCGGTGATCGGCACGGGCCGGATGGGCGCCGACCACGTACGGCGCATCGACCGCGTGATCAGCGGGGCCCGGGTGGCCGCCGTCGCCGACCCGGACGGGGACCGGGTCAAGGAGATCGCCGCCGGCATCGAGGGCTGCGCCGCCTTCACGGACCCGTCGGCGGCCCTCGCGGCGCCGGGCGTCGACGCCGTGCTGATCGCCTCGCCCGGCCCTGCCCACGAGGCCACGGTGCTGGAGGCCCTCGGCAGGGAACTCCCGGTGCTCTGCGAGAAGCCCCTCACCCCGGACCCCGGGGGCGCGCTGCGGATCATGGAGGCGGAGCAGCGGCTGGGCCGGCGGCTGGTGCAGGTCGGCTTCATGCGCCGGCACGACGCCGAGTACGAGCGGCTCAAGTCCCTGCTGGACGCCGGGGAGCTGGGCCGGCCGCTCTTCCTGCACTGCCGGCACCGCAACGCCTCGTCCCCTTCCTTCTTCACGACCGAGATGCTCGTGAACGACTCGGTGGTGCACGAGGTGGACGCGGCCCGCTGGCTGCTCGGGCAGGAGGTCACCGCGGTGACGGTGCTCTCGCCCACCTCGTCCGCCGCGGCGCCCGAGGGACTGCGCGACCCCCAGTTCATCCTGCTGGAGACCTCCGGCGGGGCCCTGGTGGACGTGGAGATCTTCGTCAACTGCGGCTTCGGCTACCAGGTGGTGTGCGAGGCCGTCGGCGAGTCCGGCAGCGCCCGCATCGGCGACGGCCAGTCGGTGCTCGTGCAGTCCCGGGGCCGCTGGGGCGGCGAGATCACCCAGGACTACACGGTGCGCTTCGCGGACGCCTACGACCGCCAGGTCCGCCGCTGGGTGGAGGCCACCCGGCGGGGCGAGGTGACGGGTCCCGGCGCCTGGGACGGCTACGCCGCCGCGGCCGTCAGCGAGGCCGGTGTCACCGCCCAGCGCACCGGGGTCCGCACCGAGGTCTCCCTCGCGCCGAAGCCGGCCCTGTACGCCTGAACGTCCTCCCGTGCCCCGGCCTCGCCGGCCCCGTGGCGGGAGGGCGGCGGCGTCCCGCTGTCCCGCGCCCGTCACAGCGATCGGCGCCCCGTGACGGATGTCCGCGTTACGCGGGTCTTCCGTCACAGGCGGTCGACAGCCCCTCCCCCTGCCCCGAGGGCCGTCGTTCTCGGGGCACAAGGCTGAGTGATCGTCAGCGTCCGTGCCCCGCTTCCCCCGACGGCCTCCCGGCCGACCGGCGGCACGGACAAGGAGGTGCCGCAGATGACCGACCGAAAGCTGTGGTCGTACAAGGAGATCGCCGCACACATCCGGGTCCAGCCCGACACCGTGCGGTCGTACCGCAAGCACGGGCTGCTGCCGCCCCCGGACCACGTCGAGGCCGGCAAGCCCTACTGGTACGCGGACACCATCCGGGACTGGGTGGCCCGCCGTCCCGGCAACCGGGGCCGCCGGGACGACTGAGGGCCCTCCTACCCCACGCGCTCGGGAACCGGTGCGGCGGCTTCCTCCGCCGCCCGTCCCACGGGGGCCGGCGGCGCGGCGCTCTCCCCCTCGCTCAGCCCGAAGCGGTCGTGCAGCGACCGGAGCGGGCGCGGGGCCCACCAGGTGGCCCGGCCGCTCAGCTTCATCACCGCCGGCACGAGCAGCCCCCGGACGACCATCGCGTCCATCAGCACCGCCAGCGCGATCCCCAGGCCCAGCATCTTGGTGTTGGTCACCCGGGAGCTGCCGATGGCCACCATCACCACCGCGAGGATCACGGCGGCCGCGGTGATCAGCCCGCCCGTCTTGGCGAGCCCGGCCCGCACGGCACCCTCGTGGTCGCCGGTCCGCTCGTACTCCTCCTTGATGCGGGATATGAGGAACACCCCGTAGTCCATGGAGAGGCCGAAGGCGATGCAGAACATCAGCACCGGCAGCGTCGTCTCGATGTCCCCGGTCGCGGTGAAGCCGAGCAGCCCGGACAGGTGGCCCTCCTGGAACACCCACACCACGGCGCCGAACATGGCCGTCAGGCTGAGGGCGTTGAGCAGCACCGCCTGGAGCGGGATCAGCAGGCTGCCGGTCATCAGGAACACCAGCAGCAGCGTGGCCGCCGCGATCAGCACGCCCGCCTTGGGCAGTTGTTCCGCGATCGCGTCCTGGGCGTCCACGAGCACGGCCGCCTGGCCGGTCACCGACGTCGTGAAGGGTGCGTCGACCGCGCGCACCTCGCCGACGAGGTCCTGGGCCTTCTGGCCCACGGCCTCCCCTTCGGCCAGCACGGAGAAGTACGCGTACTCGCCGGACCTGACCGGCCCGTCGGCCCGCAGCACGCCGGGCAGTTCCGCGATCCGGCCCCGGTACGCGGCGTAGGCGGCGTCGTCGGCCGGCCCCTCGGCCAGCACCACGAGTCCGGCCCCCGGGCTGCCGGGGAAGCCGTCCCTGATCTGCTGCTGGACGATGTGGGAGGCGGCGGTGGAGGGCAGCTGGCGGTCGTCCACGGTGCCGAACTTGACTCCGAGGAAGGGCAGTCCGAGCAGCAGCAGCCCGGCGGTGGTCGCCACCGCGAAGACCGGCGCCCGGCGCATCACCAGAGCGGTGCTGCGGGCCCACCCGCGGCCGGACCCGTCGGGCCGGCCGGCCGCCCGGCCGCGCCGCCAGAGGCGCCTGAGGTCCAGGGCGTTGACCCGGTCCCCGAGCAGCACCAGCGCCGCGGGCAGCAGGACCAGTGCGGCGGCGGCCGCCAGCAGCACCACCGCGACCCCGGCGTAGGCGAAGGAGCGCAGGAAGTACATCGGGAAGAACAGCATCCCGGACAGGGCGACGGCGACGGTGAGGGCGGAGAAGAGCACGGTCCGTCCCGCGGTGCGCAGGGTGGTGGCCACGGCCGCGGCCGGGTCCTTCCCGGCGGCCAGCTCCTCGCGGTACCGGCGCACGATGAAGAGGGCGTAGTCGATGGCCAGGCCCAGTCCGAGCGCGGTCGTGAGGTTCTGGGCGAAGACGGAGACCTCGGTGATCTCGGTGAGTCCGCGCAGGACGGCGTTGGTGCCCAGGATGGCGACGATTCCGACGCCGAGCGGCAGCAGGGCGGCGACCGCGCTTCCGAAGACGAGGACCAGCAGGACGAGGGTGACCGGCAGGGCGATCAGCTCGGCCTTGAGCAGGTCCTCCTGGATGGTGGTGGTCACCTCGCGCTGGACGGCCACGGGGCCGCCGATGGAGACCGAGACCGGTCCCCGGGTGCCCTCGAAGCGGGGTGCGATGCGGTCCAGCGTCGCGGTGGCCGTCTTGTCGTCGCCCTGGACGCGGGCGGCGATCAGGGCCTGCCGCCCGTCCTCGGAGCGCAGCAGCGGCGCCTTGGTCCGCCAGTACGAGCCGACGCCGGTGACGCCGGGCTCCGCGGCCAGGGCCGCGGTCAGCCGCTCCGCCTCGGCCGCGACGGCCGGGTCGTCCACCCGGCCCTGCCCGGCGTCGAGGAGCAGCAGCAGGTTGGGCTGGGAGGCCGGGAACTCGCGCTCCAGGACCTCGGCGGCGTACGTGGACCGGGCGTCCGGGTCCTCCCAGCCGCCGCTGCCCATCCGGTCGGCCACCCCGCCGCCCGCGAACACGGCGAGCGCGGTGACTACGAGGGCGAGCAGCAGCGACAGCCGCGGCCGCGCGGTGACGAACCGCGTCCAGCCGCCGCCCCCTCCGCCGGTCACCGCGGACGCGGCTCCCCCGGCGCCTCGCGACCCGTCGCCCTTCCCGGAGCCGCCGGCCCCGCCGGACCCCCCGCCTCTGCCGCTCCCGCCGCCCCCGCCCGTCGCGGGATCCTTCGTGGCCAGGGCCTTCTTGACTTCGGACATACCTCGGTGTCCCCTTCACCATGACCCGCCGACACGGGTCGCCCCCATTGCCCAAGACCAGACCAGAACCAAGCCCAGACCCGTAGACTGGCAAACACGAGACCTCGCTCGCGTTCCCCAAGAATGCGAGCGGGCGCTCGCGTTTGTCAATCGCTCCTGGGGAGTACCTGGAAAGCAGAGGAATCACCGTGCCGGAGGCCAACCCCGCCGAGACCGCCAAGCCGCGCCGCCGCCAGGCCCGCGGCGAGCGCCGCGTGGCCCAGCTCCTGGAGGCCGCGGCCGGCGTGTTCTGCCGCAGCGGCTACGCGGCGGCCAGCACCAACGCCATCGCCCGCGAGGCCGGCGTCTCCCCGGGGACGCTGTACCAGTTCTTCCCGAACAAGGAGGCCATCGCGATCGAGCTGGGCGGCCAGCTGCTGCACAAGGCGAACGTGACGCACGGCCAGGCCTTCCTGCCGGAGAACCTGCACCTGCCGCTGCCGGAGCTGCTGGACGCCGTCCTCGACCCGGTCATCGCCTTCAACTGCGAGAACCCGGCCTTCTGGGCGCTGATGCACGGCTCCGGCATCCCGGGCCACATCAACGACGAGCACGAGGCGCTCCACCAGGGCCTCCAGACCAGGGTCGAGGGCATCCTGGCCACGTTCCTGCCCGGCGCACCGCAGGCCGAGCTGTCCCGGACCGCGCACATGACGCTCGCGGTCTTCAAGGCGGGGCTCGACCTGATCCTCGCCAGCGAGGGCGCCGAACGCGAGGCGTACGTCGCCGAGCTGAAGACGGTGCTCTTCCGCTACCTGGACCCGCTCCTCGGGGACCGGACGGCGGCACCCGGGACCACCGCGCGGTAACCGGCGCACCGGGCCCCGCGGTAACCGGCGCGCCGGACCCCGCGGAAGGCGGCCCTCACCAGGACTCCTCCCCGACCCGCTCGCCCCGCGGCAGGGTTTCCCCGGCGCCGGCCCGGCACTTGAGGGCGACCAGCGGGAAGACCAGTACGGAGACCATGGCGGCACCGACCAGGGCCGCCGCCTCCCCCGCGCCCAGCGCCCCGTCCTCGACGCCCAGCGTGGTGATGGCGACGACCAGCGGCAGCGCGGTGGACCCGAAGAGGACCAGCGCCGCCCGGTCCCGCCGGACCAGGTCGCGCGGGGCCAGGAACCAGATGGGCAGCCCCCGCACCACGAGGAAGAGCAGCAGGAAGAGGGGCAGCAGGAGCAGCTCCCGCCCGCCCTCCAGCAGCGAGTCGAGGTCGAACTCGATGCCGGTGACGACGAAGAACACCGGCACCAGGAAGCCGAACCCCATGGCCTCCACCTTCGAGAGGACCAGCCCGCTGCTCTCCGGGGCGGCCCCCTGGAGCACGAGCCGCGTGACCATCCCGGCCGCGAAGGCCCCGAGCAGCACGTCCAGGCCCAGCACCTCGGTGAGCCCGAGCATCAGCACGAGCAGGAAGACCACCAGCCGCACCGCGAACTGCCCGCTGCTGTGCAGGGTCTTGGCGATGACCCGGGAGAACCACGGCGGCTTGGGCCGCATCGCCCAGAGCACGGCCAGCGCGGTGAGCACCGCGAAGGCGATCAGGGTCGCCGCCGAGGTGGCCGGCGCCCGCCCGCTGAGCAGCAGCGCCATGGCGATGATCGGGCCGAACTCGCCGACCGAGCCGAAGGCCATCATCACCGTGCCGAACCGGGTCCCCAGGTCCCCGGCGTCCCGCAGCACGGGCAGGATCGTGCCGAGCGCGGTGCTGGTCAGCGCGGTGCCGATGTACACGCCCTTGGTGAACCCGCCGCCGTGCGCGAGCAGCACGCCGAGGGCGAGGCCGAGCGCGAGCGCCGCGGTCCAGGCCCACACCGAGCGCCTGAGCGTGTCCCCGCGCACCCGGTCGAACCGGATCTCGTACCCCGCCAGGAAGATCAGCATGGCCAGGCCGAGCTGGGAGAGCGTGTCGATCACGCCGCCGGATTCGGCCCAGCCGAGCACGTCGGGGCCGACCAGGATGCCCAGCAGGATCTCGAAGATGACCAGCGGCACCGGGAGCCAGCGGGAGACTCCGTAGGCCAGCAGGGGCGCGAGGACGGCGATGGCCATGATCAGAACGAGCGTCCCCGAATGCGACATACGCCCCATTTATCTACGCTCCCACACGATCCGCCACCCGGAAGAGGGGCGATGGAGGGCCGCTCGACCGGAGCGGGACGCGTCGCCGGAGAGGCTCGCGTAATACCCCCCAGGGGTATAGTGTGGTCAGCGTCGGGAGACGGTGGAGGGATCCACGGGCTCCCGGCCCCCTGACTTCGCACGTCCCGAAGAGGAGAACGACATGACCGCCGAGACGGACACCCAGACCACCACCGGCTCCTGCTGCGGCGGCAGCAGCGCCTGCGCGGACGGCACCGCCGCCGCCGCGGGCGTCACCACGGTCTACCGCGTCACCGGCATGACCTGCGGCCACTGCGAGGGCGCCGTGACCGCCGAGGTCTCCGCCCTGCCCGGCGTCTCCTCGGTCAAGGCCGTGGCCGCCACCGGCGAGGTCACCGTGATCTCGGAGGCCCCGCTGGACCTGGAGGCCGTCCGCGCCGCCGTGGACGAGGCGGGCTACGAGCTCGCCGGCCTGGCCTGAACCACCGCACGGCGCCCGGGCCCCGCGGGGTCCGGGGGCCGCACTCCTCACGCAGGACTTCCCGCCGGACCGTGCCGGCCGGCTGATACCGGTCCCGTACGGTCCGGCCCTCCCCCTGGAGCCGGACATGAGCAGCACCCTGCACGACGACCCGATAGCGCCCACCGCCGCGGCCGCCGAGGTCGAGCTCTCCATCGGCGGCATGACCTGTGCCTCGTGCGCCGCCCGCATCGAGAAGAAGCTCAACCGCATGGACGGCGTCACGGCGACGGTCAACTACGCCACGGAGAAGGCGCGGGTCACGTATGCCGGGGGCATCGAGGTCGCCGACCTGATCGCGACCGTCGTGAAGACCGGGTACACCGCCGAGGAGCCCCCGCCGCCGGCCCCCGAGCCCACCGCCGCCCCGCAGGCCCCGGCAGCCCCCGGGGCGCCCGGCACCGAGGCCGGCAAGGACCCGGTGCTCACCGCCCTCCGCCGGCGGCTCGTCGTCTCGGCCCTGCTCGCCGCCCCCGTGGTCCTCCTGGCCATGGTCCCCGTCCTCCAGTTCGACAACTGGCAGTGGCTCTCGCTCACCCTGGCCGCCCCGGTCGTCGTCTGGGGCGCGCACCCCTTCCACGAGGCCGCCTGGACGAACGCCCGGCACGGCGCCGCCACCATGGACACCCTGGTGTCCGTGGGCACGCTGGCCGCCTTCGGCTGGTCGCTGTGGGCCCTGTTCCTCGGCCACGCCGGCATGCCCGGCATGCGGCACGGCTTCGACCTGACGGTCTCCCGCGCCGACGGCGCCTCGACCATCTACCTGGAGGTCGCGGCCGGGGTCGTCACCTTCATCCTGCTCGGCCGCTACCTGGAGGCCCGCTCCAAGCGGAAGGCCGGCGCGGCCCTCAAGGCCCTGATGGAACTCGGCGCCAAGGACGTGTCCGTACTGCGCGACGGCGCGGAGGTACGGATCCCCGTCGACGCCCTGGCCGTCGGAGACCGCTTCGTCGTCCGCCCCGGCGAGAAGATCGCCACCGACGGCACGGTGGTCGAGGGCAGCTCCGCCGTCGACGCCTCGATGCTCACCGGCGAGTCGGTGCCCGTGGACGTCACCACCGGCGACGCCGTCACCGGCGCGACCGTCAACAGCGCCGGACGGCTGGTCGTCGAGGCCACCCGGGTCGGCTCGGACACCCAGCTGTCCCGGATGGCCAAGCTGGTCGAGGACGCCCAGAACGGCAAGGCCGAGGTCCAGCGGCTGGCCGACCGGATCTCCGCGGTCTTCGTGCCGGTCGTCCTGGTCCTCGCGATCGGCACCCTGCTGACCTGGCTGTTCGTCACCGGCGACGCCACCGCGGCCTTCACCGCCGCCGTGGCCGTGCTGATCATCGCCTGCCCCTGCGCCCTGGGCCTGGCCACCCCGACCGCGCTGATGGTCGGCACCGGGCGCGGCGCGCAGCTCGGCATCCTCATCAAGGGCCCCGAGGTGCTGGAGTCCACCCGACGCGTGGACACCGTGGTCCTGGACAAGACCGGCACCGTCACCACCGGCCGGATGACCCTGCTCGGCGTCACCGCCGCCGCGGGCACCGACGAGGCGGAGCTGCTGCGCCTGGCGGGCTCCCTGGAGCACGCCTCGGAGCACCCGGTGGCCCGCGCCGTCGCGACCGGTGCGGCCGAGCGGGTGGGTGCGCTGCCGGTCCCGGAGGGCTTCGAGAACGTCGCCGGGCTCGGCGTCCGGGGCGTGGTCGACGGGCATACGGTGCTGGTGGGCCGCGAGCGGTTGCTGGCGGACCGGGACATCCCCTTCCCGGCCGAGCTGGCCGCCGCCAAGGCCGAGGCCGAGGCGGCCGGTCGTACCGCCGTCGCCGTCGCCTGGGACGGAGCGGCCCGCGGGGTGCTGGCAGTGGCGGACGCGGTCAAGGAGACCAGTGCCGAGGCCGTGGCCCGGCTGCGCGCCCTGGGCCTCACCCCGGTGCTGCTCACCGGCGACAACCGGGCGGTGGCCGAGGCCGTGGCCCGCGAGGTGGGCATCGACGAGGTGGTCGCCGAGGTGCTGCCGCAGGACAAGGTGGCGGAGGTCAAGCGCCTGCAGGGCGAGGGCCGCACGGTCGCCATGGTCGGCGACGGGGTCAACGACGCCGCCGCGCTCGCCCAGGCCGACCTGGGCCTGGCCATGGGCACCGGCACCGACGCCGCCATCGAGGCCGGCGACCTCACGCTCGTACGCGGGGACCTGCGCGTCGCCGCCGACGCCATCCGGCTGTCCCGGCGCACCCTGGCCACCATCAAGGGCAACCTCTTCTGGGCCTTCGGCTACAACGTGGCGGCGCTGCCGCTGGCGGCGGCCGGACTGCTCAACCCGATGATCGCGGGGGCCGCGATGGCCTTCTCGTCGGTCTTCGTTGTGACAAACAGCCTGCGGCTGCGGTCCTTCAGGTAGCCTCTTCGCATCTCGGGCACAGTTCCTTCACGCGAGGTACAAGATCGAGACAGAGATCACAGGGATGCGTACGTAACCATCCGGGGGTGACGCGAGTCTAATGAGGCGATGCCGAGAACGTCTTTGGGGGACGTTGGGCGGGCGTCTTGGGGGACGTCCATGCATCTGCCACGCCGGGGCACGTGCGGCCGGGGAGCTTTGAGCGGCCCTCCCGGCCGGAACGGGTCCCGGCAGACCCACCAGGGGCTCCGGCCCCTCGCCGACACCCGGCACGGGTCCCGTGGGGGGAATCCGCACCGGGGTATGGAAAGCGCCCCGTCTTCGACCCGTGGGGGGATCGACGGCGGGGCGCTTTTCGCTGCGTTACGCGCTGGGCGTCAGCGGGACTCGACCGGGACGAAGTCGCGCTCGACGACGCCGGTGTAGATCTGGCGCGGGCGGCCGATGCGGGAACCCGGCTCCTTGATCATCTCGTGCCACTGGGCGATCCAGCCGGGCAGGCGGCCCAGCGCGAACAGCACGGTGAACATCTCGGTCGGGAAGCCCATCGCGCGGTAGATGAGGCCCGTGTAGAAGTCCACGTTCGGGTAGAGGTTGCGCGAGACGAAGTAGTCGTCGGAGAGCGCGTGCTCCTCCAGCTTCAGCGCGATGTCGAGCAGCTCGTCGGACTTGCCGAGCGCCGAGAGGACGTCGTGCGCCGCCGCCTTGATGATCTTCGCCCGGGGGTCGAAGCTCTTGTAGACGCGGTGGCCGAAGCCCATCAGGCGGACGCCGTCCTCCTTGTTCTTCACCTTGCGGATGAAGGAGTCCACGTCGCCGCCGTTGGCCTGGATGCCCTCGAGCATCTCCAGCACGGACTGGTTGGCGCCACCGTGCAGCGGGCCCCACAGGGCGCTGATGCCGGCGGAGATCGAGGCGAACATGTTCGCCTGCGAGGAGCCGACCAGGCGGACGGTGGAGGTGGAGCAGTTCTGCTCGTGGTCCGCGTGCAGGATGAGGAGCTTGTCGAGCGCGGAGACCACGACCGGGTCCAGCTCGTACTCCTGGGCCGGCACGGAGAACGTCATGCGCAGGAAGTTCTCGACGTAGCCGAGGTCGTTGCGCGGGTAGACCACCGGGTGGCCGACCGACTTCTTGTACGCGTACGCGGCGATCGTCGGGAGCTTGGCCAGCAGCCGGATCGTCGAGATGTGGCGCTGCTTCTCGTCGAACGGGTTGTGGCTGTCCTGGTAGAACGTCGACAGCGCGCTGACCACGGAGGACAGCATCGCCATCGGGTGCGCGTCGCGCGGGAAGCCGTCGTAGAAGCGCTTGACGTCCTCGTGCAGCAGCGTGTGCTGGGTGATCTCGTTGCGGAACGACGCGAGCTGGTCGACGGTCGGCAGCTCCCCGTTGATCAGCAGGTAGGCGACCTCGATGAAGGTCGACTTCTCGGCCAGCTGCTCGATCGGGTAGCCGCGGTAGCGGAGGATCCCCTGCTCGCCGTCGAGGTAGGTGATCGCGGATTTATAGGCAGCGGTGTTCCCGTAGCCGCTGTCCAGGGTGACCAGACCGGTCTGGGCGCGGAGCTTCGAGATGTCGAAGCCCTTGTCACCGACGGTGCTCTCGACCACCGGGTAGGTGTATTCACCGTCCGCGTACCGCAGTACTACAGAGTTGTCGCTCACGTCATCCCTCACCGACGTAGTGCCTCTTCTTCGAGGTGCCCTGACTGCCTCTACCTTCCCCCATTTGGCGCAGGAGAGTGCACTCGGGGTCGGCCTTCGGGCCCTTTGGCGGCACTGAGTGCCGTCAACCTGCACATACTGCCCCCTCCGCACCGGGGGAGGAAACCCCAATGATCGATCATTCTTGGGTGATGTTTCCCACCGGTAGGCGGCCGGACAGCCTGGCGGCCACCGCCGTGTACCTCCTGCCTGCGGAAACGGTACGCACCGCCTGCCCGAGAGCCTTGCGGGAACCCACCAGCACGACCAGTTTCTTCGCCCGGGTGACCGCCGTATAGAGCAGGTTCCGCTGGAGCATCATCCAGGCCCCGGTGGTGACCGGGATCACGACCGCCGGGTATTCACTCCCCTGGGACCTGTGAATGGTGACGGCGTACGCGTGGGCGAGTTCGTCCAGTTCGTCGAACTCGTACGCGACCTCCTCGTCCTCGTCGGTGCGGACGGTGAGCCGCTGGTCGTCGAGACTGAGCGAGGTGACCACACCCACCGTGCCGTTGAAGACGCCGTTGGCGCCCTTCTCGTAGTTGTTGCGGATCTGGGTGACCTTGTCGCCCACCCGGAAGACCCGGCCGCCGAAGCGCTTCTCCGGCACGTCGGGGCGGGCCGGCGTGACGGCCTGCTGGAGCAGGCCGTTGAGGTTCCCCGCCCCGGCCGGGCCCCGGTGCATGGGCGCCAGCACCTGGACGTCGCGCCGGGGATCGAGCCCGAACCTGGCCGGGATCCGGCGGGCGGCCACGTCGACCGCCAGCAGCCCCGCCGCCTCGGTGTCCTCCTCGGCGAACAGGAAGAAGTCCGGCAGCCCCTGCGTGACCGGCGGGAGCCCGGTGTTGATCCGGTGGGCGTTGGTGACCACCCCCGACTGCTGGGCCTGCCGGAAGATGCGCGTCAGCCGTACGGCGGGCACCGGCCCGCCCTCGGCCAGCAGGTCCCGCAGCACCTCACCGGCACCCACCGACGGCAGCTGGTCGACGTCGCCCACCAGCAGCAGGTGGGCCCCCGGCGCCACCGCCTTGACCAGCTTGTTCGCCAGCAGCAGGTCCAGCATGGAGGCCTCGTCGACGACGACCAGGTCCGCGTCGAGCGGCCGCTCCCGGTCGTACGCGGCGTCCCCGCCCGGCCTCAGCTCCAGCAGCCGGTGGACCGTGGAGGCGTCGGCCCCGGTCAGCTCGGCCAGCCGCTTGGCGGCCCGGCCGGTCGGCGCGGCCAGCACCACCTTGTACCGCTTGGCCCGGGCCAGCTCCACGATCGACCGGACGGTGTAGGACTTGCCGCAGCCGGGCCCGCCCGTGAGCACCGCGACCTTCCGGGTCAGCGCCAGCCGTACGGCCTCCCGCTGCTCGGTGGCGAGGTCCGCGCCGGTGCGGCCGGCCAGCCAGCCGAGGGCCTTCTCCCAGTCCACGTCCCGGAAGGCGGGCATCCGGTCGTCCTCGGCCGCCAGCAGCCGCCGCAGCTGTCCCGTCAGCGACAGCTCCGCCCGGTGGAACGGCACCAGGTAGACGGCCCTGACCGGGTCGCCGCCCTCGGGGTCGGGGACGGACTCGCGGACCACGCCCTCCTCCTCACCGGCCAGCTCGGCGAGGCACTCGATGACGAGGCCGGTGTCGACCTGGAGGAGCTTGACCGCGTCGGAGATCAGCCGCTCCTCGGGCAGGAAGCAGTGGCCCTGGTCGGTGGACTGCGAGAGGGCGTACTGGAGCCCGGCCTTGACCCGCTCCGGGCTGTCGTGGGGGATGCCGACGGCCTGGGCGATGCGGTCGGCGGTGAGGAAGCCGATGCCCCAGACGTCCGCGGCGAGGCGGTAGGGCTGGTTGCGCACCACGGAGATCGAGGCGTCGCCGTACTTCTTGTAGATGCGCACCGCGATGGAGGTGGAGACGCCGACGCCCTGGAGGAAGACCATGACCTCCTTGATGGCCTTCTGCTCCTCCCAGGCGGCACCGATCATCTTCGTCCGCTTGGGCCCCAGCCCGGGCACCTCGACCAGCCGCTTCGGCTCCCGCTCGATGACGTCGAGGGTGTCGGTGCCGAAGTGCTCGACGATCCGGTCGGCGATGCGGGGCCCGATGCCCTTGATCAGCCCGGAGCCGAGGTAGCGGCGGATGCCCTGGATGGTGGCGGGCAGGACGGTGGAGTAGTTCTCCACCGCGAACTGCCTGCCGTACTGCGGATGGGAGCCCCAACGGCCCTCCATGCGCAGGGATTCGCCGGGCTGCGCGCCGAGCAGCGATCCGACGACCGTGAGGAGGTCCCCGCCGCCCCGGCCGGTGTCGACCCGGGCGACCGTGTAGCCGGTCTCCTCGTTGGCGTACGTGATCCGCTCCAGCACCCCTTCCAGCACCGCGAGATTCGACATGCCCCGAAGCTACCGTCAGGCGCCGACACCCCGCCGGGGCCTGTGGACAACCACTCGGCCCGGGGCCGGAAAACAGCGAAGGGGGTCCGGCCTCTCGGCCGGAACCCCCTCGCGTGGGTTCCCCACCCTCGTCGGTCCTTCCCGATCCCCCCAGATCCCCTCCCGGAAGTTCCGACGCAATGTACGACCGCCGACCCCGCCGGACGGTTGCACGGGAATCCGAGATTTATCTTTCCGTTACCTTTGGCGCACCCAACGTGCCGGCAAATGTGGACGGACGTAGCGTTTCCGGCATGAGCGAACCCTCTTTCCAGGACGACGTGCTCGCCGAACTCGGCGACGACAAGCTGACCGAGATCGCCGGCCTGCTCGGCACCGACGACGAGGGCGCCCGCGCCACCGTCGCGACCACCGTCGGCGAGCTGACGGGCGGGCTGGAACAGAAGGCCTCGGCCGTCGACAACGACGAGGACGACGACGGCGACGAGGTGCGCCAGGCCTTCGCGGAGGTGGCCGAACCGCCCCTCCAGGGCGTCGCCACGCTCGGCGGCGGGCTGCTGGGCGGCGGCCTGATGGCGGGCGTGCTGGCCAAGGTGAGCAAGCCCGTCGCCAACGCGGTCGCGAAGAAGACGGGCCTCCCGGCCGCGACCGTCAGCCGTGTGATCGAGCTGCTCATCCCCGTCGTCCTGGCGGTCTTCGCCAAGCGGGCGGCCGGCAAGGGCGCCGCGGCCCCGGCCCCGGGCGCCGCCCCGGGCCCCGGCTCCGCCTCTCCCGGTTCGTCCCCCGGCGGCGGTCTCGGCGACCTGCTCGGCCAGATCCTCGGCGGCGGCCGGAAGTAGCCCCGTCTCACCCGTCCGGGTGAGGGTCCGGCGCCGCTGCCGGGCCCTCACCCGCCACGCTATTTTTGGCGCCATGGACACCGACCGGCCCGAGCAGGACGTACGCCTCCGTGACCCCGAGCCCGGCGACCTGGGCTGGATCGTGCAGCGCCACGGCGCGCTGTACGCCGCCGAGTTCGGCTGGAACGCCGACTTCGAAGGCCTGGTCGCCCGGATCGTCGCGGACTTCGCCCAGGACCACGACCCGCACCTGGAGCGGGTCTGGATCGCCGAGCTGGCCGGCCGCCCGGTGGGCTCGGTGATGTGCGTACGGGACGACGCGCCCGGCACCGCCCGGCTGCGCCTGCTGCTGGTGGACCCCGAGGGGCGCGGCCACGGCATCGGCGGGCGGCTGGTCGACGCGGTCGTCGCTTTCGCCCGGGAGGTGGGCTACCGCGAGCTGGTCCTGTGGACCAACGACGTGCTGACCTCGGCGGCCGGCATCTACCGGCGCGCCGGGTTCACCCTCATCGCCGAGAAGCCGCACCGGTCGTTCGGCGTGGACCTGGTGGGACAGGACTGGCGGCTGGACCTCCAGGAGCGCTCGCCGCGCTGACGGTACGGCGCGGGCCGCGGCCGAAGGAGGTCAGCGCCACCCCGCCGACCAGCAGCACCGCCGCCGCCCACCGGAGCCCGCTCACCGCCTCGCCCAGCACCAGCGCCGCCGAGCTCATTCCGAAGACCGGCACCAGCAGCGAGAACGGCGCCACCGAGGAGGCCGGGTAGCGGCGCAGCAGGTACCCCCAGGCCCCGAAGCCGAACACCGTGGACACCCAGGCCACGTACACCAGGACCCCGGCCCCGCCCCAGTCCAGCGCCCGCAGCGCGGCGAGGTCCCGCTCGGGCCCCTCCAGCAGCAGGGAGAGGGCGAACAGCGGCAGCACCGGCACGGTGCACACCCAGACCATGAAGTTCAGGGCGTCGGGCGGCGCCGCCCGGCGGGTCAGTACGTTCGACACGCCCCAGCACGCGGCGGCGGCGACCACCAGCGCAAAGCCGAACACCGGCCCCGAGGCCCCCTGCTCCACGGCGGCCACGGCGATCCCCGCGAAGGCCACCGCCATGCCCGCCAGCCGTACCCGGCCGGGCCGCTCCCCCAGCACCAGCGCGGCGAACACGGCGGTGAACACGGCCTGGACCTGGAGCACGAGGGAGGACAGCCCGGCCGGCATCCCGGCGTCCATGCCGGTGAACAGCAGCCCGAACTTGGCCACCCCGAGGGCGAGTCCGACCCCGACGATCCACTTCCAGGCGACGGTGGGCCGCCCGACGAGGAACACCGCGGGCAGCGCCGCGACGAGAAACCGCAACGCGGAGAGCAGCAGCGGCGGGAAGTGGTCGAGGCCGATCTCGATGACGACGAAGTTGAAGCCCCAGACGGCGGCGACGAGCACGGCGAGCGCGGTGTGTACGGGACGCATAGGTCGAGCATCGGCGCCCGGAGGATGAAGCACCAGCGCACATCTCTACCGGCCCGGATTAAGCGGTGCTTAACTGGAGCCATGCTGGACCTCGCCCGCCTCCGCGCCCTGCACGCCGTATCCGTCCACGGCTCGGTCGCCGCCGCTGCCGCCGCCCTGGGCTACACCCCCTCGGCCGTCTCCCAGCAGATCACCAAGCTGGAGCGCGAGACCCGCACCACGCTCCTGGAGCGCCGGGGCAGGGGCGTGGCCCTGACCGAGGAGGCCCGCCACCTGGCCGACACGGCCGAGCGGCTGCTCGCGATCATGGAGCAGGCCGAGACCACGCTGGAGGAGCGCCGGGGCCTGCCGGGCGGCCGCCTGACCGTCGCCGCCTTCGCCTCGGCGGCCCGCGGGCTGATGCCGGCGGTCCTGGCCGACCTGGCGCGCCGTCACCCCGCCCTGGACGTACGGATGACCGAGGTGGACCCGCACCTGTCGGTGGACCTGGTGGCCCGCGGGGTGACCGACCTGGCGGTCGCGCACGACTGGGACATCGCCCCGCTGCCGGCGCCCGAGGGCGTGGAGCAGACCCGCATCGGCGAGGAGCGCTGCGACCTCCTCGTCCCGGCGGACCACGCCTTCGCGGGGCGCGCGGTGGTGCGCCACGAGGACCTGGCCGGCCAGCGCTGGATCTGCCAGCCTCCGGGGCGGGTCTGCCACGACTGGCTGATGCGGACGCTGCGCACGGCGGGCCACGAGCCGGAGATCGTGCACATGGCCGAGGAGAACCACACCATCGTCGCCCTGGTCGCGGCGGGCCTCGGCATCGCGGTGGTCCCCACCCTGGGCACCGGCCCCCTCCCCGCGGGCGTGACCGCCCTCCCCCTCGAACCGGCCCCGGTCCGCCGCCTGTACGCCCTCTGGCGCACCGCCGCCACCCGCCGCCCGGCCATCACGGAAACCATCACCACCCTCCAGTCCCACTGGCCGCCCCCGGGCACCGCTCTGGCGTGTCCCCCCTCCCCCGGCGGCGGGCCGCAGTAGCGTGCGCGGGTGGTGAACGCGACCTCTCGACGTACGTTGCTCGCCGCGGCCGCGGCGGCTGCCGTGACGGCTGCCGGGGGCTCGGCCTCGGCCGGTGCCCGGGGCGCGGCCGTCCCGCACCCCTGGTTGCAGCGGCTCGTCGCGCGGATGAGCCTGGCCGAGAAGGTCGGGCAGCTGTTCGTCAGCCGGGTGTACGGGCATTCCGCCACCGAGCCCGAGCCCGCCGACGCCGAGAAGAACCTGGCCCAGTTCGGGGTGCGGACCGCGGCGGAGGTGGTCCGCCGGTACCACCTGGGCGGGGTCGTCTACTTCGCCTGGGCGCACAACACCCGGGAGCCGGCACAGATCGCGGGGCTGTCCGACGGCCTCCAGCGGGCCGCGCTCGCCCAGCCGAACCCCGTGCCGCTGCTGCTCTCCGTCGACCAGGAGCACGGGATCATCGCCCGGATCGGCCGGCCGCTCACGCTGCTGCCCGGCGCGATGGCGCTCGGTGCGGCCGGCTCGGCCGAGCACGCCCGGCGGGCCGCGGAGATCGCCGGCGCGGAGCTGGCGGCGCTGGGCGTGGCCCAGGACTACGCGCCGGTGGCCGACGTGAACGTCAACCCGGCCAACCCGGTGATCGGGGTACGGTCCTTCGGCTCGGCCCCCGGCCCGGTGGCGGAGCTGGTCGCGGCCCAGGTACGGGGCTACCGGGCGGCCGGCGTCGCGGCGACCGCCAAGCACTTCCCCGGCCACGGGGACACCGAGACCGACAGTCACTACGGACTGCCCCGGATGGGGCACAGCCTGGAGGAGTGGGAGCGGATGGACGCGCCGCCCTTCAAGGCGGCGGTCGCCGCCGGGGTGGACGCGGTGATGACCGCCCACATCGTGTTCCCCGCGCTCGACCCGTCCGGCGATCCGGCCACCCTCTCGGAGCCCATCGTGACCGGCATCCTGCGCCGGCGGCTGGGCTTCGAGGGCGTGGTGGTCACCGACGCCCTCGACATGGCGGGGGTGCGGCAGAAGTACGGCAACGACCGGGTGCCGGTGCTGGCCCTCAAGGCGGGCTGCGACCAGCTGCTCAACCCGCCGGACCTGGACCTGGCCCACCGGAGCGTCATCGCGGCCGTCCGGAGCGGCGAGCTGGCCGAGGCGCGGGTCGAGGAGTCCGTGCTGCGGATCCTCCGGCTCAAGGCGCGGCTGGGGCTGTTCGGCGCCCCGTTCACGGATGCGGCGCGCGTGAAGGCCACGGTCGGTGCGGCGGAGCACCGCGCGGCGGCCGATGCCATCGCGGCCGCGGGCACCACGCTGCTGGCCAACTCCGCGGGCCTGCTGCCCCTTTCGCCGGCCAGGACCCCGCGGCTGCTGGTCACCGGGGCCGATCCGGTGTCGCCCACCGGGACGACCGGGCCGCCGACGGCCACCCTGGCCCGGGAGCTGACCGCCCTCGGGTTCACCGCCGGCGCGGTGCCGACCGGGCTCACGCCCGACGCGGACGCGGTACGGCGCGCGGTCGCGGCGGCACGGGAGGCCGACGTGGTGCTCGTGTGCACGTACAACGTGGCGGACGGCAGCCCGCAACGAGCTCTGGTCCAGGCCCTGGTGGACACCGGGGTGCCGGTGGTCGCGCTCGCCGTGCGCAACCCGTACGACGCGGCGCGGCTGCCGGAGTGCGCCGCGAGCCTGGCGGCGTACTCGTGGACGGACGTGGAGCTGCGGGCCGCGGCCCGGGTGGTCGCGGGCGAGGTGCGGCCCGCGGGGCGGCTGCCCGTCCCGGTGCCGGGCCGCTACCCGGTGGGACACGGGCTGTCCTACTGAGGCCGCCCCGCCGTACCGGGGCCGTCGTGCCGAGGACGTGCGGAGGCCCCCGCAGGCGGCGGGTGAACGCCGCCCGTGAGGGCCTCCTGATGCTGCGGTACCACGGGAGGTACGGGTACTACGGGCGCAGCGTCTGGCGGCGCTCGACGTCCTTGCGGTCCAGCTTCGCGTCCGGCTTCGCCAGCGGGCGGGCCTTGTCCGCGTCGGCCTTGACGGCCGCCGGGGCGACGCCGGCCCACTCCAGGATGCGGGCCGTGGCGAGGGCCTTCTCGTCGTCCTTCAGCATGGACACGCGGGCTCCGTGGTTCGCGCCGGGGGCGGTCATCACGTAGCTGTCCCGGGAGCCGTAGCCGAGGTGGAACGGCTCGGCGCCCCACGGGTCGTTCTGCCCGTACACGAAGAGCATGTGACGGGCGTTGTTGCGGACCCAGGTGTCGACGTCACGCATCACCCACGGCTGGAACTGCATGGGGATGGACGCCGGCACGAAGTTGCGCGGCGGCTGGTAGCCGTAGCGGCTCAGACCGGCCAGGTGGCGCTGCTTGATGTCGGGCGAACCGAGCTGCGTGCCCGCCTGGTAGTAGTACGGGGTGTACGTCTCCAGGCCCTGGTCGGCGTAGGCCGAGAAGCCGGAGATGGCGTCGACCGAGTCCCAGATCTCCTGGTCGGTGGCGGTCGCCGCGACGGGGATCGAGCCGCAGTCGGCCAGCAGGCTGTACTGCCAGAAGGCCCACACGTAGTCCAGGACGACGGCCTCGAAGGCCTTGTCCAGGCTGCCGACGGTGGTGAAGGTGTAGCCGTTCTCCGCGGCGTACGCGGCGTACTTGGCCTCCAGGGCGTCGCGGCGCACGAGGGCCTCGCGCTGGACGGCGTTCAGCCGGTCGCGGCACTCCTTGGTGCCGACGCGGTCGAAGAACCGGTCGTAGGCCGAGTCCTCCTTGTTGACCACGTCGTTGGGGGCGACGTACGCGACGACGCCGTCCATGTCACGCGGGTAGAAGCGCTCGTAGTACGTGGCGGTCATGCCGCCCTTGCTGCCGCCGGTGGCGATCCAGCGCTTGTTGTACAGCGGCTTCAGCGCCTTGAAGAGGCGGTGCTGGTCGCTGGCGGCCTGCCAGATGTCCAGCTTCGACCAGTCGGCGGGCGCCGGGCGCGACGGGGTGAAGAATCGATACTCCAGCGACACCTGGTTGCCGTCGACGATGGTCGTCGGCTCGCTGCGGCGCGGGCTGGTGTTGACGTTGTAGCCCGAGGTGAAGAACACCGTGGGACGGGTCGTGTCCTTGTGCAGCAGGGTGAACCGCTGGTCGAAGGTGCCCTTCCACGGCTGCCGGTGGTCGACCGGCTGCTTGTAGTTCAGTACGAAGAAGCGGTAGCCGGGATACGGCTTCTCCTCGACGAGGCTCATCCCCGGTATCGCGAGGACCTGGTCCTTGATGTCTGTGCCGGCTTCCGGCCCGGCGGCGGTGGCCGCCCCGGCCGTCACTCCGGCCGCACCCATGGTGCCGATCAGCACCACGAGCGACAGCAGCCATCTGAGCGCCTTGCGCATTCACCCTCCCCTTGAGTTCACTGCGGACGCCGTGAACCTACGGGGTCAACACGCGGCTGACCAGACCCGGTTGGGCCGGTCGTCAGATCTCGGCCGAAGGGGACGGGCGGAATCCGGCCGCGGTCAGCAGAGGATCCAGCCCGAGGCCACCGAGCCGCCGCCCACGGACCCGCGCACGAAGACGCAGCGGGTGACCGCGTACACGGTGACCGGACCGGCCAGCTGGTAGAAGCGGCCGCTGTCGCGGACGGGCACCCCGC
Organism: Streptomyces sp. NPDC101118; assembly: GCF_044759445.1. Lineage (NCBI taxonomy): Bacteria > Bacillati > Actinomycetota > Actinomycetes > Kitasatosporales > Streptomycetaceae > Streptomyces > Streptomyces sp. NPDC101118. The sequence continues at coordinate 116,430 of NZ_JBIVZG010000009.1, read as the reverse complement.
CACGGGCCTGGATGCTGACGGACATCTGCTGCCGGCCGCCCGGGCGCTTGGGGAGGGTGACGGCGCAGGCGTGGGTGCGGGTCTTGTAGACGTACGTGGTCCCGGTGCTGAACGGCAGGGACTTCATCAGCCGTCCGCCGCAGCCGGACGCGGCCTGGGCCGGCGCGGAGAGGGCGCCGACCAGCAGCGCCGCCCCGGATATCGTCACGCCGGCGGTGCGCACCAGCGCGCGCCGGGTCCCGCCCCTCGAAGAAAACACCCGTCGTCCCCTCACACTCCGGACGTACGTACCGAACGCACGTACCTACGTCGGACGCGCGAGGGGCCCCGTTGGTTGCGCAGGGCCCCTCGCGCTCCGCCGCCGGCGAAAGGTTCCGGACACCCCCTAGGCGGCGGCGTGCTCGTCCTCGCCGATGAAGGTCCGCCACAGCTCGGCGTACCGGCCGCCCCGCGCCAGCAGTTCGGCGTGGGTGCCGTCCTCGACGACCCGGCCCCGGTCCATCACGACCACCCGGTCGGCGCGGGCGGCCGTGGTGAGCCGGTGTGCCACCACCAGGGTGGTCCGCTTGCCGACGAGCCGGTCGGTGGCCTGATTGACCACGGCCTCGGTGGCCAGGTCCAGGGCCGCGGTGGCCTCGTCGAGCAGCAGCACGTCCGGGTCGACCAGCTCGGCCCGGGCCAGTGCGATCAGCTGGCGCTGACCGGCCGAAAGGTTCCTGCCCCGCTCGGCCACGGTGTGCAGGTAGCCGCCGTCCAGCGTGGCGATCATGTCGTGGGCGCCGACGGCCCGCGCGGCGGCCTCGACCTCCGCGTCGCTCGCCTCCGGGCGCCCGTACGCGATCGCGTCGCGGACCGTCCCGGGGAAGAGGTACGACTCCTGCGGGACCACCCCGAGCCGGTGCCGGTAGCCGGTGAGGTCCAGCTCGCGGAGGTCGGTGCCGTCGACGGTGACCCGGCCCGAGGTCGGGTCGTAGAACCGCGCGACCAGCTTCACCAGCGTGGACTTGCCCGCGCCGGTCTCGCCGACGAACGCGACGGTCTGCCCGGCCGGGATGCGCAGCTCGATGCCGGCCAGGGCCTCGCCCTTGCGCTCCACGGCCGCGCTCCGGCCGCCGTCCTCCTCGCCGGTCCCGTAGCGGAAGTGGACGTCCTCGAAGGCGATCTCGCCGCGCAGTTCGCCCGCCTCCCGCGGCCGCTCGGCGAGCGGGGTGCGGGTGGGCTCGCGCAGCAGCTCCTGGATCCGGCGCAGCGAGACGGTGGCCTGCTGGTAGCCGTCGAACACCTGGGAGAGCTGCTGCACGGGCGCGAAGAAGAGGTCGATGTAGAGGAGGTACGCCACCAGCGCGCCGGTGGTCAGCGTCCCGGCCTCCACCCGGCCGGCGCCCACGATCAGGACGGCCGCCGCGGCGAGCGAGGAGAGCAGCTGCACGAAGGGGAAGTAGACCGAGATCAGCCACTGGCCGCGCACCCGGGCCTCGCGGTACGAGTCGCTGCGCGCGGCGAACCGGTCGGCGCCGGCCCGCTCGCGGCGGAAGGCCTGCACGATCCGCAGCCCGGAGACGGACTCCTGGAGGTCGGCGTTGACGACCGAGACGCGGTCGCGCGCCAGCTCGTACGCCTTGACCGACCTGCGGCGGAACACGATCGTGCCGACGACCAGCACCGGCAGCGTGGCGAAGACGATCAGGGCCAGCTCGACGTCGATCACGAGCAGCGCGACGAGGATGCCGAAGAAGGTGAGGACCGAGACGACGGCGGTGACCAGACCGGTCTGGAGGAACGTGCTGAGCGCGTCCACGTCCGTGGTCATCCGGGTCATGATGCGGCCGGTGAGCTCGCGCTCGTAGTAGTCCAGGCCGAGCCGCTGGAGCTGGGCGAAGATCTTGACGCGCAGCGAGTACAGGACGCGCTCGCCGGTCCGGCCGGTCATCCGGGTCTCGGCCACCTGGGCCGCCCACTGGGACAGGACGACGAGCAGGGCCAGCCCGGCCGCCGCCCAGACGGCACCCAGGGCGAGGCGCGTGACGCCCTCGTCGATGCCGTGCCGGATCAGCACGGGCAGCAGCAGTCCGGCGCCCGCGTCCACGGCCACCAGGCCGAGGCTGACCGCGAGGGGCGCCCAGAAGCCGCGCAGCAGGCGCCGCAGGCCGTAGCTCTCCTCGGGGGCGGCGGCCGCCGCCTCGTCCACCTCGGGGGCGTCGGTGGCCGGTGGCAGCGCGGCCACCTGCGCGAGCAGTTCGGGGGTGGCCGGCATGCCGGCGACCGCGGCGCCCATGGAGTGGCCGCCGGGGCCGGCCATGGGGGCGCCCGCGGTGGGCGCCTTGGCGGGGGCGGGGGAGCCGCCCTTGCCGACGCCCTGGCCGCCACCCTGGCCGACGCCCTTGGCGTGGGCGTGGGTGCCGGCCTCGTACTCCTCGTTCTCCTCCGCGCGCCGCCAGAGCTCCGGGGTGACGCCGTCGGCGACCCGGCGCTTGGCGTTCACCGGCTCCGCGTCGATCTCGGCCTCGGCCTCGATGTCGAGTTCCAGCTCCAGCTCGGCGAGCGTGGCGGCCTCCGCTGCCGCCTCGTCCCGGCTCCGGGCCGCGGCCGCGCCCGCCGGGTCCGGCGAGCCCCCGGCCAGCGCGTCCGGGTCGGTCAGCAGCCGCCGGTACAGCTCCGAGCCGGCCTCCAGCTCTTCGTGGGTGCCGATGGCCGAGAGGCGGCCCCGGTTCAGTACGGCGATCCGGTCGGCCAGCGCGAGGGTCGAGCGGCGGTGCGCGATCAGCAGCGTGGTGCGGCCGGCCATCACCGAGCGCAGGGCCTCGTGGATCTCGTGCTCGATGCGCGCGTCGACGGCCGAGGTGGCGTCGTCGAGCAGCAGCAGCCGCGGGTCGGTCAGGATGGCGCGGGCCAGGGCGAGGCGCTGGCGCTGGCCGCCGGAGAGGGTCAGGCCGTGCTCGCCGACCTTGGTGTCGTACCCCTCGGGCAGCGCCTCGATGAACCCCTCGGCCTGGGCGGCCCGGGCGGCGGCGCGGATCTGCTCCTCGTCCGCCTCGGGGCGGCCGTACGCGATGTTGGCGCGGACCGTGTCGGAGAAGAGGAAGCTGTCTTCCGGTACGAGGCCGATGGCGGCCCGCAGCGAGTCCTGGGTCAGCTCCCGCACGTCGTGGCCGCCGACCAGCACGGCGCCGCCCGTGACGTCGTAGAAGCGCGGCAGCAGCAGCGAGACGGTGGACTTGCCGCTGCCGGAAGCGCCGACCACGGCCACGGTCTCGCCGGGGGCGATGGAGAGGGAGAAGCCGTCGAGGACCGGCCGCTCCGGGTCGTACCCGAAGGAGACGTCGTCGAACTCGACGGTGGCGGGCGCGTCCTCCGGCAGCTCCCGCGTGCCGTCCTGGATCGCCGGCTCGGTGTCGATCAGCTCCAGCACGCGCTCGACGCCCGCCCGGGCCTGCTGGCCGACGGTGAGGACCATGGCGAGCATCCGGACCGGGCCGACCAGCTGCGCCAGGTAGGTCGAGAAGGCCACGAAGGTGCCCAGGGTGACCTGGCCGCGGGTGGCCATCCAGCCGCCGACGGCGAGCATCGCGACCTGGCCGAGTGCGGGCACGGCCTGGAGCGCGGGGTTGTAGCGCGAGTTCAGCCGGATGGTGCGCAGGCGGCCGGCGAACAGCCGGCGGCTCGCCTCCCGGAGCTTGCCGGTCTCCTGCTCCTCCTGGCCGAAGCCCTTCACCACACGGACGCCGGTGACGGCGCCGTCGACCACGGTCGCCACGGCGGCGGCCTGGCCCTGGGCCCACCAGGTGGCGGGGAACAGCTTGGCCCGGCTGCGCTTGGCGATGAACCAGAGGGCGGGGGCGATGGCGAGGGCGATGACCGTCAGCAGCGGCGAGAGCCACAGCATGACGGCCAGGGATATGCCGAACAGCATGAAGTTCCCGATGGTCATCGGGAGCATGAAGAGCAGGCCCTGGATCAGCTGGAGGTCGCTGGTGGCGCGCCCGACGACCTGGCCGGTGGACAGCTCGTCCTGGCGCCGGCCGTCGAGCCGGGCGATGGTGCCGTACATGTCGGTGCGCAGGTCGTGCTGCACGTCGAGGGCGAGGCGGCCGCCGTAGTAGCGGCGCACGTACGTGAGGACGTAGACGAGCACGGCCGCGCCGACGAGCAGGGCTGCCCAGGGGCCCATCGGCCTGGTGTGGTCGCCGATGACGTCGTCGATGATCACCTTGGTGACCAGCGGGACCAGGGCCATGACGGCCATGCCGCCGAGGGAGGAGCCGAGGGCGAGCAGGACGTTCAGGCGGTACCGCCAGGTGTAGCCCGCGAGCCTGCGCGCCCAGCCGGCCGCCTGCGGCGCCCGGTCCCCTCCCGTGCCGCCGCCCGTGTCCGTGTGCGTTCCCGGGTCCGTATCCGGACCGGCTTTCCCTGCCCCGGCCGTCTCTGCCGCCGCCACGTGGAGCCTCCCCGTTCGTCCTGTTCTGCCGGAAGGCCCAACACCCCGAGCTGCGGATTTCATCCCGCCGCAACAATCCGCGGGGTGGCCGGGGGCGCGGAACGGGGGCGCGCGGGTGGCGTGCGTACCGGCGGCGGTCAGTCGAGGTGGGTCGGGGCGAACATCCGGAGCACGGCCGGCAGCACCACGACCGACGGGCCGGGGGTGGCCAGGGCTTCCGCGAGGTCGGCGCGCAGCCGCTCGGGGGTGGTCGCGACGGCCGGTACGCCGAAGGAGGCGGCCAGCGCGACGAAGTCCGGCCGGGTGAGCTCGGTGCCGGCGGTGGCCCCGAAGGCGTCGGTCATGTACTCGCGCAGGATGCCGTAGCCGCCGTCGTCGACGATCAGCCAGGTCACGTCAAGGTCGTACTGGCGGGCGGTGGCCAGTTCCGCGATCGAGTACATCGCGCCGCCGTCGCCGGAGACCGCCAGGACGGGCGTGCCCGGCTCGGCGACGGCCGCGCCGAGGGCGGCGGGGAAGGCGTAGCCGAGGCCGCCCGCACCCTGGGCGGAGTGCATGGTGTTGGGGTGCTTGGGGTCGAAGGCGGACCAGGCCCAGTACGACAGGATCGTCATGTCCCAGAAGGACGGCGACCTGGCCGGCAGGGCCGCGCGCACCGCGGCCAGCGCCTCCTGCTCCAGGGTGAGCTCCTGGGCGGCGATCCGGCCCGCGACCTCGGCCAGCAGCATCCGCGCGCGCTCGGGCGCGTACGGGTCCTCGCGCTCGCCGACGGTCTCCAGCAGGGCCATCAGGGCGAGCCGGGCGTCGGCGTGGATGCCGAGGGCGGGGTGGTTGGACTCCAGCTTGCCGAGGTCGGCCTCGATCTGGATGACCCGGCCGCCGGGCAGGAAGGTGTGGTAGTTCGAGGACAGCTCGCCCAGGCCCGAACCGACGACGAGGAGGACGTCCGCGTCCTCCAGGAAGCCGGTCGTGTGGCGGTCCTCCAGCCAGGACTGCAGCGAGAGCGGGTGGTTCCAGGGGAAGGCGCCCTTGCCGCCGAACGTGGTGACGACGGGGGCGTTGAGGCGCTCGGCGAGCTGCTTCAGCTTGCCGGCCGCGTCGGCGCGTACGACGCCGCCGCCCGCGATGATCACGGGGCGGGAGGCGGTCTCCAGCCAGTGGGCGGCCAGCGCGGTCAGTTCGGGGCGCGGCGCGAGCTCGTGCGGGGTCGCGTCCACCCCGGTGACCTGCGGAATCACCGTCTCGGCGCGGATGGTGTCCTCGGGGATCTCGACCCAGACGGGCCCGTGCGGGGCGGTCAGGGCCGACTCCCAGGCCTCCGCGATGACGGAGGGGATCTGGGACTGGGTCCGCGCGACGTGCACGGACTTCACGATCTCGCGGAACGAGGCCTGCTGGTCCCGCAGCTCGTGCAGGTGACCGCGGCGCCCGCCGCCGAGTCCGGCGGACGGCACCTGGGAGCAGATGGCGACCACGGGCGCGGAGGCCGCGGAGGCCTCCTGGAGGGCGGGCAGCGAGGTGAGCGCGCCGGGGCCGGTGGAGAGCAGCAGGGGCGCCGCCTCGCCGGTGATCCGTCCGTACGCGTCGGCGGCGAAGCCGGCGTTGTTCTCCACCCGGAGGGTGACCAGGCGCAGGTCCGAACGGCGTACGGCGTCGAAGACGCCCAGCGCGTGCTGCCCCGGGAGCCCGAAGACGGTGGTCGCCCCGAGCCCCTGGAGCGTCTCCACGACCAGGTCCCCGCCCGTCCGGCCGGGCGGCGGCGCCAGGGCCGCCGCCTTCTGGGCCTCGGTGGGACGGAGTACCAGGTCGTGGTCGTGCGTCACGCGCTGCGCGCCTTCCTTGCTCGCTCGGCTACTTGCCCTTCGAGGCCGCGATCTGGCGGCTCATGATCGTGGTCAGCTCGTACGCGGTGTGGGAGGCCGCGACGGAGGTGATCTCGGCGTGATCGTACGCCGGGGCGACCTCGACCACGTCGGCGGAGACGAGGTTGCAGGACGACAGGCCGCGGATGATCTCCAGCAGCTCGCGGGAGGTCATGCCGCCCGCCTCGGGGGTGCCGGTGCCGGGCGCGTGGGCCGGGTCGAGCACGTCGATGTCGATGGAGATGTACAGCGGGCGGTCGCCGATGCGCTGGCGCAGCTGGTCGGCGATCTCGTCGGCGCCGCGGCGGTAGACGTCGGCGGACGTCACGATGCCGAAGCCCATCTTGGCGTCGTCGTCGAGGTCCTGCTTGCCGTAGAGCGGGCCGCGGGTGCCCACGTGGGAGAGGGCCTCGGTGTCGAGGATGCCCTCCTCGACGGCGCGGCGGAACGGCGTGCCGTGGGTGTACTCGGCGCCGAAGTAGGTGTCCCAGGTGTCGAGGTGGGCGTCGAAGTGCAGCAGGGCGACGGGGCCGTGCTTCTTCGCGACGGAGCGCAGGAGGGGCAGCGCGATGGTGTGGTCGCCGCCGAGCGTCATCAGGCGGGAGCCGTTGCCGAGGAGTTCGTCGGCGGCGGCCTCGACCGTCTCGACGGCCTCGTTGATGTTGAAGGGGTTCACGGCGATGTCGCCGGCGTCGGCGACCTGCGCGAGCGCGAACGGGGAGGCGTCCTGGGCCGGGTTGTACGGGCGCAGCAGGCGGGAGGCCTCACGGATGGCGTTGCCGCCGAAGCGGGCGCCGGGGCGGTAGGAGACGCCGGAGTCGAAGGGCACGCCGACGACGGCGACGTCGGCGGAGCCGACCTCGTCCAGCCGGGGCAGGCGGGCGAAGGTCGCGGGGCCCGCGTAGCGCGGGATCCGGGAGGAGTCGACGGGTCCGCGCGGCGTCTGCTCGGTGCTCATGTGGGGGTGCCCTTCTCTGTGCGCCCGGTCGGGGATGCCTCCCGGGTCCACTTCCGAGGGTAGGTGGCCCCGCGAAGGGCGCGAAGTGTACGTTTCCTCCATAGCCTCCTCCAGAAATGTACGGACCCTCCATGCCCTCCACCGACCCGCGACCCCGCCTCCCGGAGCCCGCGACCGGCCACCAGGCCCGGGACGAGGTGGACCCGGGGCCGGGGCCCGGCGGCGAGGGGACGCCGGTGGCCCTGGCGGCGCTGCTCGGGGACCAGGGGCTCGGGCTGCGGCACGCGGCCGGCGGCACGGGGGCCGAGGTGTACGGCGTCCACGCCTCCGAGATGGCCGACCCCTCCCCGTACCTCCTGGGCGGGGAACTGCTGCTCACGGCGGGCCAGGAGCTGGGCCCGGGCCCCGGGGGCTACGCCGGGTACGTCGCCCGGCTGGCCGCGGCGGGCGTGGCGGCGCTCGGCTTCGGCGTGGCGCCGGTGCACGAGGTGGTGCCCGAGGGACTCGTACGGGCCTGCGCCGAGCAGGGGCTGCCGCTGGTGGAGGTGCCGGCCGGCACGCCCTTCACCGCCGTGGCCCGCGCGGTGTGGCGGCTGATGGCCGAGGCCCGGACGCGGGAGCTGCGCCGGGTCACGGAGGCCCAGCAGGCCCTGGCCTCCGCCGCCGCCCGCCCTGACCCCGTCCCGTCGGTGCTCCGCCGCCTCTCCGCGACGCTGGACGGCTGGTCCGCGGTGTACCTCCCGGAACCGCAGCCGGCCGGTACCGGCACACCGGAGCCCCCGGGCGCACCCGGCGCCCGGAGCGGCGCGGGCGTCACGCCCGGGCCCGGCGCCGCCGCTCTCCCGGACGGCTCCGGCACGGGCGGCGCCCCCGCGGCTCCGGGGTTCCGTCCCGGCGGCTCCGGCGGCGGGCGGTACGGCGGGGCCCTGCACACTGCCGGGAGCGCGCCCGGGGACGAGGTGGCGGCGGCGCTTGAGCTGCTGGTCGCACGGGTGGCGTCCGGGGCCGTGGCGACCGCCGGCGAGACCGTCGCCGGTGTGCACCTGGCCGCGTACGCGCTGGGCACCCCGGGTGGTGCGGGGTCCGCGGCGCCGGAGGCTCGTACGGCTCGCGGCGCCGGATCCCCGCGGGCGGTGCTCGGGATCGCCTCCCCGCGGCGGCGGGCCGGGGACCACACCGTCGCCGGGGTCGCGGCCGTACTTCTGACGCTGCTGACCGCGCGGCCCGCGAGCGGCGGGGCCGAGGCCGCGGCCCTCGTCCGGCTGCTGCTCGGCGCGAGTGCCGCGGACGCCCTCGGCCCCGGCGCCCGGACCGTCGTCCACGCGCAGGGCGCCGGCGACCCGGGCGCCCTCGCCCGCGCCCTCGGCACCGCGCTCTACGCGGCCGACGGCCCGTACGTACGCCTGCTCACCGATCAGCCGCCCGCCCCGCAGCCGGGCTGGCGGCTCGGCGTCAGCGCCCCCGCCGCGCCGGACGCGCTGGCCGTCGCGGACGCCCAGGCCGCCCGCGCCCTGGAGCGGGCCGAGAGCGCCCGCACCCCGCTGGCCCGGCACACCGACACCGGCCTGGCCGGCCTGGTCGGCGCCGCCGAGGCCCGCGCCCACGCCGAGGCGCTCCTCGGCCCCCTGGGCCCCGCGCTCCGCGACACGCTGCGCGGCTGGCTGGCCCACCACGGCAGCTGGGACCGCACGGCCGCCGCCCTGGGCGTGCACCGCAACACGGTCCGCCAGCGCGTGGCCCGGGCCGCCGCGCTGCTGGGCCGGGACCTGGACGACGCGGACACCCGGATGGAACTGTGGTTCGCCCTGCGCACGGCGTCAGGGGTCGGCGGTCACCTCGAAGCCGGCGCCGGAGACGTCGGCGGGGTCAGCGGCGTCGCGGGCCCGTAGGCCGGCCAGGATGTTCGCCGAGCTGGTGTGCACGTACGGCGGGAAGCCGAGGGCGATCGCCTTGGGGATCCCGGCCCACGGTCCGGCCGCCTGGAAGCCGTTGGCCATGGGAGGGGCGGGGCGTGCCGGGGACGTGCCAGACGGCCGGGCCGCCGGAGTCGCCCGCCTGCCCGGTGCGGGGCGTGGGACTGTTGAAGTGCTCTCCCCCCGTGAACGGGGAGAGTTTCCCGTCTGCCTTGCGGTGGCGGGCTCGCGGGGACCTTGACCGGGGTGCCGCCCTGGCGGGCGGTCTTGCACGCCGGCATGGTCACGGTGCGCGGACCCGCCACGGCCGGCTCAGATGTCGATCACGCGGTACGCGATCGTGTAGACGCCGCCGGAGCCCTCCAGCGAGCGGTACTGGATCTCCGCACCCGCCTCGCTGCCCGTGGCCAGCGTGGCGCCGAGCTTGTCGTCGCCGCTGGTCGAGTCGTAGTCCCACAGGGTCATCGTGCGGGCCTGCTCCTTGCCGAGGACCAGCGCCGCGTTCCCGTTGCCGTCGGTCAGCGAGCGGACGTAGTTCGTGCCCATGGTCTGGTACTTGGCGGTGCCCGGCCAGACCTTCACCTGGTTGCCGTTGGCGTCGGTGATCTTCAGGTACGCCTCGTCGTGGTCGCCCTCGCTCTGCTGGTGGCAGGTCAGCTGCAGCAGCTCGATCCGCACGTAGTCGATCGGCTCGGCCTGCGCGGTCCCGGCCCCGACGGCCAGGGCCCCGAGGCCCAGCCACGCGGCGGCGGCCACTCGCGCGGCCCCCTTCATCGCGCGGCGGGTCATCGCGGTGCGCTGCGTGCTCGTGTTCATGTCGCACTCCCCCGTTTTCGGTTCCTTCTCACCGGGGCGCTCCCCGGCACGACCCTTACGTTGCCCGCCCGGGCGGCCCCGACTCTACGCGCGTTCCGCTGAGCGGAACGGGCTTCCGGGACGGCCGTACGATCGCGGCATGAAGATCACCTACGAGTGGCGGGGCGAGGTCGACGACGCCGCGCTGAACGCCCTGCACGCCGACGGCTTCGGCCACCCCGTCGACCGGACGGAGTGGCGCGAACGCCTGCTGCGGCACAGCCTCGGCTGGGTCTGCGCCCGGGAGGACGGCGCGCTGGTCGGCTTCGTCAACGTCGCCTGGGACGGCGGCGCCCACGCGTTCGTCCTCGACACGGTGGTGTCCAGCCGCCACCGGTCGCGCGGCACCGGCGCAGCCCTGGTCCGGGCCGCCGCCGACGGAGCCCGCACGGCCGGCTGCGCCTGGCTGCACGTCGACTTCGAACCCCACCTGCGCCCGTTCTACCTCGACGCCTGCGGCTTCGAGGAAACGCCGGCCGGCCTACTGGCCCTGTAGCCACCCGTCCCGGCACCGCCCCCACCCCGCCGAGAGCGAGGCCCGCGAGCCGCGAGGCGGCGAGAAGGAACCACCGGCCGGCCCACTGGCCCTGTAGCCACCCGGCCCGGTCCGCACCAGCGACGGCCCCACCCCGACGAGGCCGGGGCCCGCGAACACCGCCCTTCCCGCCACGAGGCGAGGGGGAGGAAAGACCGGCAGGCGGGCAGGCGGCACGCGGCACGCGGCAGGATCCAGCCTCGGCCCCGCGGGCAGCCGCGGGAGGCGAGGCGGCCCAGCCGCTTCACAGCGAGTGGCCGGCGCGCACGCCGCACCGACACGCCGCGCCGGCGCGCCGGGCCAGGCTGGTGGTCCCGGCCCGGGCCAGTGGGCCCAGGCCAGTGGGTCCAGGCCGGGGCCGGTTGCGCCTCCGGCCCCTCAGAGCCGTGCCACCGGCGGGAGCCGGACCGCGCCCGGGCCTCGGGACAGGGCGCGGGTGATGGCCAGACCCGCTTCGGCCACCGCGTGGGCCAGGGCGTCCAGGGAGCGGCCGGCCCGGACCAGGCCGGCCAGTGCCGCGACGGGGCGGCCGTCGGGCGCCCGTACCGGGACCGCCGCGCAGACCACCTGGTCCATGACGTCCTCCCGGTCCAGCACCGGGCCGGTGCTCCGCGGGCCGCGCAGGGCCTTCCCGGCGGCGGTGTCCAGCAGGAAGCTCACCCCGTCCCGTACGGGCACCAGCGGCTCCAGCTCCCCCGGCACCGAGCTGACGGTCAGCGCCAGGTCGTCCCGCATCACGGCCAGTACCGCGCTCGCCCCCGTCGCGCCGCGCAGCCGGTGCAGCGGCAGCCGCGCGGCGGCCCGCAGGCCCGGGTGCGGCTGCCACCCCTGGCCGAGCCGGAACATCTGCGGCCCCACCCGGTACCGCGCGCCCCGCCGCTCCACCGCGCCGACCGCCACCAGCTGGTCCAGCAGCCGGTGCACGGTGCCCTTGGGCACGCCGCAGGTCAGCGCCAGCTCCGTCACCCCGGCCTCGTCCCCGTGCAGGCGCAGCGCCTCCAGCAGCGCGAACGCCCCCTCCAGCACCCCGCGGCCCGGCGTGGAGGTGCCGGTTCTGCCCGCCGTGTCCGTCCCCATGTCAGTCCCCCCGATCACGTCGTACGGCTCGCCCCCGGGCCCCCCGGCCCGCGGGCACCGCAGCAGGATGCCGGGCACCCCGCCCGGCGGCGAAGGCTTTCGGGCCGTGTCCCGGAAGGCATGCGGATCCGGGGCCTCCCCCGCCGGCCCGCGTGTACCGCACGTCACGTCCCGCCCCGCCGGCCCCTCCCGGCGCGGCTCTGGACAAGGCGGACAACTCGCCGGTAACTTAATCTGAGGATCTGAGCAAGCGCTTAGCCAAGGGCGGCGGACCGCCCCGACGGAGGGAGGCGGCCGTGCGCCGTACGGTGTTCAACGAGGACCACGAGGCATTCCGGGAGACCATCCGGGCCTTCATCGAGGCCGAGGTCGTCCCGGTCTACGACGAGTGGTTCGCGGCCGGCCAGGCGCCGCGCGACTTCTACTACAAGCTCGGCGAGCTCGGCATCTTCGGCATCAACGTCCCCGAGGAGTTCGGCGGCGCGGGCCTGGACACCCACAAGTTCGAGGCCGTCCTGTACGAGGAGACCGCCCGCGCGGGCGTGAACTTCGGCGGCTCCGGCGTGCACGTGCTGCTCGCCCTCCCGTACATCAAGATGCTCGCCTCCGACGAGCAGAAGAAGCGCTACCTCCCGAACTTCGTCTCCGGCGAGGAGATGTGGGCCCTCGCGATGACCGAGCCGGGCACCGGCTCCGACGTCGCGGGCATGAAGACCACCGCCAAGCTCTCCGAGGACGGCACGCACTACGTCCTCAACGGCGCCAAGACCTTCATCACCGGTGGCGTCCACGCCGACCGCGTGATCGTCTGCGCCCGCACCTCCGCCCCGCGCGAGGACGACCGCCGCTTCGGCATCTCCCTCTTCGCCGTGGACACCAAGTCCGAGGGCTACTCGATCGGCCGCAAGCTCGACAAGCTCGGCCTGCGCACCTCCGACACCGCCGAGCTGGCCTTCGTCGACGTCAAGGTCCCGGTCGAGGACCTGCTCGGCGAGGAGGGCAAGGGCTTCTACTACCTCGGCCACAACCTGGCCTCCGAGCGCTGGGGCATCGCCTTCGGCGCCTACGCCCAGGCCCAGGCCGCCATCCGGTTCGCCCAGCAGTACGTGACGGACCGCACCGTCTTCGGCAAGCCGGTCGCCCACTTCCAGAACACCAAGTTCGAGCTGGCCGCCTGCCAGGCCGAGGCGGACGCCGCCCAGGCCGTCGCCGACCGCGCCCTGGAGGCGCTGGACGCCCACGAGCTGACCCCGGCCGAGGCCGCCTCCGCCAAGCTCTTCTGCACCGAGGTCGCACACCGCGTCATCGACCGCTGCCTCCAGCTGCACGGCGGCTACGGCTACATGAACGAGTACCCGATCGCGCGCCTGTACGCCGACAACCGCGTCAACCGCATCTACGGCGGCACCAGCGAGATCATGAAGTCGATCATCGCCAAGTCGATGGGCCTGTAGCCAGCCTTGAACGCGGCACTCAACGAGCTCCTCGATCTGCTCGACCTGGAGCAGATCGAGGAGAACATCTTCCGCGGGACCAGCCGCCAGTCGCTGGTGCCGCGGGTCTTCGGCGGTCAGGTCGCGGCCCAGGCACTGGTCGCGGCCGGCCGTACCGTGCCCGCCGACCGCACCGCCCACTCGCTGCACTCGTACTTCCTGCGCCCCGGCGACCCGGGCGCCCCGATCGTGTACTCCGTGGACCGGATCCGGGACGGGCGCTCCTTCACCACCCGCCGGGTCGTCGCGGTCCAGCACGGGCACCCGATCTTCCACCTCTCCGCGTCCTTCCAGACGTACGAGGAGGGGCTGGACCACCAGGCCCCGATGCCGCCTGCCCCGGACCCCGAGTCGCTGCCCACGGCCTCCGCGGCACTGCCGGCGTACCGGGACGTCTTCCGCGACCCGGGCACGGTGGAGCGTTTACTGGAGGCGCGCGGCGCGGTGGACCTGCGGTACGCGACCACCCCGCCCTGGGGCACCGTCGGAGAACCCCTCGACCCGCACTCCCAGGTGTGGTTCCGCACGGCGGGCAAGCTGGCGGACGACCCGATGCTGCACATCTGCCTGGCCACGTACGTGTCGGACATGACCCTGCTCGACTCGGTGCTGCTCGCGCACGGCCGCGGCGGCTGGGCCGTCGGGGACGTGGTCGGGGCCTCGCTGGACCACGCGATGTGGTTCCACCGGCCGTTCCGGGCGGACGAGTGGCTGCTGTACGACCAGGAGTCGCCCTCGGCCCACGGCGGCCGCGGCCTGGGCCAGGCCCGCATCTACACCCAGGACGGACAGCTGGCCATCACGGTCATCCAGGAGGGCGTCGTCCGCGTCCCGCGCTGACTAGAGGGTGCCGGGCGGGGCGACCCACACAGTGGGCTGCCCGGTCGCCCGGGCCACCGTCTCGAAGTCGGTGTCGTAGTGCAGGACGGTCAGACCGTTCAGCTCCGCGGTTGCGGCTACGAGGAGATCGACCGGCCCGCTACTGCGGTGCTCTCCCCGATCGGTGAGCAGCCTTTGCACCCGTTTGGCACGCCGGAACACTTCGTCGTGCACGGGGACCCGGTTGAAGAGCTCGCCGAGGAGTTCTTCCTTCTCCAACCTGTCGCCGAGGGACCGCGCCGAGAAGAGGATCTCGAGCTCGGTGATGTCGCACAGGGCCACGACACCCTCCGCGAGGTGGTCGCTCCACCCGGTCCTCGCCTGCTTGTTGGTCATGAGGCGAGCGGCTGCGGAGGTGTCGACCAGATGCGTGACTGGGCTCACCTGCGGTAGTTCCTCTTGTCCAGGAGGATGTCGAAGTCGCCCCGCTCACCCATCGCTGACAGTTTCTCCAGCGCTTGAAGTCGGCGGTGGCGCCTGGCCACCTCAAGGAGAGCGGCGTTGACCGTGTCCTTCTTGGTCTTCGTCCCCAGTATCGAGGCAGCCTCACTCAGCGCCGCGTCGTCCACATCCACGTAAAGGTTCGACACTGCATATCCTCCGCGCCTAGGCCACATATGCAGCCTAGGTCCGCCGAAGATCCACAGCAATGCACGCCACCCGGACGGGTGAGCCGCGCACGCGGCGCCGTCACGCCTCCAGCAGCCCCGCCCCGTCCAGGAGGTACGCCACCATCGGGTCGTAGTAGCGCGGGTCGCGGACGTGGTCGTCCAGGGGGACCACGACCTGGAGGGTGCCCTCCGCCTCGCCGAGGAAGAGCGCCGGGTCGTTGCAGTCCGCGTACCCGACGGAGTCGAGCCCGCGCTGTCCGGCGCAGCCCGCCCAGCCGTGGTCCGCGACGACCAGGTCCGGCTGCGGGCGCCCTTCGGCGGCCAGGCCGTCGAGGATGGCGGCCATCGGCTCCGGGGAATGGGTGTGCCACAGGGTGGCCCCGCGCTCCAGGACCGCGACGTCGGCGAACTGCCACACCTGCGCCTCGTCCGCGTGCAGCCCCGACGGGATCACCACGATCTCGCAGCCCGCGGCGCGCAGCGCGGCCGCCGTGGCCCGGTGGACGTCGAGCAGGCCGCCCGGGTGGCCGGTGGCGAGCAGGACGCTCTGCCGGTCGACGGCGGCCTTGCGCAGGCGCGCGGCCAGCCGGTCGAGGGCGTCGACGGTCAGCTCGGGGTCGATGGTGTCCTGCCCGTACCGGTGCCCGGGGTCGTCGACGACGCCGCACCGCTCCGCCATCACGGCCAGTACGTCCTGCTCGTCCGTCCAGCGGTCCCCCAGCTCCAGGCCCAGCCAGTAGTGGCGGTCGCCGTTGGCGAGCTTGCGGTAGTGGCTGAGGTTGTTGTCGCGGGGCGTGGCGACGTCACCGGCGATCCGCGTGCGGACGAGGTGGTCGACGAGTTCGGCTCGGCTGGGTATCGGCATGGGGATCATTCTGCCGCCGCCGGGGCGCCCGCGCGGGCGGAGTTCCGCCAGGCGGACGGGCGCCGCTGCCGGCCGGGGCGGCCGAGCAGCGCGGCGAAGGCCCCCGTGCGCGACCCGCGGCGGCCGGCCGGGTCAGCCGGACAGTGCGGCGAAGGCCCCGTGCGCGAGCCGGCGCAGCAGCGATTCGGTGGCCTCGCGGCCGAGCGGCCCCAGGTGGGGCGTGGAGTTCAGCAGGCCGAAGACCGCGTGGACGGCCACCCGGACCTCGGCCTCGGCGACCTGGGGGTGGAGCTTGCTGACGACCTCGACCCACAGCTCGACGTACTGGCGCTGGAGCTGGCGGACCAGCTTGCGGTCGGTGTCGCGCAGCCGGTCCAGCTCGCGGTCGTGCAGGGTGATCAGCGGCCGGTCGTCGAGCGCGAAGTCGATGTGCCCGTCGATGAGCGAGGCGAGTACGAGGCCCGGGTCCCCGTCCGCCTCGGCCACCCGGTAGCGGCCGCCGGTCAGCAGCCGCTCGCTGATGCCGACCAGCAGCTCGGCGAGCATCGCGTCCTTGCCCGCGAAGTGGCGGTAGAGGCCGGGGCCGGAGATGCCCACGGCGGCCCCTATCTCGTCCACGCCGACGCCGTGGAACCCGCGCTCGGCGAAGAGGCGAGCGGCCTCTTTGAGGATCTGCTCGCGACGGGTCGGGGCGGCGGCTCGGGTGCTCATGGGAATTCATTCTAGACAGGGCTGTTAGCGCTCGTTAACCTTTGGGGAAACGCGTTAACGCTCATTAACCGAGCAAGGGAGCTCGAGGGATGCAGCAGGCACCAGTGCTGGCGAGCGCCGCCGATCCGGCGTCCGAAGCCTGGCGGACCAACGAGGCCGCCCACCAGGAGCTGACGGAGGGCCTGCGGGCCCGGCTCGCGGCCGCCAGGGAAGGCGGCGGCGAGAAGGCCCGCGCCAAGCACACCGCGCGCGGGAAGCTCCTGCCGCGCGACCGGGTGGACACCCTCCTCGACCCCGGTTCGCCCTTCCTGGAGCTGGCCCCGCTGGCCGCCGAGGAGATGTACGGCGGGGCCGCCCCGGCCGCCGGGGTGATCGCCGGCATCGGGCGGGTCAGCGGCCGCGAGTGCGTGATCGTCGCGAACGACGCCACGGTCAAGGGCGGCACGTACTACCCGATGACCGTCAAGAAGCACCTGCGCGCGCAGGAGGTGGCGCTGGAGAACCGGCTGCCCTGCCTCTACCTCGTCGACTCCGGCGGCGCCTTCCTGCCCATGCAGGACGAGGTCTTCCCGGACCGCGAGCACTTCGGCCGGATCTTCTACAACCAGGCCCGCATGTCCGGCGCCGGCATCCCGCAGATCGCGGCCGTGCTCGGCTCCTGCACGGCGGGCGGCGCGTACGTCCCGGCCATGAGCGACGAGGCCGTGATCGTCCGCAACCAGGGCACGATCTTCCTGGGCGGCCCGCCGCTGGTGAAGGCCGCCACCGGCGAGGTGGTCACGGCCGAGGAGCTGGGCGGCGGCGAGGTCCACTCGCGCACCTCGGGCGTCACCGACCACCTGGCCGAGGACGACGCCCACGCGCTGCGGATCGTTCGCAACATCGTGGCCACCCTCCCCGAGCGCGGCCCGCTGCCCTGGCCCGTCGAGGCACCCGAGGAGCCGAAGGTCGACCCGGCCGGGCTGTACGGCGCGGTGCCGGTGGACTCCCGCACCCCGTACGACGCCCGCGAGATCATCGCGCGGATCGTGGACGGCTCCCGCTTCCAGGAGTTCAAGTCCGAGTACGGCCAGACCCTGGTCACCGGCTTCGCCCGGATCCACGGCCACCCGGTCGGCATCGTCGCGAACAACGGCATCCTGTTCTCCGAGTCCGCCCAGAAGGGCGCGCACTTCATCGAGCTGTGCGACCAGCGCGGCATCCCACTGCTGTTCCTCCAGAACATCTCCGGCTTCATGGTCGGCCGCGACTACGAGGCGGGCGGCATCGCCAAGCACGGCGCCAAGATGGTGACGGCCGTGGCCTGCACCCGCGTGCCGAAGCTGACGGTCGTCGTCGGCGGCTCCTACGGCGCGGGCAACTACTCGATGTGCGGCCGCGCGTACTCGCCCCGCTTCCTGTGGATGTGGCCCAACGCCAAGATCTCCGTGATGGGCGGCGAGCAGGCCGCGTCCGTGCTGGCCACGGTCAAGCGCGACCAGCTGGAGGCCCGCGGCGAGTACTGGTCGCAGGACGACGAGGAGACCTTCAAGGACCCCGTCCGCGCCCAGTACGACGAGCAGGGCAACGCCTACTACGCCACCGCCCGCCTGTGGGACGACGGCGTGATCGACCCCATGGAGACCCGGCAGGTGCTGGGACTCGCCCTGACCGCCTGCGCCAACGCCCCGCTGGGTGAGCCCGGCTTCGGCATCTTCCGGATGTGAGGACCGTGACCACGAGCAGCATGTTTTCCACCGTTCTCGTCGCCAACCGCGGCGAGATCGCCGACCGCGTCATCCGCACCCTGCGGGAGCTGGGCGTGCGGTCGGTGACCGTGTTCAGCGACGCCGACGCCGACGCGAAGCACGTGCGCGAGGCCGACACGGCCGTCCGCATCGGCCCGGCCGCGGCCGCCGAGAGCTACCTCTCGGTCCCGAAGCTGATCGACGCGGCCCGGCGCACCGGCGCCCAGGCGGTCCACCCGGGGTACGGCTTCCTCGCGGAGAACGCCGTCTTCGCGGCGGCCTGCGCCGAGGCCGGCCTCGCCTTCATCGGGCCGCCGGCCGAGGCGATCTCCCTGATGGGCGACAAGATCCGGGCCAAGGAGACGGTGAAGGCCGCGGGCGTCCCCGTGGTGCCCGGTTCCTCGGGCAGCGGCCTCACCGACGCCGAACTGACCGCCGCCGCGCTGGAGATCGGCATGCCGGTGCTGCTCAAGCCCTCCGCGGGCGGCGGCGGCAAGGGCATGCGGCTGGTGCGGGACGAGGCGGTGCTGGGCGAGGAGATCGCCGCGGCGCGCCGCGAGGCCCGCTCCTCCTTCGGGGACGACACGCTGCTGGTAGAGCGGTGGATCGACCGCCCCCGGCACATCGAGATCCAGGTGCTGGCCGACGGCCACGGGAACGTGGTGCACCTCGGCGAGCGCGAGTGCTCGCTGCAGCGCCGGCACCAGAAGGTGGTCGAGGAGGCCCCCTCGGTGCTGCTGACCCCGGAGATCCGGGCCGCGATGGGCGAGGCGGCGGTCTCCGCGGCCCGCTCCTGCGGGTACGTCGGCGCGGGCACCGTGGAGTTCATCGTCCCGGGCGGCGACCCCTCCTCGTACTACTTCATGGAGATGAACACCCGCCTCCAGGTCGAGCACCCCGTCACCGAACTGGTCACCGGCCTCGACCTCGTGGAGCAGCAGCTCCGCGTGGCGGCGGGCGGGCGGCTGGACCTCACCCAGGACGAGGTCGTCCTCACCGGCCACGCCATCGAGGCCCGCGTCTGCGCGGAGGACCCCTCCCGCGGCTTCCTCCCGTCGGGCGGCCGGGTGCTCTCGCTGGCCGAGCCCTCGGGCGGCACGGTCCGCACCGACTCCGGCCTGACGGCCGGGGTGGACGTGGGCAGCACGTACGACCCGATGCTCTCCAAGGTGATCGCCTGGGGCCCGGACCGCGCCGCGGCCATCCGCTCGCTGCGGGCCGCACTCGCGGAAACGGTCATCCTGGGCGTCCCGACGAACACCGGCTTCCTGCGCCGCCTGCTGGCCCACCCGTCGGTGGTCTCGGGCGACATGGACACCGGCCTGGTGGAACGCGACCTGTCGGAGCTCCTGCCGGAGGGCGTCCCGCCGGAGGTGTACGCGGCCGCGGCCCTGCTGGACGGCGAGGCCTCCCGGCAGGACGGCACGGGCTGGGTCGACCCGTTCGGCACCGCCAACGGCTGGCGCATGGGCGGCACCCCCGCCTGGACCGTCCGCCACTTCCGCATCCCGGGCCAGGACCCGACGGAAGTGCGCACCCGCCGGTCGGCGACCGGCGGCACCGAGGTCCTCCTGGGTGTGGATCCAGCCCGTCCGGCGCTTGAGGACCGGGGGTCCGGGGGCGGAGCCCCCGGTGAACGGGAGAAGGGCGGGGAGGGGCAGCCCCGCGCAGCGGCCTCCGCCCGCATCGTGCAGCGCGCCCAGGACCACGTCACCCTGGAACTGGACGGCGTCACGCACAGGTTCGCGTACGCCGCCTCCCCGGAGGGGACCTGGCTCGGCCGCGACGGCGACTCCTGGCACCTCATCGCCCACGACCCGGTCGAGGCGAGCCTCAGCGGCCGTGCCCACGCGGGCGCGGACACCCTCGCGGCCCCCATGCCCGGCACGGTCACGGTGGTCAAGGTCGCCGTCGGCGACCAGGTGGCCGCCGGCCAGACCCTGCTGGTCGTCGAGGCCATGAAGATGGAGCACGCCATCTCCGCCCCGCACGCCGGCACCGTCACCGAACTGGACGTCACGCCCGGCACCACGGTCGCCATGGACCAGGTCCTGGCCGTGGTCACCCCCGACGAGACGGAGGAGGAGCGGTGACCGCCACCGGACTGCCCATGGCCGTGCCGGACCCCGGCCTGCCCGCGCGGGTGCGGATCCACGAGGTCGGTGCCCGGGACGGGCTGCAGAACGAGAAGGGCACCGTCCCCACCGAGGTGAAGGCGGAGTTCATCCGCCGGCTCGCCGACGCGGGGCTGACCACCGTCGAGGCCACCAGCTTCGTGCACCCCAAGTGGGTGCCCCAGCTGGCCGACGCCGAGCAGCTGTTCCCGCAGCTCGCGGACCTCGACGGGGTGGCCCTGCCGGTGCTGGTGCCCAACGAGCGCGGCCTGGACCGCGCCCGCGAGCTGGGCGCCACCCGCATCGCGGTCTTCGGCTCGGCCACGGAGACCTTCGCGCAGCGCAACCTCAACCGCACCGTCGCGGACTCCCTGGCCATGTTCGAGCCCGTGGTCAGCCGGGCGAAGGCCGACGGGATGCACGTCCGCGGCTACCTCTCGATGTGCTTCGGCGACCCCTGGGAGGGCGCCGTGCCCGTCCCTCAGGTCGTCCGCGTCGCCAAGGCCCTGCTGGACCTGGGCTGCGACGAGCTGAGCCTGGGCGACACCATCGGCGTCGCCACCCCCGGCCACGTACGCGCCCTCCTCGGGGAGCTCAACGCGGCCGGCGTCGGCACCGAGCGCATCGGTGTGCACTTCCACGACACCTACGGCCAGGCCCTGTCGAACACCCTCGCCGCCCTCCAGCACGGCGTCACCACGGTCGACTCCTCCGCGGGCGGCCTGGGCGGCTGCCCGTACGCGAAGAGCGCGACCGGGAACCTCGCCACCGAGGACCTGGTGTGGATGCTCGACGGCCTCGGCGTCGAGACCGGTGTCGACCTCGCCAAGCTCACCGCCACGAGCGTGTGGATGGCAGACCGGCTGGGCCGGCCCAGCCCCTCCCGTACCGTCCGCGCCCTCTCCCACAAGGAGTGACCCAAGCCATGTCCCTCGACCACCGGCTCACCCCCGAGCACGAGGAACTCCGCCGCACGGTGGAGGAGTTCGCCCACGACGTCGTCGCCCCCAAGATCGGCGACTTCTACGAGCGCCACGAGTTCCCGTACGAGATCGTCCGCGAGATGGGGCGCATGGGCCTGTTCGGCCTGCCCTTCCCGGAGGAGTACGGCGGCATGGGCGGCGACTACCTCGCGCTCGGCATCGCCCTGGAGGAGCTCGCCCGGGTCGACTCGTCGGTCGCCATCACGCTGGAGGCCGGCGTCTCGCTCGGCGCCATGCCGCTGTACCTCTTCGGCACTGACGAGCAGAAGCGCGAGTGGCTGCCGAAGCTGTGCTCCGGCGAGGTGCTGGGCGCGTTCGGCCTGACCGAGCCGGGCGCGGGCAGCGACGCGGGCGGCACCCGCACCACGGCCGTCCGGGACGGCGACGAGTGGGTCATCAACGGCTCGAAGTGCTTCATCACCAACTCCGGCACGGACATCACGGGCCTGGTCACGGTCACCGCGGTGACCGGCCGGAAGCCCGACGGCCGCCCGCTGATCTCCTCGATCATCGTCCCGTCCGGCACCCCGGGCTTCACCGTCGCGGCCCCCTACTCGAAGGTCGGCTGGAACGCCTCGGACACCCGTGAGCTGTCCTTCGACGACGTCCGGGTGCCGGTGGCCAACCTGGTGGGCGAGGAGGGCCGCGGCTACGCCCAGTTCCTGCGCATCCTCGACGAGGGCCGGATCGCCATCGCGGCGCTGGCCACCGGTCTGGCGCAGGGCTGTGTGGACGAGTCGGTGAAGTACGCCAAGGAGCGGCACGCCTTCGGCAAGCCGATCGGCGACAACCAGGCCATCCAGTTCAAGCTGGCCGACATGGAGATGCGCGCCCACATGGCCCGCATCGGCTGGCGTGACGCGGCCTCCCGGCTGGTGGCCGGCGAGCCGTTCAAGAAGGAGGCGGCCATCGCGAAGCTGTACTCCTCCACGGTCGCCGTCGACAACGCCCGGGACGCCACGCAGATCCACGGCGGCTACGGCTTCATGAACGAGTACCCGGTGGCCCGCATGTGGCGCGACTCGAAGATCCTGGAGATCGGCGAGGGCACCAGCGAGGTGCAGCGCATGCTGATCGCCCGGGAGCTGGGCTTCACCGCCTGATCCCACCCGCACTCCGGAACGGCCCGTGTCCCCCACACGGGCCGTTTCTGCATATCAATGGGCAAATATCGCCATTTCGCGACCACAGTGTGTCGCGCGATTTGAGGGTTTTTGACTTGCTACGTTCCTCGGCGCGCACCGGCCTCACATCCGAGGAGAAACCGTAGTGATCAGATCCGTGCTGCCGCCCCGGTCCCGCAGGAACCGGCTCAGGACCGCGGTAGTCGCCGCCTCGCTCTTCACCTCCTTCGCCGTCCCCGCGACGGTGGCCGCCAACGCGGCCGCGCTCCAGACCTGCACGACGGCGACCGTGCTGTCGGGCAGCCACTTCGAGATCGACACGAACGCCAACCTCATCGTCAACGGTGGCGTGAACTGCATCGACTGGCTGACCGGCGGCACCGGCACCGCGTTCCGGTCCGGCGCCATCGTGAAGAACGACCGCCCCAGCGGGCGCACCGACAACTCGTTCGGCCAGGGTTCGAAGGAGGACGACCCGAACCCGACGATCGTCTTCGGCTCGATCCCGCCCAACAAGAGCGACCTGCTGAACTTCGGCGTGTTCACCGAGGCGGACACGACCCCGAAGTTCCTGGAGCTGTTCTGGCGCCGGATCAACAGCCCGTCGGGCACCACGAACATGGACTTCGAGCTCAACCAGAAGTTCTGCAACCCGGCTGCGGTCCCGCCCAACCCCACGAACTGCGCCAACAACGGTCCCAGCGAGACCGCGACGCCGGTCCGCACCGCGGGTGACAAGCTGATCACGTACGACCTCTCCCAGGGCGGCACGGTCCCGACCATCTCCATCCGCACCTGGAGCGGTACCGCCTGGGGCGGCCCGACGGTCATCACCGGCGGTGCGAACCCCCTCGCGGTGGGCTCCGTCAACAGCAGCACGATCCCCGCGAACCAGGCCGGCTCCCTCGGCCAGCTGGACCCCTTCACCTTCGGTGAGGCGGCCATCTCGTTCGACGCGATCTTCCCGCCCGGCACCTCGTGCCGGACCTTCGGTTCGGCGTACGTGAAGAGCCGCTCCTCGGACTCCTTCAACTCCGAGCTGAAGGACTTCATCGACCCGACCCCGGTCCAGATCACGAACTGCGCCTCCCTGATCACCACCGCGTCGGGCCCCGTGACGGTCGGCAGCGCCATCAGCGACACCGCCGTCCTGGGCGGCGTCAGCGCCAATGCGGGCGGCACCCTCACCTTCCGCGCCTACAGCGACGCCCAGTGCACGAACCAGGTCTTCACCGGCGGCTCCGTGGAGACGGTGAACGGCCCCGGCACGTACCACTCGCCGGAGTTCACCCCCACCGCCGTGGGCTCGTACTACTGGACCGCCTCGTACAGCGGCGACGCCAACAACTCCCCGGCAGCCACCTCCTGCGGTGACGCCAACGAGACCAGCGTGGTCGACAAGGCCCGGCCGACGATCACGACCGTGCTGTCCGACGAGACGATCACCATCGGTGGCTCGGTGACCGACTCCGCCACCCTGAACGGCGCCAGCGCCAACGCGGGCGGCACCGTCACCTACACCGTCTACACGGACATGGCGTGCACGCAGGGCGCCCGTGACGCCGGCACCAAGACCGTCACCAACGGCGTCGTCCCGGACTCGAACTCGCTGCAGTTCAACACCGTGGGCACCTTCTACTGGCAGGCCGTCTACAGCGGTGACGCCAACAACGAGGCCGCGATGAGCCTGTGCGCCTCCGAGCAGCTCGTCGTGGGCCGCGCCGGTGCGACCGTCGCCACCGCGCAGGAGTTCTTCCCGCAGGACTCGGTCACCGTCAGCGCCTCCGCGGGCGGCACGCCGACCGGCACGGTCACCTTCCGCCTCTTCGGCCCCGGCGACCTCACCTGCTCCGCGCCGGTCCCGGCGTACGAGGAGGAGAACGTGCCGCTGGTGAACGGTCAGGCGGCGACGAACAACACCACGTTCAGCATCGACACCGCCAACGACGGCGACTACGCCTGGCGCGTCATCTACTCCGGTGACGCCAACCACGAGCCGGCCGCCAGCCCGTGCGCTACGGAGCACTCGACGCTCAACGTGATCGACCACCCGTGACGCCGGTCGGATCCTGACCCTCAAGAGCTGAACCGCGAGAGGGCCCTCCACCCCAAGTGGAGGGCCCTCTCCGCGTTTCGCGGAAAAAGTAAGGCCCCCCTTACCCAGAACGGCTGAGGTTAGGCTAACCTACGTCCCGAACCGGCCATCAGGTCGCAAGGACACGTACGAAAGCGGACACCGACATGCCCCAGTCCCGAGCTGCTCACCTCTCCCGTCGCGGCATCCTCGCCGCGGGCGGCGTCCTCGGCCTCGGTGCCGTGCTGGCCGCGTGCGGGGACGGCGACAAAAAGGACAAGGGCAACGGCGGCACCACGTCCGACAAGGGCCCCTGGTCCTTCAAGGACGACCGCGGCACCAACGTGACCTCGAAGGCCACCCCGAAGAACATCGTCGCCTTCACCGGCACCGCCGCCGCGCTCCACGACTTCGGCATCCAGGTCAAGGGCGTCTTCGGCCCGACCAAGACCGCCGACGGCAAGCCCGACGTGCAGGCCGGCACCATGGACATCTCCAAGGTCGAGATCCTGGGCAACGTCTGGGGCGAGTTCAATGTCGAGAAGTACGCGGCCCTGAAGCCCGAGCTGCTCGTCACCAACATGTGGATCAAGGACCAGCTCTGGTACGTGCCGGACGAGTCCAAGGACAAGATCCTCAAGCTGGCCCCGAGCGTCGCCCTGTGGGCCGCGGACACCACCATCCCGAAGGTCATCGACCGCCACGCGCAGCTCGCCGCCAGCCTGGGCGCCGACCTGAAGGCCAAGAACGTCACCGACGCCAAGGCCCGCTTCGAGAAGGCCGCCGAGCGCCTGCGCTCCGCCGCCAAGGCCAACCCCGGCCTGAAGATCCTCATCGGTTCCGGCAGTGCCGACCTGTTCTACGTCTCGGCCGCCGGCCCGAACGCCGACACCCGCTACTTCCAGGAGCTGGGCCTGACCTTCATCGAGCCGAAGGTCAACAAGGAGGGCTTCTTCGAGGAGCTGTCCTGGGAGAACGCCGGCAAGTACAAGGCCGACATCATCATCCTGGACAACCGCACGGGCACCCTCCAGCCGAACGACCTGAAGGCCAAGCCCACCTGGGCCCAGCTGCCCGCCGTCAAGGCCGGTCAGGTCTTCCCGCGCGTGACCGAGCCGATCTTCTCGTACGACAAGTGCGCCCCGATCCTCGAGGACCTGGCCGCCGCGATCGAGAAGTCCAAGAAGGTCGGCTGACCCGAGCTCTGAGGGGGACCCACCGCCATGACCGACTTCGGCTTCTTCGAGTTCGAGGTGCTGCGCACGCGCAGGCTCGGCCACTCGTTCCTGCGCGTCACGTTCGGCGGTGAGTCCCTCCGGGACTTCCGCTCCGGAGGCTTCGACCAGAGCCTCTCGCTCTTCCTCCCGCAGCCGCACCGGGAGCACACCGAACTCCCCTCCACCGCCGGGGACACGTGGTTCGGCGACTGGCGCGGGATGCCGGAGGAGGAGCGGCCGGTGATGCGCTCGTACACGGTGCGGGAGCAACGCCGCACCCCCGGGGGCGCGGACGAGGTCGACATCGACTTCGTCCTCCACGGGGACTCCTCCCCCGCCTCCAACTGGGCGGGCCGCGCCGTGCCGGGCAGCCGGATCATGGCGATCGGGCCGCGGGTCGCGGAGAACAAGTCGGTGCGCTTCCAGCGCCCGGCGGACGCGGACCTGGTGCTCATGTACGCCGACGAGACCGCCCTCCCGGCGGCCGCGGCCATCCTGGACCGGCTCCCCGCGGACGTCCGCGTGCGCGCCTGGTTCGAGGTCCCGCACGAGGACGACCGGATCGCGCTGTCCGCCCCCGCGGACACCGAGATCGCCTGGGTCGTGCGGGAGGAGCAGGGCGCCGGGCGCGCGGAGCACGTCCTGGCCGCGGCACGGAAGGCCGACCTCCCCGAGGGCACCCCGTACGTCTGGCTCGCCGGCGAGGCGGGCACCGTGAGGTCGGTCCGGCGCCACTTCGTGCAGGAACGTTCCGTCGACCGCAAGTCGGTGCGCTTCACGGGTTACTGGCGCCTCGGCGCCAGCGAGGAGCAGCTGCTGGCGGAGGCCTACGCGGGCCAGGCGCCCAGCGAGGATCCCGAGTCCGCGCTGTAGTGGCACTCCCCTGCAACTCCCGCTCCCTGTAAGGCAGTTCACACGTAGGGCCCCGGTTTTCACCGGGGCCCTACGTGTTTTGCATACAACTAAGGTTAGGCTAACCTTAGTCACGCATCACCGCCCCCCGCCCCCCTGCCCCGGAGGACCAGTTCGATGTCGATGCGCCAGCATCTGCTCAACGAGACGACCGCCGCTGACTACCGGCGTTCCGTGACCGAGGGCGTCGAACGCGTGGCCGCGAAACTCGCGTCCACCGAGAAGCCCCACACCGGCATCTCCGTCGACGAACTCACCCCGGTCATCGCGGGCATCGACCTGGACCGCCCCCTCGCCGACCCGGCCGCCGTGCTGGACGAGCTGGAGGACGTCTACCTGCGGGACGCGGTGTACTTCCACCACCCGCGCTACCTGGGCCACCTCAACTGCCCGGTGGTCATCCCCGCCGTGCTCGGCGAGGCGATCCTCTCCGCCGTCAACTCCTCGCTGGACACCTGGGACCAGTCCATCGGCGGCACGCTCATCGAGCGCCGCCTGATCGACTGGACCGCCGGCCGCATCGGCTTCGGCCCTTCCGCCGACGGCGTGTTCACCTCCGGCGGCAGCCAGTCCAACTTCCACGCGCTGCTGCTGGCCCGCGACGAGGCCTGCCGGATCGCGATGCAGAACAGCGACGTCCCGCTCCCCAAGGCCGAACTGCTGCCGAAACTGCGCATCTTCACCTCCGAGGTCAGCCACTTCAGCGTGAAGAAGTCGGCCGCCATGCTCGGCCTGGGCTACGAGGCCGTCATCCCCGTCCCGGTCGACGCCGACAAGCGGATGAACACCGCGGCCCTCGCCCTGGAGCTGGAGAACTGCCGCCGCGACGGGCTGTACCCGATGGCCGTCGTCGCCACCGCCGGCACCACCGACTTCGGGTCCATCGACCCGCTCCCCGAGATCGCCCGCCTGGCCGCCGAGCACGCCACCTGGATGCACGTGGACGCCGCGTACGGCTGCGGACTGCTGGTCTCCCCCACCCGCCGGCACCTCCTCGACGGCATCGAGCTCGCCGACTCGGTCACCGTGGACTACCACAAGTCCTTCTTCCAGCCGGTGTCCTCCAGCGCGATGCTGGTCCGCGACCGCGACACCCTCCAGCACGCGACGTTCTACGCGGACTACCTCAACCCGCGCCGCATGGCCGAGGAGCGGATCCCGAACCAGGTCGACAAGTCCATCCAGACCACCCGCCGGTTCGACGCCCTCAAGCTGTGGATGACCCTGCGCACCATGGGCGCCGACGGAATCGGCGAGCTCTTCGACCAGGTCGTCACCCTCGCCTCCGAGGGCTACGGGCTGCTCGCCACCGACCCCCGCTTCGAGGTCGTCGTACGGCCCCAGCTGTCCACCCTGGTCTACCGCTACCTGCCGGCCGACCGCAGCGCCTTCACGACCGAGCAGATCGACGAGGCCAACCTGCACGCCCGCAAGGCCCTGTTCGCCTCCGGCGAGGCCGTCGTCGCCGGCACCAAGGTCGACGGCGCCCAGTACCTGAAGTTCACCCTCCTCAACCCGCAGACCACGACGGCCGACATCGCGGCCGTCCTCGACCTCCTCGCGTCCCACGCCGAGCAGTACCTGGGAGAATCCCTTGTCCACGCCTCGTGAGCCCCGCCGGCCCCTCGACTTCGTCGGCATCGGCCTCGGCCCGTTCAACCTGGGCCTCGCCTGCCTGACGGCTCCCCTCGACGAGCTGAACGGCCTGTTCATCGAGTCGAAGCCGCACTTCGAGTGGCACGCCGGGATGTTCCTGGACGGCGCGCACCTGCAGACGCCGTTCATGTCGGACCTGGTCACGCTGGCCGACCCGACCTCCCCCTTCTCCTTCCTCAACTACCTGAAGGACAAGGACCGGCTGTACTCCTTCTACATCCGGGAGAACTTCTACCCGCTGCGCACGGAGTACAACGACTACTGCCGCTGGGCCGCCGACCGCCTGGACAACGTCCTGTACTCCACCTCGGTCACCGAGGTCACCTACGACGAGGCCGCGGAGCTGTACGAGGTCCACACGGACAAGGGCGACACCTACACGGCCCGCCGCCTGGTCCTCGGCACCGGCACCCCGCCGCACGTCCCCGACGCCTGCGACGGCCTGGGCGGCGACTTCATCCACAACTCCGTCTACGTCCAGAACAAGGCGGAGCTCCAGAAGAAGAAGTCGATCACCCTGATCGGCTCGGGCCAGAGTGCGGCCGAGATCTACCACGACCTCCTGTCGGAGATCGACTCCCACGGCTACCAGCTCAACTGGGTGACCCGGTCCCCGCGCTTCTTCCCCCTGGAGTACACCAAGCTCACCCTGGAGATGACCTCCCCGGAGTACGTGGACTACTTCCACGCCCTCCCCGAGGACACCCGGTACCGCCTGGAGACCCAGCAGAAGAACCTCTTCAAGGGCATCGACGGCGACCTCATCAACGAGATCTTCGACCTGCTCTACCAGAAGAAGGTCTCCATGCCGGGCCCGGTCCCGACCACCCTGCTCACCAACACCTCCCTCAACAGCGCCGCGTACGACACCACCACCGGCACGTACACGCTGGGGCTGCGCCAGGAGGAGCAGGAGCGCGACTTCTCCCTGGCGACGGAGGGCCTGGTCCTGGCCACCGGCTACAAGTACGCCACCCCGGACTTCCTGAACCCCGTCCGGGACCGCCTGAACTTCGACGGCCGCGGCCGCCTGGACGCCGCCCGCAACTACAGCGTGGACACCACCGGCCGTGGCGTCTACCTGCAGAACGGCACCACCCACAACCACTCACTCACCTCGCCCGACCTGGGCATGGCGGCGTACCGCAACGCGTACATCGTCGGAGAGCTGCTCGGCCGCGAGCACTACAAGGTCGAGAAGTCCATCGCGTTCCAGCAGTTCACCGCCCCGGAAGGCACCCTCTGATGAGCACCACCCCCGAGATCCTCTTCTCGCGGACGGACGACGCCCTCGGCACGTTCTCGGTCCGCCCGCTCGACCCGTTCGCGGACGCGGAGCTGCTGCACGGCTGGGTCACCCACCCCAAGGCCGCGTTCTGGATGATGCAGGACTCCTCCCTGCCGGACGTCGAGCGCGAGTACATGCGGATCGCCGCGGCCGAGCACCACGACGCCTTCATCGGCCTCCACGACGGCGAGCCGGCCTTCCTCATGGAGCGGTACGACCCGAGCGAGCTGGAGCTGGTCGGCCTGTACGACGCCGAGCCCGGCGACGTCGGCATGCACTTCCTGGTCGCCCCGACCGACACCCCGCGGTCCGGCTTCACCCGGGCCGTCATCACCACGGTCATGGCCGCCCTCTTCGACGACGCCGCCACCCGGCGGGTCGTCGTGGAGCCGGACGTCCGCAACAAGGCCGTCCACGCCCTCAACGAGGCGGTCGGGTTCGTCCCCGAGCGCGAGGTCGAGAAGCCGGAGAAGACGGCCCTGCTGTCCTTCTGCACCCGCGCGCAGTTCGAGTCCGCCACCGGCATCTTCGCCGAGGTGTCCATATGAGCCCCGCCGACGCGATCACCCACCTCTCCCCCGAGCTGTGGCTGCGCGCCAACCGCGCGCTGGTCCGCAAGGCCCTCGCGGAGTTCTCCCACGAGCGCCTGCTGACGCCGGAGTCCCTCGGAGACGACCGCTACTCGGTCGTCTCCGACGACGGCACGGTCGAGTACCACTTCCGGGCAGACCGGCAGGCCCTGGACCACTGGGCGGTGGACGAGGCCACGGTCACCCGCCTGCGCGACGGCGAGCCGCAGCCGCTGGACGCCATCGACTTCCACATCGAGTTCCAGCAGACCCTGGGCCTGAGCGCGGAGGTCCTCCCGGTCTACCTGGAGGAGATCTCCTCCACGCTGGCCGGCTCCGCCTACAAGTACGCCAAGCCGCAGGTCTCCTCGGCCGTCCTCGCCAAGTCCTCGTTCCAGGACATCGAGACCGGCATGACCGAGGGCCACCCCTGCTTCGTCGCCAACAACGGCCGGCTCGGCTTCGGCGTGCACGAGTACCACTCGTACGCCCCGGAGGCCGCGAGCCCGGTCCACCTGATCTGGGCGGCGGCGCACAAGGACGTCTCCACCTTCACCGCGGGCGCCGGCCTGGAGCACGACAGCTTCATGCGCGCGGAGCTGGGCGACGCCGCGGTGGACCTGTTCGCGGCGAAACTGACGTCCCTGGGCCTCGACCCGGCGGACTACCACCTCTTCCCGGTGCACCCCTGGCAGTGGTGGAACAAGACCACGGTCACCTTCGCCGCGGAGATCGCCAACCGCCGCCTGGTCCTGCTGGGCGAGGGCGAGGACGCGTACCTGCCGCAGCAGTCGATCCGCACCTTCTTCAACACCACCACCCCCACCAAGCACTACGTCAAGACGGCCATCTCCGTCCTGAACATGGGCTTCATGCGGGGCCTGTCGGCGGCCTACATGGAGGCCACTCCGGCGATCAACGACTGGCTGCACGCGCTGATCGAGTCGGACGAGGTGCTGCGGTCGGTCGACTTCTCGATCATCCGCGAGCGGGCCGCCATCGGCTACCGGCACCTCCAGTACGAGCGCGCCACCGACCGCTACTCGCCGTACCGCAAGATGCTGGCCGCGCTCTGGCGCGAGTCGCCCGTGAACTCGCTGGCGGACGGCGAGCGCCTGGCCACGATGGCCTCGCTGCTGCACGTCGACTCGGAGGGCAGGTCCTTCGTCGGCGCCCTCATCGAGGAGTCCGGCCTCACGCCGGCGGAGTGGCTGAAGCCGTACCTGCGGGCCTACCTCCTCCCGCTGGTCCACTGCTTCTACCGGTACGACCTCGCGTACATGCCGCACGGCGAGAACACCATCCTGGTGATCAAGGACGGCGTGGTGCAGCGGGCGATCTTCAAGGACATCGCCGAGGAGATCGTCATCATGGACGCGGAGGCCGTGCTGCCGCCGCAGGTGGAGCGGATCCGCGCGGACGTCCCGGAGGACATGAAGCTCCTCTCCGTCTTCACGGACGTCTTCGACTGCTTCTTCCGCTTCCTCTCCTCGATCCTCGTCACCGAGGGGATCTGCACCGAGGAGACGTTCTGGCGGGCCGTGGCCGACTGCGCCCACGACTACCAGGAGTCCGTGCCGGCCCTGGCCGAGAAGTTCGAGCGGTACGACTTCTTCGCGGAGGAGTTCCAGCTCTCCTGCCTCAACCGCCTCCAGCTGCGCAACAACAAGCAGATGGTCGACCTGTCCGACCCGTCGGCCGCGCTCCAGCTGGTCGGCACGCTGCCCAACCCCGTGGCGCCCTTCGCGCGCCGCTGAGAGCGGGGGGCGGCCCGCGGAGTCCACCGGCCCTCTCCGCGGGCCCGCCCCCGTGCGTCTCCCGGGTCCGGGGTACGGTCCCCCGGCCCGGGGAACGACCGGAGCGGCCCGCCTCCCGTCAGCCCCCGCTGACGGCCGGCGGGCCGCTCCTCCTGCGTTCCGGACCCGGCCGGGCGGACGGCCCGGCCTACAGCCACGGCACGTCCGGCGAGCGGTAGAAGGCGATGCCCAGCTTCGTCAGGACGGGTCCCTGGGCGGCCAGGCGGAGGCGGTACGCGTCCCAGGAGAGGGCGGCGGCCGGCGACCAGCCCAGCTCCGCCACCCCGATCACCCGCGGGAAGGCCATGTGGTCCAGCTCGGCCGGGGTCGCGATGACCTCCGTCCACAGCGGGGCCTCCACCCCCAGCACCGCCGACTCCGGCACGCCCGGCAGGTGCGTGCCCGGATCCCACTCGTACGCCCGCTTCACCGGCACGTAGCCCGGCCAGCTCAGCCCCGGCTTCGTGGCGGCGTCGTACTTGATGTCGAGGTACGCGCGGTCCGCGGGCGAGACCACGAGCTTCGCGCCCTTCCGCACCGCGGCCGCGACCTGCTCCTTCTCGGCGGCCTTCGTCTTGTCCGTGCCCCACCACTGCAGCACCGCGCCCTGCACCGGCTCCGCGCCCGCCAGCTGGTGCCAGGCCATCACCTTCTTGCCGGTGTCCCCCACGGCCGCCTGGGCCCGCGCCATGAAGGACGCGTACTGGTCGTGCGGGGTCGAGTGGGCCTCGTCGCCGCCGATGTGCAGCCAGCGGCCGGGCGTCAGGGCGGCCACCTCGCGCAGCACGTCGGCGACGAACTCGTACGTCCGCTCCTTGCCGACGCAGAGCGAGCTGAAGCCCACCTTGATGCCGGTGTAGCGGGCGGGCGCGACGCCGGAGCAGTTCAGCTCGGCGTACGAGGCCAGGGCCGCGTTGGTGTGGCCCGGCATGTCGATCTCCGGGACCACCTCCATGTACCGCTCGCCCGCGTAGCGGACCAGGTCCCGGTACTCGTCCTTGGTCCAGTGGCCGCCCGGGCCGCCGCCGACCTCACTGGCCCCGCCGTACGTGGCCAGCCGCGGCCAGGAGTCGACGGCCAGCCGCCAGCCCTGGTCGTCGGTGAGGTGCAGGTGCAGGACGTTGATCTTGTACAGGGCCAGCTGGTCCACGTACCGCTTCACCTGCGCGACGGTGAAGAAGTGCCGCGCGACGTCGACCATCGCCCCCCGGTACCCGAACCTCGGCGCGTCCGAGACCGAGCCGCCCGCCACCACCGGCGCCCCCTCGGCCGGCACCAGCTGCCGCAGCGTCTGCGCGCCGCGGAACAGCCCGGCGGGCCGGTAGGCGCTGACGGTCACGCCCTCCCCGTCCGCCTGGAGCCGGTAGCCCTCCTCCCCGTACGCGCCCGCCGCCGGGTCCAGCCGCAGCCGCACCCCGCCGGCCGCCCCGGCCGCGTCGGTGCCGCTGACCCGCAGCGGCAGCCCGGTCGCCGGCCGCAGCGCCGCGGCCAGCAGCTCCCCGACGCCCCGCGCCTCGCGGGAGCCCGCGGTGGTGCGGATCACGGTGGCCGCGGACAGCCGGTACCCGGGGCCGCCGGGGGCGGTACGGGCCGGTGCCGGGACGATGCGCTCGTACGCCGACAGCTCGGCCGGCGCGCCCGGCGCCCCGGCGCCCGAGCCCGCCCGGGCGTCCGTGCAGGAGACCGACAGGGCCGCGCAGGCCAGCAGGGCGCCGAGGGCACGCAGGAATCTCATCCGACCAGGTATAGGGCACGGGCCGACGGTGCACGGGAAGGCCCCCGGATGGACCCTTCGAGTCCATCCAGTTGGTCCATACCTGCCGCTCCCTGCCCGAAATCGGGCAGGAATATTGCGTTCCACCCCCTCCACCCTCCAATATCTACGGGTGCTCGATCGCCGCCCGTCGCATGACGACCTCGTCGACCACCTGGTGCGCAGCACCGCGCTCCAGCGCGGGGAGGCCGCCCGGGTGGTGCTCGACGTGCTGGCGTACTTCGACGAGACGACCGAGGAGTTCGTCCGCCGCCGCCACCGCGAGCTGCAGGCCGGCGGCTCGGTGAACGCGGAGATCTTCGAACGGATCGCGGGCGAGCTCCCGCACCGCGCCGTGGCGCCACCGGAGCTGTCGCTCCGGCAGCTGCGCCGCATCGTCTACGGCTGAAACGTCCCTGCCACCAGCGGGCACACCCAGAACTTCGGAGGGGTTAACACTTCATGTGCGGAATCGTCGGTTACATCGGCAAGCGCGACGTGGCTCCGCTGCTGCTCGAAGGACTGCAGCGGCTGGAGTACCGGGGCTACGACTCGGCAGGCATCGTCGTCAACAGCCCCAAGGCGACGGCCCTGAAGGTCGTCAAGGCCAAGGGCCGCGTCCGTGAGCTGGAGTCCCGCGTCCCCAAGCGGTTCGCGGGCACCACCGGCATCGCGCACACCCGCTGGGCCACCCACGGCGCGCCGAGCGACGTGAACTCGCACCCGCACCTGGACCCCGAGAACAAGGTCGCCGTCGTCCACAACGGCATCGTCGACAACGCCGCCGAGCTGCGCGCCAAGCTCGAGTCCGAGGGCGTGGTCTTCGCCTCCGAGACCGACACCGAGGTCATCACCCACCTGATCGCCCGCTCCCAGGCCGACTCCCTGGAGGAGAAGGTCCGCGAGGCCGTCAAGCAGATCGAGGGCACCTACGGCATCGCCGTCATGCACTCCGACTTCGCCGACCGCATCGTCGTGGCCCGCAACGGCTCCCCGGTCATCCTCGGCATCGGCGAGAAGGAGATGCTGGTCGCCTCCGACGTGGCCGCGCTGATCGCCCACACCCGTCAGGTCGTGACCCTCGAAGACGGCGAGATGGCCACCCTGAAGGCCGACGACTTCCGCACCTACACGACCTCGGGCACGCGCACCACCGCCACCCCCGAGACCGTGGAGTGGGAGGCCGCCTCCTACGACATGGGCGGCCACGACACGTACATGCACAAGGAGATCTGCGAGCAGCCCGACGCGGTCGACCGCGTGCTGCGCGGCCGCATCGACGAGAAGTTCTCCACCGTCCACCTGGGCGGCCTGAACCTCGACGCCCGCGAGGCCCGCGGCATCCGCCGCGTGAAGATCCTCGGCTGCGGCACCTCGTACCACGCCGGCATGATCGGCGCCTCGCTCATCGAGGGCCTGGCCCGCATCCCCGCCGACTCCGAGCCGGCCTCCGAGTTCCGCTACCGCAACCCGGTCGTGGACCCCGACACCCTCTACATCGCCGTCTCCCAGTCCGGTGAGACGTACGACGTGCTGGCGGCCGTCCAGGAGCTGAAGCGCAAGGGCGCCCGCGTCCTCGGTGTGGTCAACGTGGTCGGCTCGGCCATCGCCCGCGAGGCCGACGGCGGCGTGTACGTGCACGCCGGCCCGGAGGTCTGCGTCGTCTCCACCAAGTGCTTCACCAACACGGTCGTCGCCTTCGCGCTGCTCGCGCTGCACCTGGGCCGCATCCGCGACCTGTCCGTCGCCGACGGCAAGCGGATCATCGAGGGGCTGCGCAAGCTGCCCGCCCAGATCCAGGAGATCCTGGAGGGCGAGGAGGACATCAAGAAGCTGGCCGCCGAGTACGCCGAGGCCAAGTCGATGATGTTCATCGGCCGCGTCCGGGGCTACCCGGTCGCCCTGGAGGCCTCCCTGAAGCTCAAGGAGATCTCCTACATCCACGCCGAGGCCTACCCGGCCTCCGAGCTCAAGCACGGCCCGCTGGCCCTCATCGAGCCCGCCATGCCGACCGTCGCGATCGTCCCGGGCGACTCGCTGCTGGAGAAGAACCGCGCCGCCCTGGAGGAGATCAAGGCCCGCAGCGGCCGGATCCTCGCGGTCGCGCACACCGAGCAGGAGAAGGCCGACCACACGATCGTCGTCCCGAAGAACGAGGACGAGCTCGACCCGATCCTGATGGGCATCCCGCTCCAGCTGCTGGCGTACCACACCGCCCTGCACCTGGGCCGGGACATCGACAAGCCGCGCAACCTGGCGAAGTCCGTCACCGTCGAGTAGTCGCGACGGTGGACGCGGAAGGGCCCCTCGTGCTCCTGCACGAGGGGCCCTTTCCTTTGCACGGGCGGCACGGGCTCGTGCCGGGCGTGTACGAGCCTCAGCTCGCGGCCACCGCCCCGCTGCCGGAGGTGCGGCGGACCGAGGCCGGCCAGCCGGTGAGCGCCGCCGTGGCCCCGTACCAGGCCATCAGGCCGCCGACGGCGGCGACCCAGCCGCCCGCCTTGGCCAGGGAGCCGACGTCCGCGAGGGCGGATATCGCCAGCAGGAGGAGGGCGAGGAACTGCAGGGCGTAGACGCCCTGGCTGAAGAGTCCGCTGGGCGCCGCTGCCGCAAGGGTCAGCGCGAGCAGTGCGAACAGGACCAGAAACGTTCCGGCAGCGTCCGCGGAGGCCTTGCCGTCCGCCGCGTTCGCCCAGGTGAACCAGAGGGCGCCGAGGCCGGCGAAGGCGGTTCCGTTGAAGCCGTTGCCCCCGCGGTACTCGAGGACGCCGAGCACGAAGAGGGTGAGCCCGCCGACGTAGGTGGCGAGCGAGACGGAGTCGGCCGCGGTCACGCCGTCGATGACGCCGGTGTGGCCGATTCCGAACGCGAGAAGGGTCAGACCCAGGGCGATGTGCCCGAGGGTGGAAGTGGTGGCCTTGCTCCCGGCGGAGACGTCGTTGTCCACGGCCAGGCTCCCTTCGATCTGCAATTTTCTGCTGCTACCCAGCGACTCTTATGTTCCCTTCACAAGGGCACAATGCACCCGAACGTGGTCACGGAAAGGTATCGAATCCTCACGGAGTGCAGGCGCGGGCGAACAGAACACGCCACATCAGGTCGTACCGGGATCCGTCAGGGGATGACGACGACGGGCCGCTGCGCCCGCTTGGCCAGCCGGCCGGCGACGGAGCCGAAGATCCGGCCGACGATGCCGTGGGTGGAGCCGACCACGATGGCGTCGGCCGAGTACTCGCGGCCGACCTCCTCCAGCTCGTGGCAGATGTCGCCGCCGCGCTCGACCAGGATCCACGGGACCTCGGCCAGGTAGTCGGCACAGGCCAGTTCGAGCCCCAGCACCTCGGTGCGGTGGTCCGGCACGTCCACGAAGACGGGCGGCTCGCAGCCGGCCCAGACGGTGGTGGGCAGCCGGTTGGCCACGTGCACGATGATCAGGCCGGAGCCGGAGCGCTTGGCCATGCCGATCGCGTACGCGAGGGCGCGCTCACTGGAGGTCGAGCCGTCGAACCCCACGACGACGCCGTGCCGGAAGGCCGGGTCGCACGGATGGCGTGCCTCTTCGACCGCGCGGAGGTCCGGCGCGGAGTCTGCGAGCTGCTTGCGCTTGCGGCCCGCGGGTTCGGGGAAGTCGTGACCGGCCATGAGTGTCTCGGCGAGGAGAGTCCTTGTGGAGGCAACAGAGGGTGACGAAGCTGTGTCCGGGAATCATCTTCCCAAGCCCATACCCCCAAGGGTACGGCGACACTCCTCCCCTGCACAGGGCCGTCCGGCCCTTGGGAAAGCGTCCCAGGGAGCATGCCGGAGGCGGGGGCTCTTGGCAATGTCCGCTGGCCCCTACAGTCAGTGACGAGCCACCCTCCCGGGCAGTGACCGACACCTCGCGCGGTGCGTTGGACAGACGTCCGACCGTCCCCGAAGAGCCCGCAGGGAGCGCTCCGTGCCCGGTCACCCGGCCCACTCGGCCCAGCAGTCCGCCCCGCCATCGCCCGCCCGCCCCGCCGTCCACCCGGTTCACCCGTCCGGGGACCCCGCGGGGGACGTCGTACGGTGGGCCGCCTTCAGCTGCGTCCTGGTCCCCGTGGTGCTGGTGGTGTACGGGACCTCCTTCGGCGGGGCCGCGGTCGCGACCCTGGGCCTGGTCGCCGTCACCGCGGTGTGCCGGGTGCTCCTGCGGCACTCGGAGCTGACCGCGGCCCGCGTCACGGCCGCCGAGCAGAGCGCCGCCGGCCACCGCGGGCGGCACTCGCGGACGGGCAGCGGCGCCCACCGCGGGTGCCACGGGGGCGGGGGAACTCCCGGCCGGGGGCCGGGCGGTGGCCCGAACCCGCATGGCTGACCGGTTCGCACAGGCGCCCCCCGTATGTTTTCAGCCAACTTCGCGCCCGAGCACAACCCTTGGCGGAATGTCCACCCAACCCCCCCATCACCAGGGACGACACCGGTACAGGTACGGTCGGACCGTATGGGTACAGGCCACCGCGGCCCGGCGCGCTTCCCCCCAAGGTCGCGGAGTGGAACGCTTCCTGATCGAATGCTTTACGCCAAGTTGCCAAGTCGACATAGCGCTGCGTGCTGAACTTGTCACGCCGACACCACGCGACGCAGTAGATTCGATCATGTATTTACGGCGGGGGAACACGTGCAAGGCCGAGGGGAAACGTGCAGGTGCGACCAGACCAAGGAGTCGCGACACCCAAGGGGGGCTTAGCGCCATGAGCCAGGACTCCACCGCCGTCGTCGCTGACGCGGGCCGGAAGCTCGCGGGGCGCCGCCGCAGGGAGATCGTCGCGGTGCTGCTGTTCAGCGGCGGACCAATCTTCGAAAGTTCCATTCCACTCTCCGTGTTCGGCATTGACCGGCAGGACGCGGGGGTGCCTCGATACCGACTGCTCGTCTGCGCGGGCGAGGACGGACCGCTGCGGACCACGGGCGGACTCGAACTCACTGCGCCGTACGGGCTGGAGGCGATCGCCCGGGCAGGCACGGTCGTCGTTCCGGCCTGGCGGTCGATCACTTCACCACCGCCTCCCGAGGCGCTCGACGCACTGCGTCTGGCGCACGAGGAGGGGGCCCGGATCGTCGGCCTGTGCACGGGCGCCTTCGTGCTCGCGGCCGCCGGTCTGCTGGACGGCCGCCCGGCGACGACGCACTGGATGTACGCGCCGACGCTGGCCAAGCGGTACCCGTCCGTCCACGTCGATCCGCGCGAGCTGTTCGTCGACGACGGCGACGTCCTGACGTCCGCGGGCACCGCGGCCGGAATCGACCTCTGTCTGCACATCGTGCGGACGGACCACGGCAGCGAGGCGGCCGGGGCCCTGGCCCGCAGGCTCGTCGTCCCGCCCCGCCGCACCGGCGGGCAGGAGCGCTACCTCGACCGGTCCCTGCCGGAGGAGATCGGCGCCGACCCGCTGGCCGAGGTCGTCGCCTGGGCGCTGGAACACCTCCACGAGCAGTTCGACGTGGAGACCCTGGCGGCCCGCGCCTACATGAGCAGGCGCACCTTCGACCGGCGGTTCCGCTCGCTGACCGGCAGCGCGCCGCTCCAGTGGCTGATCACCCAGCGGGTGCTCCAGGCACAGCGGCTGCTGGAGACCTCCGACTACTCGGTCGACGAGGTCGCCGGACGCTGCGGGTTCCGCTCGCCGGTCGCGCTGCGCGGGCACTTCCGGCGGCAGCTGGGGTCCTCCCCGGCCGCGTACCGGTCCGCGTACCGGGCCCGTCGGCCGCAGGCCGACACGTCCAACGTCACCGAGGTGCCGGTGCCGCACCAGCGCACTCCGCAGCCCCAGCGGGCGGCGGCGGCACTGGCGGCCAGCGGCCCGTCCGTCACGGAGCTGTACGCCCCGGGCCGGGCGTCGATGATGCCGGGGCAGCGCGAGCACGCCTAGCGCCGCCCCCGTGAACCGAGGTCCCGCGGATCTGTAGTCGTACGGTCCGCGGGACCTCCCACGTGTCCGGGGCCCGGGCACGGCGCGCCCGGGCGCGTTCCCGCGCCTCCGCGGGACCCCCCGTTCGCGGATACCTCCCATAAGGTGGACCGCATGAACGATCGCATGGTGTGGATCGACTGCGAGATGACCGGGCTCTCGCTGACGGACGACGCACTTATCGAGGTGGCCGCGCTGGTCACCGACTCGGAGCTGAACGTGCTCGGCGACGGCGTGGACATCGTGATCCGCCCGCCGGAGGCGGCGCTGGAGAACATGCCCGACGTGGTGCGCCAGATGCACACCGCCTCGGGTCTGCTGGACGAGCTGGCCGGCGGGACCACCCTGGAGGACGCCGAGGCCCAGGTGCTGGCGTACGTACGCGAGCACGTCAAGGAGCCCGGCAAGGCCCCGCTCTGCGGGAACTCCGTCGGCACCGACCGCGGCTTCCTGCTGCGCGACATGCCCGCGCTGGAGGGCCACCTGCACTACCGGATCGTGGACGTGTCCTCGGTCAAGGAGCTGGCCCGCCGCTGGTACCCCCGGGCGTACTTCAACAGCCCGCCGAAGAACGGCAACCACCGGGCGCTGGCGGACATCAAGGAGTCGATCGCGGAGCTGCGCTACTACCGCGAGGCGGTCTTCGTGCCGCAGCCGGGTCCGGACTCCGAGACCGCGAGGACCATCGCGGCCAAGCACGTCCTGCCCGCCGAATAGCGGGCTGACGGCCACCGCACCGCCGGCCGGGCATCAAGGCGGAGCGAGCACCCCTTCCGACCCTGTACTCTTTTCTTCGGCCGGTCGGAATTCCGACCGGACATGGTGGGTGTAGCTCAGTTGGTAGAGCACCTGGTTGTGGTCCAGGTGGCCGCGGGTTCGAGTCCCGTCACTCACCCTGTACGAGGGCCCCGTTCCGCGGAAGCGGAACGGGGCCCTCGCCGTTTCCGGCGCCGCACCCGGCCGGATGGCCGCGCTCCGGGCACCGGGCCCGGGCTCACGCCGAGTCCCGCACCACCAGCTCCGTCGGCAGCACGATCCGCGGCCGCTCCCCCGAACCGGCGATCTGCTCCAGCAGCACCCGGGCCATGGTCCGGCCCATCTCCTCGATCGGCTGGCGGACGCTCGTCAGGGCCGGGTCCATGTGCCGGGCCACCACCGAGTCGTCGAAGCCGACCAGCGCCACGTCGTCGGGTATCCGGCGGCCCGCCGCGCGCAGGGCCTGGCGGGCGCCGGCCGCCATCACGTCGGAGGCGGCGAAGACCGCGTCGAGGCCCGGGCGCCGTTCCAGCAGCTCGGCCATCGCCCGCCGGCCACCCTCCTCGGTGAAGTCGCCCTCGGCCACCAGCAGGGCGTCCGCGGGCAGGCCGGCCGCCTCCAGGGAGGCCCGGTAGCCGTCGAGCCGGCGGCGGGCACCGTAGACGTCCAGGCGGCCGGTGATGGTGGCTATGGTCCGC
The DNA here is from genome assembly GCF_044759445.1 of Streptomyces sp. NPDC101118. Taxonomy (NCBI): domain Bacteria; kingdom Bacillati; phylum Actinomycetota; class Actinomycetes; order Kitasatosporales; family Streptomycetaceae; genus Streptomyces; species Streptomyces sp. NPDC101118. The sequence goes on along the minus strand of NZ_JBIVZG010000009.1, from coordinate 75,639 downwards.
CGTCCCCGGTCCACGAGGTGGCGCACGGCGGCGGTGGCGCCCGCGAAGTTGTCGGAGTCCACCGAGGCCAGCGGCTCGTCGGCGGACCTGCGGCCGCTGACCACGGCCGGGATGTTCAGCTCGTCCAGGAGGTCGGGCAGCGGGTCGTCCGCGTGTACGGAGACCAGCAGCACCCCGTCGACCCGGTCGGCCGCCAGGTACTGGGCCAGCCGGGTGCGCTCGCGCTCGTTGCCCGCGAAGGTCAGCAGCAGCTGCATCTCGGTCTCCGCGAGGGCGGCCCCGACCCCGCGCAGCACGTCGGAGAAGTAGGGCTCGGCGAAGAACCGGGACTCGGGCTCGGGCACCACGAGGGCGATCGCGTCGGTCCGGTGCGCGGCCAGCGCGCGGGCCGCGCGGTTGGGCACGTACCCCAGCTCGGCGACGGCGGCCTCGACCGCCGCCCGGGTGGCCTCGCTGACCTTCGCCGAACCGTTGATCACACGGGACACCGTGCCGCGGCCCACGCCCGCGCGCGCGGCGACCTCCTCCAGGGTGGGCCGTCCCCCGCGCCCCGAGCCCGCGCCGGGGCCGCCCGCGCCGGACCTCGCCCCGGGGGTCCCCACCCGCCCACGACCGTTCATGGCTGCCTCCCTCGTTGAAATCTAACGAACATCCCTCCGATTCGGTCCGTGCAGGACCCCTTGACGCCCCGTGGGAGCGCTCCCACACTGTGGCACACATCGGTCAGGGAGGAAACGCATGCGCTCCAGAACCAGAACCGCCATCACCGCCGCCCTCGTGGGCACCGCCCTGCTGGCGGCCGGCTGCGCCCAGGACGGCACCTCGGGGCGCGAGCCCGGAACCGGCGGCGCCAAGGGCAAGACCACGATCACCGTCGGCGTCTTCGGGGCCTTCGGGCTCCAGGAGGCCGGTCTGTACGACCAGTACATGGCCGAGCACCCGGACGTCGTGATCAAGCAGACCTCGATCGAACGCAACGAGAACTACTACCCGCAGCTGCTCACCCACCTGGGCACCGGCAGCGGCCTGGCGGACATCCAGGCCGTCGAGGTCAACAACATCGCGGAGATCACCGCGACCCAGGCCGACAAGCTGGTGGACCTCGGCAAGGCCGCGGGCGTGGACCAGGGCGCGTTCCTGCCCTGGAAGTGGGCGCAGGCCGGCACCAAGGACGGCCGCACGGTCGGCCTCGGCACCGACATCGGCCCCCAGGGCATCTGCTACCGCAAGGACCTCTTCGCGGCGGCCGGGCTGCCCACGGAGCGCGCCGCGGTCGGCGCGCTGTGGGCGGGCGACTGGGCCAAGTACCGCGACGTGGGCCTCAGGTACAAGGCCAAGGCGCCGAAGGGCAAGGCGTTCGTGGACTCGGCCTCCGGCGTGATGGCGGCGGTCACCGGAAGCAGCGCCCAGCGCTTCTACGACGCGGACGGCAAGGTCGTCTACAAGACCAACCCGGCGGTCAAGGGCGCCTTCGACCTCGCGGCCTCCTTCGCCACCGGCGGGCTGAGCGCCAGGCTCCAGCAGTTCACCCCCGGCTGGGACCAGGGCTTCTCCAACGGCTCCTTCGCCACCGTGTCCTGCCCGGCGTGGATGCTGGGCTACATCCAGGACAAGGCCGGGGACGCCGGCAAGGACAAGTGGGACGTGGCGCAGGCGCCGCAGCCGAGCAACTGGGGCGGTTCGTTCCTCGTCGTGCCCAAGGCCGGCCGGCACAGCGCCGAGGCGGCGAAGCTGGCGGCCTGGCTGACGGCCCCGGCGCAGCAGGCGAAGCTGTTCGAGAAGCGCGGCAGCTTCCCGAGCGCCAAGGCCGCGTACGCGCTGCCCGCGGTGTCCGGCGCCAAGCACCCGTACTTCGGCAACGCGCCCATCGGGGAGATCTTCGCGAAGGCGGCCGAGGGCATCCCGGTGACGATCGTGGGCCCGAAGGACCTGGTGATCGCGCAGAACCTGGCGGACGTCGGCATGCTCCAGGTGGACCAGAAGGGCCGTACGCCGCAACAGGGCTGGGAGGCGGCCGTGAAGGCGATCGACAACGCCCTCGACCAGTGAGCCGGGAGCTCGTGGGCCGGCGCCTGTCGGCACCGGGGAGGTGGGCCGCCGAGCGGCCCGCCGCCCGGCGCCGGGGCGCCGGGCGCTGGGCCCCGTACGGCTACCTCGCGCCCTTCTTCGTGTTCTTCGCGGTCTTCGGGCTGTTCCCGCTGCTGTACACGGGCTGGGCGGCGCTGCACCAGGTCGAGCTCACCGACCCGGACACGATGACCTGGGTGGGGCTGCGGAACTTCACGCGGCTGTGGGACGACGAGTTCTTCTGGAACGCGCTGCGCAACACGGTGACCATCGGGCTGCTGTCGACGGTGCCGCAGCTGGCGGTCGCCCTCGGCATCGCGCACCTGCTCAACCACCGGCTGCGCGGCCGGACCTTCTTCCGGGTGGCCGTGCTCACCCCGTACGCGACCTCGGTTGCGGCGGCGACGCTCGTGTTCGTGCTGCTCTTCGGGCGGGACTACGGGATGGTCAACTGGGCGCTGGGAGCGGTCGGGTTCGGGCCGGTGGACTGGCAGAACGGCACGCTGGCCTCGCAGCTGGCGGTGTCCACGATCGTCGTCTGGCGCTGGACGGGCTACAACGCGCTGATCTACCTGGCGGCGATGCAGGCGGTGCCGGAGGAGCTGTACGAGTCGGCGGCGCTGGACGGCGCCTCGCGGTGGCAGCAGTTCGTGCACGTGACGGTGCCCTCGCTGCGCCACACGATCCTCTTCACCTGCGTGGTGTCGACGATCGGCGCGACGCAGCTGTTCGGCGAACCGCTGCTGTTCAACGGCAGCGCGGGGGCCACGGGCGGGGCGGAGCACCAGTTCCAGACGCTCGGGCTGTACCTGTACGAGCAGGGCTGGGTGAACCTGCACCTCGGGCGGGCCTCGGCGATCGCCTGGGCGATGTTCCTGATCCTGCTGCTGATCGGGGCCGTGAACTGGGCGCTGGCCAGGTGGCTGCGGCGCGGCGAGGGGGAGGTCGCGTGAGGCGGCGGGCCGGAGTGTGGACGTACGTGGCGCTGGGCCTGTTCACGGCGGGCTCGCTGTTCCCGCTGGTGTGGACGGCGGTGGCGGCCTCCCGGGACAACACGCGGCTCGCGCAGACGCCGCCGCCGCTGTGGTTCGGCAGCAACCTCTGGGCGAACCTGCAGACCGCGTGGACGGACGCCAACCTGGGGTCGGCGCTGCTCAACACCACGGTGGTGGCGGGGACGGTGGCGGCCGGTTCGGTGCTGTTCTCGACGCTGGCCGGGTTCGCCTTCGCCAAGCTGCGGTTCCGGGGGCGCGGGGTGCTGCTGATGGTGGTGATCGGCACGATGATGGTGCCGCCGCAGCTGAGCGTCGTACCGCTGTACATGCTGGTCGCGAAGCTGAGCTGGACCGACCAGCTGCAGGCCGTGATCCTGCCGACGCTGGTGTCGGCGTTCGGCGTCTTCTTCATGCGGCAGTACCTGGTGGAGGCGCTGCCCGGGGAGCTGGTCGAGGCGGCGCGGGTGGACGGCGCCGGGGCCCTGCGGCTGGTGTGGCACGTGGTGTTCCCGGTGGCGCGGCCGGCGATGGCCGTGCTGGGGATGCTGACCTTCGTGATGGCCTGGAACGACTTCTTCTGGCCCATCATCGCGCTGACGCAGCACGGGAGTCCGACCGTCCAGGTGGCCCTGACGGGCCTGGGCCGCGGCTTCATCCCGGACCAGTCGGTGATCATGGCGGGCGCGCTGCTGGGAACGCTGCCGCTGCTGCTCGTCTTCGTCCTGTTCGGCAAACACATCGTCGGCGGAATCATGCAGGGAGCGGTCAAGGGATGACGGGCGTGGAATTTCCGGAGGACTTCGTGTGGGGGGCCGCCACGGCCGCCTACCAGATCGAGGGCGCCGTGCGGGAGGGCGGGCGGCAGGCGTCGATCTGGGACACGTTCAGCGCGACGCCCGGGAAGGTGCTCGGCGGGGACACCGGCGAGGTGGCCGTGGACCACTACCACCGGTGGCGGGAGGACATCGGGCTGATGGCCGACCTCGGGCTGTCTTCGTACCGGTTCTCGGTCTCGTGGCCGCGGGTGCGGGCCGGCGGGCTGGGGTTCTACGACCGGCTCGTGGACGGGCTGCTGGAGCGTGGTGTGCGGCCGAACCTGACGCTGTACCACTGGGACCTGCCGCAGGAGCTGGAGACGCCGTCCGGGGGTGCCGGGGAGGGCGGCTGGCCGGCGCGGGACACCGCGTACGCCTTCGCGGAGTACGCCGGCCAGGTGGCCAAGGCCCTGGGCGACCGGGTCGGCATGTGGACGACGCTCAACGAGCCCTGGTGCGCGGCCTTCCTGGGGTACGCCTCGGGGGTGCACGCGCCGGGCCGTACGGACCCGGTGGCGGCGCTGCGGGCGGCGCACCACCTGAACCTCGGGCACGGCCTGGCGACGGCGGCGCTGCGGGCCGCGCTGCCCGCGGACGCCCGGATCGGCATCAGCCTGAACCCGAGCGCGGTGCGCCCGCTGACGGGGTCGGCGGCCGACCTGGACGCCGCGCGGCGGATCGACGCGCTGGCGAACCGGGTGTTCACCGGCCCACTGCTGCACGGCGGCTACCCCGAGGACCTGCGGGCGGACACGGCGGCGCTGACCGACTGGTCCTTCGTGCACGAGGGCGACGAGCGGACGATCGGGGCGCCGCTGGACTTCCTCGGGGTGAACTACTACACCCCGGCGGTGGTGTCGGCGGCGGACGGGGCGGCGGTACGGGCGGACGGGCACGGCGCCTCGGCGCACTCGCCCTGGCCGGCGGCGGACGGGGTCTCCTTCCACCAGCCGCCGGGCGAACGGACCGCCATGGGCTGGTCGGTGGACGCCACGGGCCTCTACGACCTGCTGATGCGGTTCACCCGGGAGGCGCCGGGGCTGCCGCTGCTGGTGACGGAGAACGGCGCGGCGTACGAGGACGTGCCGGGGCCGTCGGGGCAGGTCGAGGACCTGGACCGGATCGCGTACCTGCGGGCCCACCTGGCCGAGGTGGCCCGGGCCCGGGCGGACGGGGCGCCGGTCGAGGGGTACTACCTGTGGTCGCTGCTGGACAACTTCGAGTGGTCGTACGGCTACAGCAGGCGGTTCGGGCTGTACCACGTGGACTACGCGACGCAGCGGCGCACGCCGAAGGCCAGCGCCCACTGGTACGCCCGGCTGACCCGCTCGGGGGTACTGGCGAGCGAGTAGGCCCGGCCATGGTTGCGTCTATTTTCGGCCATGCGTGACCTCCCCCACATTCATGGCCGGAAACGGGTGTGCCCCCGCCCCCGGGAACCGGGGACGGGGGCACACCGTGAAGCCGCGGTGCGGTCAGGTCATCAGACCCGGCTGCCCTGGGCGTCGAACATCTTCTTGACGTACTCGTCGAAGTACGGGCTCTTGTTCCAGCCCAGCGAGTTGACCGTGCTGGTCACACCGTTGAGGTAGCCGAGCTGGGTGGAGCTGCTGTACTTGCGCAGCCAGGGGCCGCCGGAGGCGCCACCGGTGAGGTTGCACTTGATGCGGACCTTGGAGGTGCCGGGGTCCGCCGAGGTGGTGCCCTGGCAGTAGATCATGACCTGGCCGTTCTGGCGGGCGACCGGGTAACCGAAGATCGTGACGTAGTTGCTGCGGTCGTAGTTGTAGCTCAGACCGTTGCCGCCGACGACGTTGACGAGCTTCTTGCCGTCGCTGCGCTTGTAGGTCGTGACGAAGGCGACGTCACGCGACAGGTTGCTGCTGGATATCCAGGACGTGAAGGTCCGGAACTCCTTGGCGGCGAAGGTGCCGTAGGGACGCGAGCCGTTGTTGTAGCGCGGCACGAACGTCCAGTTGGTCATCCACTTGCCGCCCTTGCCGCCGTGCACGCAGTGGCCGGCGGTGGCGACCATCTGCTTCGAGGCGCTGTTGATGGCGCTGGCGGAGCAGACGTAGTTCTTGCCGTCCTGGGGGTTCTTGAAGAACACCTTGCCGGCGGTACGCGACGCGGTGGGCGCGAAGGTGGAGCTGGGCTTGCCGTCGGTGGCCTGCGCGGGCGCGGTCGAGCCCGGGTTGCCGACCTTGTAGACGGTCTTGGCGGCCACGGCCTCGTCGGCCTTCGTGGCAACGCGGTCGAGCGAGATGGCGTTCTTCATCCGCTCGGGGGTCCAGTACGCGACCGCCGTCTTGGCGGCGTCGTCCTGGACGCTCTTCGTCGCGAACGCAGAGTCCGTCGTGGTGGGCGACGACGGAGCGGCTACTGCCTCTGCGGAGGCGATGCCGGACACGGCCAGGGTCGTGGCCGCGGCCAGGGGCAGGAGGACCTTGCGGAACCTGCGCACAGAGAAAACCTTCCCGTAGGTGATTCATTTGCGACGACATCGGCCGCCGCACAGCAACGACACTACGGGGGGCCGCTCTGTACCTGACAAGCGCGGAATCAGACGCTCCGCCCGAGAAGTTGGCTGAAAACAGTCGCTTTTTGGGGCACTTTTCGGCGTCTATGCGCGAAGTAAAGGGGACCGAAGTACGTCGGAGACAAGGGCGGGTCGGCGTACGAAGGGGGGTTGATCAAATGTCCGAATCTGTTGGTTTCCGCGGGGTTTTCGCCCTCGCGGGACCCGCGCTGCCCGTACTGGCGTTCCTGGCACGGCTGCCCGCCGCGCTCTGCCCGACGGGAACCCTGCTGCTCGTCAACGAGCGCGACGGCATCGGCCAGGCGGGCGCCGTCGCCGGCGCGCTCTGGCTCGGCCAGGCCCTCGGCGGCCCGGTCATCGGGCGGTTCGCCGACCGGCGCGGGCACCGGCCCGTGCTGCTGGCCGCCTGCCTGGCGAACGCGCTGGCGCTCGCCGGACTGCTCGCCGCGGTGCTGGGCGGCCTGCCGCCGGTGGCTCGGGCCGCGCTCGCGCTGGCCGCCGGTCTGACGGTGCCGCAGATCGGCCCGCTGTCCAGGACGCGCTGGGTGCGGCTGGCCGGCCGGGACGAGCGGCTGGCCGGCTCCGCCCTGTCGTTCGACACGACGCTGGACGAGGTCGGGTTCGTGGTCGGACCGGCGCTCGCCGGGGTGCTGGCCGTGACCGTCCACCCCGCGGCGGCACTGGTCCTCGCGGCGCTGCTGATCGCCGTCTTCGGGACGCTGTTCGCCGTACACCCCACCGCCCCCGGCCCCACCGCGGCGGGCGCGCGTACGGGCGTACCCGCGCCCCGCCTGCTGTCCCCCGCGCTCGCCGTGCTCTTCGCCATGGCCGTGCTCCAGGGCGCGGCCTGGGGCGGTGCGAACACCGGCGTCAACGCCCTGGCCGAGGAACTGGGCAGCCCGGGAGCGGCCGGGCTCGTGTGGGCGGCCATGGCGGTCACCAGCTCGCTGGCCGGCTTCGTGACCGTCGCCCGGCCCGGGCGCTCTGGTCCCGTGGCCCGGCTCCGGCTGACCATCGCGGCCCAGGCCCTGCTCACGCTGCCGCTGCTGGCGGTCGGCGGGCTGGCGGGGGCCGCCCTCGCGGTGGCGGGGACCGGCCTGGCCGTGGCCCCGCACCTGATCGCGCTCTTCGGGCTGGCGGAGCGGGTGGCCCCGGCCGAGCGGCTGGCCGAGGCCATGACCGTACTGGGCAGCGGGCTGATCGTCGGTCAGGCGGTGGCGGCCGTGCCGGCCGGGTGGCTCGCGGGTTCCCACGGGCACCTTGCCGCCTTCGTGCTGGCCGCGACGGCGGCCGCCGCCTCGGCGCTCGTGGCGCTGGGCGGCGGCGGGGTGCTGCGGGCGGGGATGCGGGCGGGAGGGCGGACGGACGACGGACTCAGCCCCGGAACCGGGCGTCCGCCTCGGCCAGGCCCTTCATCATGTCGTCCAGGTTCATCACCGGCTGGATCTCGATCTCGGCGTGGAGCTCCGTGAACAGGGGTTCCAGGAGGACGGGCAGCTTCGAACTGTCCTGCATGTCGAAGACGATCCAGGCGGACCGCACGCCCTCGCTGGGCCCGAAGTAGACGGATTCGGGCTTGAGCTCCGCCAGCACTCCCTTGATGATCCCGGGCAGCCTGCCGCTCTTGACCGCCTCGTTGGCCGCGGCGGTGTCCACGTGCATCCGGAGCATGACTCTCATGCGTGACTCCTTCCGTCACGCCCACCCTCGGGCGGCCCCGCGGCGGCGGCAACGCGGCCGCCGCCGTCCGGGGGCCGCCGGTACGGCCGTCCGCGCGGCGGCGCAGGTCGGCCCGGGGCGCCGCGGTGCCGGGGGGGGCGGCTCGGGGTGCCGCCGTGCCGGGGGGCGGCTCGCGGTGCCAGGGGCCGACTCGGGGTGCCCGGCGGCCGGCCCGGAGCCGGCTCCGGGTGCCCGGGGTCAGTTCAGGATGCCCAGGTCGTACAGCAGCTCGTACCGCGTCGGGTCGTCCGGCAGGAACCAGTGGAAGCCCTCCTCGAAGAAGACCGCCACCACGTTGATCGCGATCACCACGCCGAGGAAACCGAGGGCCAGGCGGCCGGTGATGCGGTACGCGTCCGTCGTCGGCACCGTACGGTCCGCCGTGCTGTGCGCGAAGGCCATCACCAGCCCGATGGCCACCACCGAGGTCTGGAAGAGGATCCACGCCCAGACGTACAGGTGCAGGCCGAAGACCTCGCTGCCGTAGCCCTTGTCGCCCGGGAGGATGTGCAGCATGGTCTGCCGCCAGGAGGCGAAGGACCCGGCGATCACCGCGATCAGCGCCAGTCCCCAGCCCATCATGTAGTCGCGGCCGGCGATCTGGCCGTCGATGCCCCTGCGGACGATCACGCCCGCCCCGATGGCCGCGAGGAGCATGAACATCCGCTGGACGATGCACAGCGGGCAGGGGTACTCCCACACCACGAACTGGTAGTAGAGCCCGCCGCAGACGACACCCGTCCAGCCGACGACGAAGAAGCACGCGAACCAGTACTGGATCCTGCCCAGGAGGCCGCCCTCGACGGAGGCCTCGGGGAGGATGCTGCTCATCGCTGCCATGGGTCAGTAGCTCAGGTTCAGGGCGAGGCTGCTGGTGATGTGGTGGGCCATCAGCAGGATGACGGCGACCAGCATGACGAACCACGCCCCGAGCACCACCATCCGGGACGACTGCCGGTACATGGCCAGCAGGGTGGCGAGCAGGCCGCCGAAGATCAGGGTGTCCATGAGGCCGGACGGTACCGAGACTCGGACAAATGCCCCATGAGGCGCGCCCTAGGGTGCCCACGACGGGGGCCCGCGCCCCAGCGCACGGGAGTCCCGAGCCACCCGGGGACGCCCCCTGCCACCCGGCCGTTCCGGCGCCCCCGCCGTCACGGGAGTCCCCTTCTCTCTATGCGCCGTACACGGGGCCGCCCGTCACGGACCGCCCCGGGCCCCTACGAAGCCGCCCCCGCGCCCTTCCGGCGCCGCCCGACCCGGCTCCGGTGGCCCCGGCGCCCCTGCTCCGGGAGCCGGCCGCGCCCGTCGGCACCGATCCACACCCGGACCTCCGTGCCGCCCAGCACCGAGCGCCCGATCCGCACGTCGCCGCCGGTCGACTCCGCGACCCGCCGCACGATGTCCAGGCCCAGGCCGGTCGACCCGTCCCGCGCCCCGTCGTTGCCCCGCCGCAGCGCGCCCTCCGGGTCGGCGATGCCCGGCCCCGCGTCCGAGACCAGCACGATCACCGCGTCCCCCGCGTCGTGCACGTCCACCGCGAACGGCGTCCCCTCGGGGGTGTGCCGGAAGACGTTGCCCAGCATGGCGTCCAGAGCCGCGGCCAGTTCGGCCCGCGCCACGGGGATCCGTACCGTACGGTCCACCCCCGCCATCCGCACCTCACGGCCCTCGTCCTCCGCCAGCGCCGACCAGAAGGCCATCCGTTCCCGGATCACCTCGGAGGCGTCGCAGCCTGCCCCGGCACCGGGCCGCCCCTGGGTCCCCGGGCGCTGCTCGCGGGCGGTACGGATGATCGTGTCCACCTCCCGCTCCAGCTGCGCCACCGCGGCCCGCGTCTGGTCGGCCGCCGGGCCCTCGCCGAGGGAGGCCGCGTTGAGCCGCAGCACGGTCAGCGGGGTGCGCAGCCGGTGCGAGAGGTCGGCCGCCAGCTCCCGCTCGTTGGCCAGCAGCCGCACCACCTGGTCGGCCATCGAGTTGAACGCCACGGCCGCGGACCGCAGCTCCGCCGGCCCCTCCTCGGGCACCCGGGCACCCAGGCGGCCCTCCCCCAGCTCCTGTGCGGCGTGCGCGAGGCGGCCGGCGGGCTGGACCATGCGTACGCCCAGCCGGTCCGCCACCGCCACCGAGCCGACGACCAGCGCGAGGCCCACGCCCGCCAGCACCAGCCAGGCGGTGCCGACGCCGTTGCTGACCTCGCCCTCCGGGACGTAGACCTCCACGATCGCGATCCCGCCCGAGCCGATGGCGGTGGGCTGGAGCAGGACGAAACCGCCGCCGGCGACGGCCGTGGTGGTGGCCCGCCCCAGCCGCCGGGTGTCCGCCACCTGCCCGGGGCCCGCCCAGCCGCGGCCCACGTCCACCGGGCCGGCCCCGGCCACGCCGGCGTCCGGCTCTGCCGGTACGGCGGGCACGTGCACGGCCATCCGGTCCGCCGCGCCCATCTGCGTGGAGGCGACGGCCTTGGCCAGCTGGCGGCGGTCGGTGGTGATCGAGAGGGTGGGGCCGATGGCGGCGGCCTGCCGCTCGGCGTTGGAGAAGGCCCGGTCCCGCGCCATCTCCTGCACCACGAGCCCGAGGGGTACGGCGAAGGCCACGACCACCATCACGGTGACCGCGAGGCACACCTTCACCAGCGCCCACCTCACAGCGGCGGCTCCAGCTTGACCCCCACTCCCCTGAGGGTGTGGAGGTACCGGGGCTTGGCGGCCGTCTCGCCCAGCTTGCGGCGCAGCCAGGACAGGTGCACGTCGATCGTCTGGTCGTCGCCGTACGACTGCTGCCAGACCTCGGCCAGCAGCTCCTTGCGCGCGACGACCACGCCGGGCCGTCCGGCGAGGAAGGCCAGCAGGTCGAACTCCCGGCGGGTCAGGTCGAGCACCGCGCCGTCCAGCTCGGCCGAGCGGCGCAGCGGGTCGATCGCCAGCCCGCCCACCCGCAGCACCCGCGAGGGCGGCTCGGCCCCGGCCGCGGCGCGCGACCGGCGCAGCACGGCGGCCATCCGGGCGGACAGGTGCTCCACGGAGAACGGTTTCGTCAGGTAGTCGTCCGCGCCGTCGTTGAGCAGCCGCACGATCTCGGCCTCGTCGTCCCGGGCCGTCGCGATGATCACGGGTACGTCGGTGATGCCGCGCAGCATCTTCAGGGCCTCGGCCCCGTCGAGGTCGGGCAGGCCGAGGTCCAGGATGACCACGTCGAACCGGTGGTGGGCCACCTCGCGCAGCGCCTCCAGCGCCGTGCCGACGCTCCGCACGGTGTGGGCGGCCTCGGTCAGGTGCCGGATGAGGGCGGAACGTACGAACTGGTCGTCCTCGACCACGAGCACACTTGCCATGGGCGGCACCGTACGCCATACGGGGGAACTCGCGGGACCCTCGGGGGTGTCGGTGCACCCCTGGGGCCTGTGGTGCAGTATGTGCCCTGATGCACAGAGGACTTGTACACGTGATGGCGTGGACCCTGGCGACCGGCGCCGCGGTGACCCTGTCGTGGTGGGGCGTGCACACGGTCATGTCGGGCACCGCGTACGACCCTCCGCGCGCCCTCCCGCTCTCCGCGGGCGCCCTGTCCTCCTCCACGCACGGGGCCGCGCCGCCGTCCTCCCCCGCGCCGCCGGCGCCGTCCTCGGCCGGCCCGAGCCCGTCGGCCCCGCCGACCCCGGCCGCCACCCGCCCGGCCACCCCGAAGCCGAAGCACACCACCGCGCGGCCGGCCCCGGACACGTACGGCTCGTCGGGCTCGTCGGGCTCTTCCGGCACCGTGAAGAGCTACGCCGTAGAAGGCGGGCGGGTGGTCTTCGACCTGGGCACGACCTCGGCCGAACTGGTCAACGCCACACCGGACACGGGCTGGCGGATGCAGGTCTGGAAGCAGCCCACCTGGATCCGCGTCACCTTCACCCGCGACGGCCGCGAGATGTCGGTGTTCTGCACCTGGCACGACCACCCGCCGCTGGTGGAGACCTACCAGTCGGACGGGTAGCTCTTCAGCGTGGCGGTCTCCAGGGTCCAGCGGCCGGCGGTGACCGTGTCGCCGAAGGCGTGGGGCACCGTCTTCCGGTAGCGGAGCCCGTCGGGACCCGGTGACGGGTCGCTGTGGACGGTGACGGTCTGCTTGTCGTGTCTGGGGTCGACGACGACGTAGAGGGGGATCCCCATCCTCGGGTAGTCCGCCAGCTTCTCCCGGATGTCGTCGAGGGAGTTGCTGGGCGACACCACCTCCATGGTCATGAGGACGTCGCGGGGGTCGACGCCCTTGGCGGTGCCGTCCACGTCCTCCTCCGCGATGACAATGAGGTCGGGGATCTTGGTCAGGCCCGTCGCGGGGTCGTGCATGTTCGTGTCGTTGAGCGCGATGACGTCCGGCGACTGCGCCTCGATCTGGCGGCGCAGCCGGACGACGTTCAGTCCGTGGGGGGCGGTCGGGGTCCTGATCGCGACGAGGATCCGCCCGTCGCTCGTCTGCACCTTCCACCGGCTCTGGTGGCGCTCCGCCAGTTCCGCGATCTGCTCGGCGAAGTCGTGCAGCAGTCGCTTGTCGTCAGGCGTCAGGCCGGCCATGGGGGTCCTCCCGATGGGACTCGGGTCAGCGTATCCCCGGGAGCCGGTGTGCCGGTCAGTGGAACACCGAGGGCGGCGGGGTCGGGGACGGGGTGGCTGCGGTGTCGGCGACCGGGGCCGCGCCGCCGGTGAAGTCCGCCAGGGAGGGGCCGTGTTCGACGCGGCCGGGATGCGGGTCGCTCGCGACCCGGCGGGTGAGTTCCGCGACCGGAAGCGGCTGGTCGGCCGCGACCAGCACGGCGTTGCCGAAGCGCTTGCCGCGGAAGACCACGGGGTCGGCGGCCAGGGCGAGTTCGGGGAAGCGGGCGGCGGCGGTGGCGATCTGGCCGCGCAGGTGGGCCAGCGGGGGGCCGTCCGCGAGGTTGGCGACGTACCAGCCGGTGGGCGACAGGGCGCGGCGCACCTCGTCGAGGAACTCGGTGCTCGTCAGGTGGGCCGGGGTGCGGGCGGCGCTGAAGACGTCGGCGACGACCAGGTCCGCCCAGCCGTCGGGGACCTTGGCGAGGCCGGCGCGGGCGTCGACGGACCGCACCCGGATGCGGGCGCCGGGGTCGAGGGGGAGGTGGGTCCGCACCAGCTGCACCAGGCGCCCGTCGATCTCCACGACCTGCTGGGTGGAGCGGGGGCGGGTGGCCGCGACGTACCGGGCGAGGGTGAAGGCGCCGCCGCCGAGGTGGACCACGTTGAGGGGCTGGCGGGCGGGGGCGGCCAGGTCGATGACGTGGCCGATCCGGCGCTGGTAGGCGAAGTCCAGGTGCGTGGGGTCGTCGAGGTCGACGTGGGACTGCGGGGCGCCGTCGATCAGGAGGGTCCAGGCGTTCGTGCGCTCGCGGTCGGGGGCCAGCTCGGCGAGCCCGCCGTCCACCTGCTCGACGACGGCTTCCGGGGTGCGCGGGCGGCCGCCGCGCCGTTCTCTGGCCATCCGGCCATTATCGCCGGTCGGCGGCGGGGAGCCTGGCGGCCCGGGGGACTGGGGCCTGGCGCGCCCGGTGGTCACCTGGTCAGCTGGTCGGCGGCCTCGATCAGGCGGGCCGCCTCGCCGAGGGCCGCGCGCAGCACCTCCGGGTCGGTGACGGGCTTCACGGCCTCCGGCGGCAGCAGCCACTGCGGTCCCTCGGGGGCGGGCGGCTGCTCGATGCGCAGCCCGCGGCCCGAGGTGTGCGTACACGCGCTGCCCGGCAGGTCCCAGCCGTCGGCGGTGCCGTGCGGCACCAGGAAGCCGAGGGTGTCGTCCGCCCCGTCGTGGAGTACGGGCCCGACGCCGGCCGCCGCCGCGGCGCGGCGGATGATGTCCACCGCCTCCAGGCCCTGCCGGGCGGGGACGGTGACGAGGTCGGGGGCGGTGTCCTCGCCGCTCCCGCTGCCGCGGGTTTCCATGCGTTCGGCCTCCAGGGCTGTCTCCGACATCGGACCCCTCCTCGTACCGGCCGGGAGACACCTCCCGCTCCTCATGGTTCAACGCCCGGGGTCGTCAACGGGTGCGGCGACAGGCCGCCGCAAAGGATGGCAGTTCATGGCGGATCGCGGGTGAGATATCCCGTTTGTAGCTAAACACCGGTTGCCGTACCCCTCTCGGCCGGTACGTTTTTGCGCGCCGGACCCCCACACGTACCGGCGGCAGCACTTCGCCAGAGAGGGCACGGCCATGGCGTCGTCACCAACCTCCCCCGCGGCCCCCAACGTTGCCTTCCGCAGGCTGCGCGGCCGGCGGTCCGCGGGCGAGTTCGCGGCGGCGGTGCGGCGGGCGGCCCGCGAGATCGGCGAGTCGGTCTCGTGCGACGCCCGGTACATCGGGCGGGTGGAGGCGGGTGAGATCCGCTGCCCCAACTACGCGTACGAGCGGGTCTTCCTGCACATGTTCCCCGGGCGGACGCTGGCCGACCTGGGCTTCTCGGCACGCGAATCCGTGCGTGGCCGGGGGGCACGGCCGGCCGCCGCCCCTGTCCCACCTGAGGAGAGCGACGTGTTGCGTCGCGCGTTCATGACCGGCGGTTCCGCCACGGTGGCGGCCGCCACGCTGGGGTTCGCCCCGGCCCTGGGCCCCGTACCCGCGCAGGCGGCGGAGCGGCGCGCCCTGCCCCGGCGGGCCGGCGAGGCCGAGGCCGCCGCGGTCGAGGAGGCCGTACGCCGCATCCGGCTGCTGGACGACCGGCACGGCGCCGACGGCCTCTACCGCCGGGCGGCCGAGCCGCTGCGGGCGGCGTACGCCCTGCTCGACGCGGGCGCCACCCGGCAGTCCACGGAGGACCGGCTGCACGCGGGCGCGGGTGAACTGGCCCTCTCGGTGGGCTGGCTGGCCCACGACTCGGGGCGGCTGGACGACGCCCGCTCGCACTACGCGGAGGCGCTGGCCACCGCCCGGGTCTCCGGCGACGCGGGCCTGGAGGCGCACGCCTTCTCGAACATGGCCTTCCTGGCCCGGGACACCGGCCGCCCCCGCGAGGCGATCCGGGCGGCGGAGGCGGGCCAGCGGGCGGCCCGCGGCCTCTCCTCGCCCCGGCTGCTGTCGCTGCTCACGCTGCGGGAGGCGGGCGGCCGGGCGCTGCTCCGGGACCGCAGGTCCTGCGAGGACGCGCTGGGCCGGGCCCACACGCTGTTCGCGAAGGGGGCGTCGCCGGCGGACCCGGAGTGGATGTCCTTCTTCGGGGAGGCGGAGCTGGAGCTGCTGGAGGCGCAGTGCTGGTCGGCGCTGTCGGAGTGGTCCCGCGCGGCCCGGCACGCCCGCCGTGCGGCCGGGCTCCAGGACCCGCACTTCGCGCGGAACGTGGCCCTGTACACCTCGCAGCTGGCCGGGGACCTGGCCCACGCGGGCGCCCCGGACGAGGCGGCGGCGGCCGGCCACCGGGTGCTGGACCTGCTCGGCGAGGTGCAGTCCTCACGCGTGCAGTCGATGCTGGGCGCCACAGCCCGGACACTGGTGCCGCACCAGCGCTCGCCCCGGGTGGCGTCGTTCCTGACGAGACACTCGATGGCCTGATCGGGAGGCGGGCCCGGGCGGGCCGTGGCCGGTCAGGGCGTACGCGGCCGGGATGACCCCGTCGTGGCGTGCGCAGGCTCGTACGCCGTCAGGCCCTTCCCCGTCAGGCCGTACGCCGTCAGGCCGTCAGGTGACCGGTGTCGTTCCAGCGCTCCAGGGCCGGCATCCCGTACGCCCAGCCGAGCACCGACAGCGAGGTCGGCTCCAGGCGCAGGCGTGCGCCGAACGAGGCGGGCTCGCCGAGCCAGCGGGCGCCGAGGGTGCGCAGGAAGTGGCCGTGCGCGAAGATCAGCACGTCGCGGTCGGCGGAGCGGGCCCACTCGATCACCTGGTCGGCGCGGGCGGAGATGTCGGCGACCGCCTCGCCCTCCGGCACGCCGTCGCGCCAGATGAGCCAGCCCGGCCGGACGGCCTGGATCTCGGCCGGGGTCATCCCCTCGTACGCGCCGTAGTGCCACTCCATGAGCAGGTCCCAGGGCTCCGCGCGGTCCCCGAAGCCGGCCAGCTCGCAGCTCTCGCTGGCGCGCACCAGCGGGCTGGTGCGGACCTCCACGTCCGGCAGTCCGGCGAAGGGTTCCCGCGCCAGGCGCGCACCCAGCAGCTTCGCCCCCTGCCGCCCCTCGTCCAGCAGCGGGACGTCCGTCCGGCCCGTGTGCTTCCCGGACAGGGACCAGGCGGTCTGTCCGTGACGGGCCAGGAGGATGCGGGGTGCCATGAGGTCTCTCCAGACGCGAGGAACCGCGAGTTCCGGCCTGCGTGACGTCCTGCCGGGCGCGGTTCGCGCACGTTCGGCACCCGACACAAACGGAACAAACGGATAAACGGGCAAAACGGATACCCCCTCCATCATCCCGCACGTGAAAACCGCGGACGACCACCCTCTGTCAGTGGCGGATGGGAGACTTCCGCGCGTGAGCGTCTACCCACCCGACGGGACACCCGACCCGCGGCCGCCGCTGCGCCGGCGGCTGGCCGAACTGCGCGGACCCCAGGTGCCACCCCGGCCCCTCGACGCCCGCGCCCTGGCCGCCCTCGCGGCCAACCCGGGGTGCCGCAGACGCGCACTCCTCGACGGCGCCGGGGTGGACAAGAACCGCCTCGCGGAGGCGCTCGGCTCCCCCGCGGCCTTCGGCCAGTCCCAGTTCGCGATCGTCCGCGGCAACTCCTTCGAGGCCCGGGTCAAGGCCGACGGCGGCCGGGAGCTGATCCGGCTGCTCGCCGAGCACCGCTCCGGTCCGGCGCTCCCCACCCCCGTCCCCGGCGAGGTGCTCCTCCCCGACCTCACCGCCGTCGGCCCCGAGGGCCGCGCCGCCCGCACCGCGCTCGCCCTCCGCGAGGCCACCGAGGCCGGCGCCTGGGCACTGCTCGACCACCCGATGCTGGCCCTGGAGGTCGCCGGGACCCCCGCCTTCCTGGAGCCCGACGCCGTCGTGGTCCGGCCCGACGGCCGCTGGACGGTCGTGGAGATCAAGTCCTTCCCGATGGTCGACGGCAGCGCGGACCCCGCCAAGGTCGGCGCCGCCGCCCGCCAGTCCGCCGTGTACGTCCTGGCCCTGGAGCGGATCGCGGGCCTCGTGGAGGGCGCGTCCGTCGACCACTCGGTGCTGCTGGTCTGCCCCAAGGACTTCTCCAACCTGCCGACGGCCGCGTCCGTCGACATCCGCAGGCAGCGCTCCGTCACCCGCCGCCAGCTCGAGCGCCTCACCCGGGTCGAGGAGCTGGCCGAGGGCCTCGCCGAGGGCACCTGCTTCGACCCCGAGCGCCCCCGCGAGGAGCTCACCGCCGCCGTCGAGTCCGTCGACGCCGCCTACGCGCCCGAGTGCCTGGCCGCATGCGAGCTGGCCTTCCACTGCCGCGAGCGGGCCCGCGCGGAGGGCTCCGTCACCGCCCTCGGCCGCTCGGTCCGCGGGGAGCTCGGCGCGCTCACCACCGTGGCCGAGGCCCTCGAAGCGGCCGGGTCCCACGCGGCAGCCGGGCCCGAGGACCCCACCGCCGAGGCCTTGCGGCGGGCCGCCCGGCTGCGCGCCGAGGCCCTGGCCGAAGCCGCCGCACGTCCCGGGCCGCCCGCCGCCGGCACCCCCGCGGCCGCGCCCGACTCCCCGGAGGACCCCTGATGTCCCTGCTGAGCACCCTGGCCCGGCTGGAGGCGGTGCGGGACGGACGTGCCGTCCCCCTCGCGACGGTGCGCCACCGCCACCTGGCGCCGCGCCCGCTGGTCCTCGTACCGCTGACCACCGCCGGCGAGGCCGGCGCGCCGCTCGGGGCCCTGGTCGGCACCGACCCCGAGGAGCCCCGGCTGCTCGTGGTCCCGCAGCCCCGGGACCGCGACCTGCGCTGGCAGTTCCTGGCGGAGCTGGCCGACGCCGTCCTGCCGTACGTCGACGGCTTCGCCGACGAGGTGGAGCCGGCCGAGCGGACCGAGACCGACCCCGAGACCGGCAAGCGGGTCAAGGTCACCACCGAGCTGTGCACGGACGCGCCGCAGCTCGTCGTCCCCAACCGGGCCGGCGTGGAGTACGTACGCCTGCTCGGCCGCTCCATGCGCTTCCGCCGCACCGCCGAGCAGGACCCCGACACGCCGTACCCCGCGCCGCCGCACATCCCGCTGCTCGGCCGCTGGCTCACCCACCTCGGCGAGCGCGCCCGTGTGCCCGGCTCCTCGATGCTGCTCGCCGCCACCGATCTGCTCGGCCGGCACTGGGCCACCGGCCAGAGCAACCTGGAGGACCAGCACCTCGGCGCGCTGCTCGGCTGGATCGACCCCGCGGAGGGCGAGTCCGGCGCGGAGCGGGCCCTTCGCGCCGAGCTGGGCCGGGACGAGCGGGGCCAGTTGCTCTGGCCGCCGGCCGGCCCCGCCACCGACCCGGCCTTCGACAACCGCCTGCTGGCCCCGGCCATGGCCCGGTACGACGCGGCCCGCGCGGCCCGGCCCCGGGACGAGGAGGCCGTGCTGCGCGCCGGCCGGGAGGTGCGGCGGCTGGTCGCGGAGCAGCTGCGGCCCACCTGGTGGGCGGTGTGGCGGGCCCTCGACCTGCTGCGCGCGCTGCCGCCCGGCGAGCGGGCCGAGGACCGCTGGACCGGCGACCGCTGGTCGTACACGGGCCACCGCGACCGCATCAGGGCCGGCGAGCCGCCGCAGCCGCGGGTGGACGACGCGGTCACGGCCGCACAGAAGCTGGCGCGCCGCGAGAGCGAGCAGGCGAAGCTGGACGCGCACGAGGCGCTGGACGACCCGCTGGTGATGGCGGGGCGCCGGCTGGCCGGCGAGGCGTTCGCGGGCGAGGTGACCGAGGTCGTCATGGAGTGGACGGAGTCCAAGCGGCCCAGCCCGCGACCGCTGGTGACCGTCGCCACCGAGGACCAGCCGCGGCTCGCGCCCGGCACGAAGGTCTACCGCTCGCTGGACGGCCGCCCGCAGAGCGCCGCGTTCGTGCGGTACGAGGAGGAGGGCGGCGGGCTGGTCCTGCGGCTGCTGGACAAGATGGGCCGGAGCCGGGACCCCGAGCCGGGGTCGGTGCCGGAGAAGGGCGACCGGGTCTGCTGGACGCTCTTCGAGCACGACAGCCGTACCGGCCCCAGGCTGCCCGAGCCCGAGGACACGCCCTGGACCCACGGCGGCCCGCCGTCCGCCCGGACGACCGCCGAGGCCCCGGACGCCGTGACCGCCGAGGACCTGCTGTGACGCCGACCGCCGAGGACCTGCTGCGCCCGGCCGCGGGCATGCCGACCACGACCGCCGAGGACCTGCCGTGACCCCGACCGCATCCGCCACGGACTTCGACCCCGGAGCCGCCGCGGCCGAGGCCACCCGCGCGATCCTGCGCGACACGATGGACGGCCGCCACCGCGGCGTGGTCGTCGACTCCCCGCCCGGGGCCGGCAAGTCCACCCTCGTGGTGCGGGCCGCCCGGGAGCTGGCGGCGGCCGGGCGGCGCCTGATGGTGGTCGCGCAGACCAACGCCCAGGTGGACGACCTGGTGCTGCGGCTGCACGAGAAGGACCCGGAGCTGCGGGTGGGGCGGCTGCACAGCAGCGACGCCGAGTCCTACGACCCGGCGCTGACCGAGCTGCCCTCGGTCTCCCTGTCCAGCAAGGCCGGGGAGCTGGACGGCCTGCCGGTGGTGATCTCCACCGCCGCGAAGTGGGCCCACGTGCAGGGCGTCGAGCCGTGGGAGCACGCGATCGTCGACGAGGCGTACCAGATGCGCTCGGACGCGCTGCTGGCCGTGGCCGGGCTGTTCGAGCGCGCGCTGTTCGTGGGCGACCCCGGCCAGCTGGACCCGTTCAGCGTGGTGGGCGCCGAGCAGTGGGCCGGGCTGTCGTACGACCCTTCGGCGAGCGCCGTCGCCACGCTGCTGGCGCACAACCCGCAGCTGCCGCAGCACCGCCTGCCGGTCTCGTGGCGGCTCCCGGCGTCGGCCGCGCCGCTGGTGTCGGACGCCTTCTACCCGTACACGCCGTTCCGCAGCGGCACCGGCCCGGGTGACCGGCGGCTGTCCTTCGGGGTGGCCTCCGACGGCTCGGGGCCCGACCGGGTGCTGGACGAGGCGGCCGAGGCGGGGTGGGGGCTGCTGGAGCTGCCGGCCCGGCACACCCCGCGCACCGACCCGGAGGCGGTGCGGGCGGTGGCGCTGGTGGTGCGCCGGGTGCTGGACCGGGGCACGGTGGCCGTCTCGGAGCGGTCCGAGGGCCCGGTGCCGGTCACGGCGGAGCGGATCGCGGTCGGCACCGCGCACCGCGACCAGGCGGCGGCGGTCCGCGCGGCCCTGGCGGAGCTGGGGGTGACGGGCGTGACGGTGGACACCGCCAACCGCCTCCAGGGCCGCGAGTACGACCTGACGGTGGTCCTGCACCCCCTGTCGGGCAGGCCGGACGCCACCGCCTTCCACCTGGAGACGGGCCGGCTCTGCGTCCTGGCCTCCCGGCACCGCCACGCGTGCGTGGTGGTCTGCCGCGCGGGCGTGGCGGAACTCCTGGACGAGCACCCGTCGACCGACCCGGTCCAGCTGGGCGTGACGGTCAAGTTCCCGGACGGGTGGGAGGCGAACCACGCGGTCCTCTCCCACCTGGCAGAACACCGCATCCCCTGGCGCCCGTAAGCACCGGCCCGGCCGCGACCCCACCGCCGGACGGAGTCCGGCACCCCGCCGCAGGCGGGCCAAGAACACAGCCCCGGACGGGTGGGAGGCGAACCACGCGGTCCTCTCCCACCTGGCCGAACACCGCATCCCCTGGCGCCCGTAAGCACCGGCCCGGGGTCCTCTTGCGCGGCGTTGGACAATGGAGGGTGGCCCGGAAGCACGGATCGCACGCAGCACGTCAGGAGGACACGGATGGCAGAGGCCGAGCGGGAGCGGAGGCTGCGGCCCGCACAGTTGCTCTTCGAGCCCGCGGAAGCGGCGGCGGACCCGGAGCACTTCTTCGACCTGGAGTCGATAGACGACCCCCGGGCGCTGCTCGCCCGCGCCACCGAGCTGACCCTGGCGTTCCGCGCCGCGCACGACAGGGCGATCGAGTTCCAGGCGGTGGCGGCGGCGCAGCTCGCGGATCCGCGCCGGTTCGACCGGCTGTCCGCGGCGGCGATCGCGGAGAGCGCGGACTGGACCGAGGACTACGCGAAGCGGATGATCGAGTTCGGTGAGGGGCTGCTCCGCGGCGAGGGCGAGAGCCGCCACTGACCCGTACCCCGCGACCGCGCCGACGCGCTTCCGGCACCCCGTGGCCACGGCCGGGCACGGGGTGCTGGCATATGCCGAGGGGGCAAGGTACCGGTCCCGTGCCCCTGGCGTCCCGGTTTTCGGCAACTCTCCGAGAGGAGTTCGCCACACCCGGTACACATGGAGCCATGAACTCCTGGCTGCGCGAAGAGACCCGCGAAGAGACGTCCGGCTGCGGCACCGCCACCGGCACCGAAGAGTTCGACCTGTTCGGCCTGCTGGCCGCCGAGGACGCGCGTCCCGCGGCGCACCCGGCCGCGGCCGTCACCCCGCCGGGCGCCGCGTGGCTGGCCTCCGCCTCGGCGTACCCGCGCAGCACCCTCTCGCTGTGGGAGTCCCGGCCGACCGCTCCCGCGGTGCTGCCCTGCGGCACGGCCTTCGACGTGGTGAACGTCCCGGTGGTCTTCGGCCGGCGGATGCTGGACCAGCTGTGGGAGGCGGGGCCCGGTTCGGGGCCGGTGGCGGTGCACCGCGGGCGGATGCTGCTGTTCGCCGCGCCCGGGACGGCCCAGCGGCTGCCCTCGCTGCTGGACTGGGAGGAGTGGGGCGAGGCCATTCCGGCACCGCTGTGCCATGGCCGCGGGGACGCGGTGACGGTGCCGGCGCTGGCCGCGGGGGCGCCGGGCGGGCCCTCGCGCTGGCTGGTGGCCCCCGACACGCGGCAGCCCTGGCTGCCGGGCCCCGAGGTGCTGCTGTGGGCCTGCGTGCGGGCGGCCAGGGCGGCGTCCGCCGAGGCCGTGCGCGTATCGATTTTTCCTCCGGCGGATGAGGGTGCTAATGTCTACGACGTCAGCAGGCGCCGCTAGCTCAGTTGGTTAGAGCAGCTGACTCTTAATCAGCGGGTCCGGGGTTCGAGTCCCTGGCGGCGCACCGACGGAAGAAGCCCCTCGCAGCAGCGGGGGGCTTCTTCGTTTGCCGGCACGCGCGCGGGCCGGCCGGCCGCCCGTCAGGTCGTGATCTTGACGGTGTAGGCGCCCGAGGGGGTGCGGTCGGCGACCTCGATGCGGACCCGTTCGCCCGGCACGGTGTACGCCTCCCCCACCTCCAGCGGCGCGTCCGCCAGCGGCGGGTACACCGAGCGGTCCCAGCAGGCCTCGCTGTCCGGGTGCCCGTCCATGACCTCGATCGGGCCGCCGCCCGAGGCCGCCTCGTTGCGCACCTTGTAGACCAGCACGCCCTCGGCGCACGTGTCCTCGTCGTTCCCGGCGGAGCCGCGCGCCTCGATGGCCACCGCGCTGTTGGGGCCCGTACGGACCACCGCGAGCCGGGTGCCGCCGACGGCGCCCGGCGGCGCGGGCTGGCCGAGCGGCTGGAGCGTGTGCAGGGACGTACCGCCCTGGACGCAGTCCACCTGGCCCTGCCCGAGCCAGCCCAGCTTCCACTTGTGCCAGGCGAAGAGGTCGGGGGCCAGGCCGAACTGGCTGCCCATGACGTCCCAGTCGCCGACGTACGTGTCCCAGTCGCCCTTGCCGTCGGTGGGGCGGTGGTAGAGGTCGGGCAGGTCGAAGACGTGGCCGGTCTCGTGGGCGAGCACGTTGCGGTCCGGCGGGTGCTTCTCGAAGACGGTGACGATCCGGCGCAGGTCGGAGCCGTCGGCGCGCAGCGGCCGGTCGAAGTTGACCACCTTCGTCGCGTCGGAGTCGACGCCGGGGGCGTCCGGGTCGGCCACGAAGTAGACGATGTCGTACCGGCTGAAGTCGACCTCCCGGTCCGCGGCCGCCACCGCGTCCCTGAGGTAGGAGGCGCGGTCGCCGGGCGCCCAGTCGCGCTTTATCCGGTACGCGCCGGACGGCTTGGGCATCCGGATCCACTGCTCCTGCGGGTGCGGCACCAGCCGGAACTTCCCGTAGGAGGCCCGCTCGAAGAACTCGCTGGTCGCGGGGAAGTAGTCGCCCGTCAGTTCCTGCGGGGTGGTCGCCGGGACGGCGTCGGGGAAGGAGAGGAAGACCATCACCGCGTCGAGCGAGCGCGCCGGCTTCGGGTAGTCGCCGTTCCAGGTGTCCAGGCCCAGCGAGTGGTGGGCGGACGTGCGGGTGAGGGCGCAGGGGGCGGCGCCGGGGGCGGCGGCCTCCGCGGGGCCCGCGACGAGCGACATGGCGGCGAGGGCCGTCAGGGAGGTGAGGGCTGCCGCCGTACTGCGCGCGCGGCCACGCTCCACTCCCCCGGGTGTCTGCTGTCGCGGCACGTCGACCTCCGGTGATGGTTTGATCCAGTCCATCCACCTTGTGCCGGTTCATTGTCCTATGTCCTGTTCCAGTGCCCCACACGAGTGAGCGGACGGGCGGCGCGCTGCCTTACGGAACGTCACAGCCGATCAGGTCGCAGCGCAGGGCGTTCACAGCCGCGCAGAGCCGCACAGAGCCGCGCAGAAACGATCGATCCTGGAAGCGCTACCGCCCATCCGGGTACCGGAACGCGCGGCGGCGGCGCTGGATAGCCCCTCCCGGCAGCCTCTATGATCGGCACACTTTCCTGCGCGGACACGGCCTCCGGGCGGTCTCCCCTCATCCGGCCGGCGGTTCCTGACCGACCTGCCGAGACAACTGCCGAGACAACTGCACTGCGGGAGCGAACGGTGAGCGGAACCCCAGAAGGACCCGGCTCAGCGGCCGACAGCCTCCGGCCAACGACTACGCAACGTCATCCCGTCGGCCGGTCCGCTGCCGAACTGCGCGACTACCGGGCAGCGTTCAACGCGGCCCACCTGCCGATGGCGGTGGTCGACCGGGACGGCCAGGTGGTGGCCGCCAACCACGCCCTGGCCCAACTGCTCGGCACCGAGACGCACTCCCTGGTCGAGCAGTCCGCCGCGGAGCTGGTCGACCTCGCGGCCGAGGCCCGTACCTGGCAGGCGTACCTGGAGGTGCTCCGCGGGCGGCAGGCCAAGCTGCGCTGCACCCGCCGGCTGAAGCACCCCGACGGGCACTCGCTGTGGACCGAGGTCACCCTCGGCCCGGTGCCCGGCACGCCCGACGTCCTGCTGTCGGTGGCCGACATCAGCGACCGGCGGGACCTCCAGGCCCGGCTGCGCCACCTCCAGATGCACGACCCGGTCACCCGGCTGCCCAACCGGGCGCTGTTCTTCGAGCGGCTCTCCGCGGCCCTGGAGGCCTCCTCGTACGACCGGGGCGGCACGGGCCGGATCGGGCTCTGCTACCTCGACCTGGACGGCTTCAAGGCGGTCAACGACACCCTGGGCCACCGCGTCGGCGACCGCCTGCTGACCGCCGTGGCGGCCCGCCTGACGCACTGCGCGGACCAGGTCGGGTACGGGAGGCCGGGCGGGCACCTGGTGGCGCGGCTCGGCGGCGACGAGTTCGCCCTGCTCGTGGAGGACTCCACCGGCACCGAGCAACTGGCCGACCTGGCCAAGTCGGTGCTGGCGGCCCTCCAGGAGCCCTTCGACCTGGCCGGCCAGCGGCTCTCGGTCTCCGCGTCGATCGGCGTCGTCGAGCGGACCTGCGCCGGGACCTCGGCGACCGGGCTGATGCAGGCCGCCGACACCACGCTGTACTGGGCGAAGGCGGACGGCAAGGCCCGCTGGACCCTCTTCGACCCCGAGCGCAACGCCCACCGGATGACCCGGCAGGCACTGTCCAGCACCCTCCGTCCCGCGGTGGAGCGCGGCGAGTTCACGCTGGAGTACCAGCCGCTGGTGGACCTGGAGAGCGGGGCGGTGCGCGGCGTCGAGGCGCTCGCCCGATGGAACCACCCGCAGTTCGGCACGCTGACGCCGAATCGGTTCATCGGAATTGCGGAAGAGGACGGCTCCATCGTGCAGTTGGGGCAGTGGGTGCTGCGCACCGCCTGCCGGCAGGCCCGCCGCTGGCAGCTCGACCACCCGTCCGACGAGCCGGTGTTCGTGTCGGTGAACGTCGCGGTGCGCCAGGTCTGGGACTCCGACCTGGTGGGCGACGTGGCGGAGATCCTCGCCGAGACCGGGCTCGCGCCCGAGCTGCTCCAGCTGGAGCTGACCGAGTCCGCGGTGATGGGCTCGGCGGGCCGTCCGCTCCAGGCGCTCCAGGCGCTCAGCGACATGGGCGTGCGGATCGCCATCGACGACTTCGGCACCGGCTACTCGAACCTCGCCTACCTGAGCCGGCTGCCCGTCTCGGTGCTCAAGCTCGACGGCTCCTTCGTGCGCGGCTTCCGCTACGAGGAGGGCGCCCACCCCAACCCGGCCGACGAGACGATCGTGGAGGCCCTGGTCCAGCTCGCGCACCGGCTCGGGCTGACGGTGACGGCCGAGTGCGTGGAGACGGCGGGCCAGGCGGCGCGGCTGCGCCGGGTCGGCTGCGACACCGGGCAGGGCTGGCTGTACTCGCGGGCCGTGGGGCCCGAGCGGATCGCGGAGATGATCGGCCGGGCCGCGTACGGCGGTGCCCCGGCCGGCACGTACGGGAGCGCCCCGTCCCCCCGGGTGTGAGGGGTCGGGGCGCTCCGTCGCTCGGCGCGAGGTGGGGGGATCAGCAGGCGCCGAGGTCCTGCCAGACGCCCCACTCACCGGTGGTGCCGGGCTCCTCGTTCTGCGTCCACCACTTGGCCTTCCAGTTGCGGCCCTTGTGGGAGACCTGCTGGCCGCCGGTGTAGACGGTGCCGGCGACGTACGCGGGAGCCGTGCAGCCCGTGGTGGGCGGCGTGGTCGGCGGGGTCGTCGGGGGCGTCGTGGGCGGGGTGGTCGGGGGCGTGGTCGGCGGCGTGGTGGGCGGGGTGCTCGGGGAGCTGCCGACGGCCGCGACGATCTGGTTGAGCAGGGTGGTGTTCTCGTCCAGGCCGAGCAGCGAGTACATCATCGCTCCGGCCAGGCCGCGCTGGTGGGCGTAGTCGGCCCGGGCCTGGATCGACTTCTGGTTCAGGCCGGTGAACCACTCGCCGTCCTTGTAGAAGTACGAGGCCTTGGCCTGGTCGTCCCAGAAGGTGGTGGCGGCGTTGTCCACGATGCCGCCCAGCTCCTTGTAGTGGGCGATGCCGGCCTGCTGGCTGACCGGGCGGACGCCGGAGGCGCCGGTCGCGGGCTGCGCGAGGCCGTTGTTGGCGCCCGCGGGGACGCCCTTCCAGCCGCGGTAGTAGAACTCGTAGCCCAGGGTCAGCTTGTTCGCCGGGAAGCCGCCGGCGATGCCGTAGGCGGCGTTGCCGTCGATCCAGGAGTCGATCGCGTTGTCGATGCTGTACTTCTCGGTGCCCGGCGCGATCGGGTCGGTCGGGTCGTTGGCACCCGAGTAGAGCGGGGACTGGTGGTAGGTCGGCCCGTCGCCGTCCCAGGCGCCGTGCATGTCGTACGTCATGATGTTCGCGTAGTCGAGGTACGCGCCGATCTTGTCCGTCTCGATGTACTTGATCTTGTCCTGGCCGGCCGGGAGGGCGGCGGTCAGCATGTACTTCTTGCCGCCGTTGGCCGCGCCGTGGGCGTCGAGCTGGGTGCGGAACTCCTTGAGCAGCAGCGTGAAGTTCTGCTTGTCCTCGGGGCCGTAGTGGTTGCCCAGGTGGCCACCGGAGGAGCCGGGGTACTCCCAGTCGATGTCGATGCCGTCGAAGACGCCGGCCGCGGTGCCGGGGCCGCCGTAGCCGCCCTCGACCGGCAGGTTGCCCTTGATGTACTGGTCGATGCAGGAGCTGACGAACTTCTTGCGGCTCGCGTCGGTGAGCGCGGCGTCGTGGAAGTACTTGGAGTAGGTCCAGCCGCCGAGCGAGATGTTGATCTTCAGGTGCGGGTACTTCGCCTTCAGTTCCTTGAACTGGTTGAAGACGCCCACGATCGGCTGGTCCCACTTGTCCGCGACGCCGTCGACGCTGTCCGCGGCGCTGAAGGACTTCTGGTAGTCGGCGTACGAGTCGCCCGCGCCGTCACCGGCGTTGGGGTTGTTGTCGTCGCCCGCCGCCTTGTTGGCCTCGAAGCAGGTGAGGTTGGTGGGGTGGATGTTGCCGAACGAGTAGTTGATGACGTCCAGCTTGCCCGCGATGCCCCGGGTGTCGAGGTGCTTGGGGTAGAAGGCGTTGCCGTACACGCTCCACTGGTCGTAGTACGCGATCTTCACGCCGCCGGTGCTGGGGGTGGCGTCCGCGGCCTGGGCGGTGCCGAGCCCGGCGAAACCGGCCAGGGCGCCGGCGGCCAGGGCCGCGGTGGAGATGGCCGCGAGAAGCGGTTTACGGATGTGCATGAACAGCCCCCGGGGAGGTGGGAGGGAGACGGGAGGTGCGCGCTGGGTGAAGTGATAGCCGTCGCTCCGTGGCCGAGTCAATGGTTTGGACCAAACAAGGACTAGACCACTCGCGAGGCAAAACCTCTGGTCAGGCCCTTGATCGCGTACAAAAAACCGCTCGCCACCCCGGGTGACGAGCGGTTTAAGGCTCCCTTGAATGTTGCGCGCGCAAGGTTTCGGCAACAAACCAGCCAATCCCCGTTCGCACGCCGTACGTCAGCTCAGGACGCGCCTCCGGGGAGCCCGTACGCATCTGCGACGAGCTCGTAGGAGCGCTTTCTGGCCTCCCCCGCATGGGCGTTGGAGGTCAGCATCAGCTCGTCCGCGCCCGTCCGCGCGGCCAGCGCGTCCAGCCCCGCGCGCACCTCGTCGGCGGTGCCGTGGACGACGTTGCGCAGCCAGCCGTCGAGGAACTCGCGCTCGGCCGCCGAGTACGGGTACGACTCGGCCTCCTCCGGCGTCGGCACCAGCCCGGGCCGCCCCGTGCGCAGCCTCAGCATCGACAGCGCGGCCGCGCGCACCTGGCGGCGGGCCTCGCGCTCGTCGTCGGCGGCCAGCGCGGCCACCCCGATCAGCGCGTACGGCCGGTCCAGCACGGCGGACGGGCGGAACGACTCGCGGTAGAGGTCGAGGGCCGGGAGCGTGTTGGCCGCCGAGAAGTGGTGGGCGAAGGCGAACGGCAGGCCCAGCTCGCCGGCCAGCCGGGCACTGAACCCGGAGGAGCCGAGCAGCCACACCGGCGGCCGCCCGGCCGGGCCCTGCACCGGGCCGGGCACGGCGTGCACGCGGGCGTACGGGTGTCCGTCGGGGAAGTCGTCGTCGAGGAACCCGACCAGCTCGGCCAGGGCCCGTGGGAACTCCTCCGCGGCGTCGTCCGTCCGGCCGGGCCCGCGCAGCGCCCGGGCGGTGTGCCCGTCCGTGCCCGGCGCGCGGCCGAGCCCCAGGTCCACGCGGCCGGGCGCGAGGGCCTCCAGGGTGCCGAACTGCTCGGCGACCGTCAGCGGCGCGTGGTTGGGGAGCATCACGCCGCCCGAGCCGAGGCGGATGCGGGAGGTGTGGGCGGCCAGGTGCGCGAGGATCACCGCCGGCGAGGAGCTGGCGACCCCGGGCATCGAGTGGTGCTCCGCCACCCAGTGCCGGTGGTAGCCGCGGGCCTCGGCCAGCCGGGAGATCGCGACGCTAGTCCGCAGCGACTCCGCCGCCGTGGATCCGGCACCGACGGTGACGAGGTCCAGTACCGACAACGGGACCGGAGCCGTGCCCTGCGCTGTCCCTCGGATGGCGTCTTGCATACCGCCCTCGCCCGCCTCTCCCGCCACTTCCGTGCGGTTCTCGTCCGGTGATCGAAACTGTACGAAGAGGTCGAACAGGGACCGGTCGGCGGACATTCCCGATGTTGACGGCCCGGGCCCATGACCTTGGCATATGCCAGCGATATAGGTCCCTGTGGGGCGCCCCGATTGAGCCATCAATCTGTTCAACAGACGCTCCACGTGGGCCTCTTGGTGGCTATCGTGGTAAGCGCAAGCGGTAACAACCTGCTAGGGGGAAACCGTGGCGCTGAAGCCCGAGCCGACCGCGCCGTTCCACTCGGTGCAGTACGCCCTGCGCGTACTCGAAACGATCTCGCGGCACACCGGGGGTGTGACCGACACCCAGATCACCCGCGAGACCGGCCTGCCCTCGGTGCACCTCGTCCCCATGCTGCTCATGCTGCGCCGCGAGGGGTACGTGGTGCAGGTGTCGGACGGCGCGTACGCCATAGGGGATTCACTGGTGCTCCTCGGCTCGGGGGTGGACCGGCAGCAGGCGCTCCAGGCCAAGCTCCAGGAGAGCCTCGACGAACTCCGCGACACGGTCGGTGCGGCCGTCTACATCAGCCGGTACGTCGACGGCGAGGTGAAGATCACGCAGTTCGCGGACAGCCCGCGCACGCCCAAGGTGCACGAGTGGGTCGACTTCCGCTCCGCCGCCCACGCCAGCGCGGTCGGCAAGTGCCTGCTGACCCAGCTCGACCTCAACGGCCGCCGTGACCACCTGTCCCGCCACAAGATCGCCAGGCTGACCTCCCGGACGATCACGAACGAGCGGGTCCTGTTCTCGAAGCTGGACGCCCAGCCGGCCACGGTCCCGACCCTGGACCTCCAGGAGTACGCCGTGGGGACCGTGTGCGCGGCGGTGCCGATCACCGCGGGTGCGGCGGTGGGCTGCCTGGCGCTGTCGATGCCGGTCGAGCACGCGCACCGGCTGCGGGCGGCCGCGGACACGCTCAACCGGAGGGCGGCCCCGCTACTGCTGTCGCTGACGATCTGAGGGCCGTGCCCCCGCGACGGGCGGGGGCACGCGACCCCAGGCCCGTCCCCCTGGGGGGAAAGCACCGGGGAAAGCACTTCGGGCGGTTCCCGGTGAACCGGAAACCGCCCGAAGATCAGGTGCGCCGCCAGGGACTCGAACCCCGGACCCGCTGATTAAGAGTCAGCTGCTCTAACCAACTGAGCTAGCGGCGCCTGCTGACAGAGAAAATACTACCCGGTCCCGGGGGGTGCTCGTGACCACCCCCCGGCCCTGCCCCGCAGGTGGGGGCGGCTCAGCCCAGCAGGTGGGCCCGGGACTGGGCCTCGTACCGCGCCAGCAGCCCGGCCAGGCCGGGGCCCGCCAGGGGCCGGAATCCGGGGCCCGCGCCCGGGCGCCACCACACGGGATCACCGCACCGGAAGCCCTCGCGGCGCAGCGCCACCCGGTGCACCTTGTTCGTGGCGGTGACCGGCATCACAGGGACCACCCGGACGAAGCGGGGGGCCATCTTGGTGCCGAGGTCCGGCTGCGCGGCCAGGAAGGCGGCGAAGGCCTCGGGCGAGAAGGCGGCGCCCTCCCTCAGGGCGAGGGCGGCCATCACCTGGTCGCCGGCCACCGGGTCCGGCACCGCGTACACGGCCACGCCCGCCGCGTCCTCCCAGCGGGCCAGGATGTTCTCGATCATCGCGGCGGCCAGGTTCTCGCTGTCCACGCGCAGCCGGTCGTCGGTGCGCCCGGCGAAGTAGAGGAAGCCGGCCTCGTCGCGGTAGAAGAGGTCGCCCGTCCAGTACCAGCCGCCGCGCCTGCGGTCCGCCTCGGCCGCCGGGTTGCGCCAGTAGCCCTCGAAGGGGTTCGGGCCCCGGTTCACCAGCTCCCCGATCGCCCCGTCCACCCCCCGCAGCGTCCCGTCCGGGCCGCGCCGCGCGCGCGGCCGCTCCTCCAGGGTCTCCGGGTCCACCACCGCCAGGTCGTCGGGGGGCGCGGCGCGCCCGATGGCCCCCGGAGGCGTGTCGGGGGTGCGCTGGATCGCGGCGCCGCCCTCGGAGGACCCGTACCCCTCGACGAGCCGGACCCCGAACCGCTCGGCGAAGCGCGCCGCGTCCACCGCGCCCGCCTCCGTGCCGAAACCGAGGCGGAGGGCGTGGTCGCGGTCGTCGGGACGGGGCGGGGTGGCCAGCAGGTACTGGACGGCACGGCCGACGTACGTGAAGTAGGTCGCGCCGTGACGGCGTACGTCGTCCAGGAAGGCGGACGCGGAGAAGCGGCGGCGCAGCGCGACGGAGGCCCCGGCCACCAGGGCGGGCGCCCAGTCGGCGATCACCGCGTTGCCGTGGAACATCGGCATGCAGACGTAGTGGACGTCGTCGGGCGTGACGCCGAACTGCTGCGCCAGGGACGCGCCCGCCGCGGCGAGCCTGCCCTGGGTGCAGAGGGCGGCCTTGGGCGCGCCGGTGGAGCCGGAGGTGAAGTAGAGGAGGAAGCGGTCGGCGGGCCCGGGGCCACCGCGCCGGAGCACGGCCTCGCCGGGCCCGGCGCCGGCGTACGGGGCGAGGAGCGCGGCGTACGCGTCGGTGTCGGTCACCAGGATCCGTACGCCGGGCAGGTCGAGGCCGTCGAGCAGGGGCAGCAGGGCCCGCTCGGTGACCAGCAGCCGGCAGTCGGTGTGGACGATGTCGCGGCCCAGCTCGGCGCCCCGCCGGGTGGGGTTGATGCCGGCGACGGCGGCCCCGGCGAGGGCCGCCGCGCTCAGCCACAGCGGGAACTCCGGGGTGTTCTCCAGGAGCACCCCGACGTGCGGTTCCGCGCCGCGCGGCAGGAGGTCGACCAGCAGCGCGGCGCGGGCGGCGGCGGCCCGGGCCACCTCGTGGTGGGTGAGGCGGGTGTCCGCCTCACCCAGCCCGGTGCGGTGGTCGCCCCACTGGCGCTGGACGAGCTCCGCGACCGTCGCGGGTGCCGCGGGCCGCCCCGAGCGGTTTTCCGGTGTCCCAGTCCCCATGCCGCCGCACGGTAACTGACGTCACGTCAGAACTGAATGCCTCAGAACTGGACGTCCGAGCAGGAGTAGAAGGCGTTCACGGTGTCGTGGATGGTCCACACCGCGAGGATCATGTGCCTGCCGGTCTTGCCGCTGGGCATGGTGCCGGGGTGGACGACGGTGTACGGCGGGCGGGTGCCGTTGTAGCTGACGGTCATGAAGGGCTGGGGGTCGAGCGCGGCCCGGGTGAGGGGCTTGCTCCAGTCCCAGCCGTTGCGGGTGATGTAGTACTTGAAGTCGGTGGTGGCGTGCGGGGCCGTGAACTGCCAGCGGAAGTTGAAGGCCTGGCCGCCGAACACCTGGGTGGCGGGCCAGTTGCCGCCGCGCGGGTCGTCGAGCTGGGCGAACTCGGCGTGGTTCGCCGAACATATGCGGCCGTCCGCGGGACCGGCCGCCGGGAAGCCCTTGGGGCCCTCGACGGACTGGGGCTCCCACTGGATGGGGCCGCAGTCGGGGACGACCTTGTTGGCGCAGAGCTTCTGGCGGCTGATGGGCTGGTCGGTGTAGCCGTGGCTGGTGGCGGCGGGGGCGCTGAGCGCGGAGAACCCGCCGATGAGGGCGACGCCGAGGGCGGCTGCGGTGAGGCGTCTGCGGGTGGGGGTGGGCAGGGCGAAGCGACGCATGATGCTCCTTGGACGTGGGGGGAGTTCCTGGGGCGTGCGCACGCGGGAATTCAGGTCTAGACCAAGTCCCAGACTATTGACGGCAATTGGCCATGTCCAGACCAATGGGTGAAGGAGGACGGACCGGGCGGCGGGGTGGGTGCCCTCCGGTGGTGCGGCCGTCCCCGGACGACGGAACGGCCGACGCGCGGGGTGCGCGTCGGCCGTTCCGTTCCCGCTTCCGTTTCCGGCGGGCCGTGGGCCTAGTCCTGGCGCCCGGTGTAGAAGGCGACGGTCAGGTCCTTCACCAGGGCCTTGCGCTCGTAGTCGTCGAGTTCGACCAGACCGCGGGACGTCAGGCGGTTGACGGTGTCGTCGACCGCGTCGACGACGGAGTTGAGCACGGCGTCCCGGTGCTTGGCGTCGATGGCGGCCACCCGGCGGCGCCGCATGGCCGCGGCGACCTCGGGGGCGTACTCGATGCGGGTGGGCTGGGCGGAGTACACCTCGATGCCCGCCACCTCGGTGTCGGCCGCCAGCATCCGGGTGAGCGCGTCCCCGACGGCCTCGGCGTCGCGGAGGGTCGGGGCGTCCTCGTGGAAGGCGTCGGCCGGGAGCCGGGAGAGCACGCGGGCCATGGCGGACTCGACCTGCTCGGCGAGGTAGTCGGTGTGGTCCTCGACGGCGAGCGCGGCGCGGGCGGTGTCCTTGACGCGCCAGACGACGTGGACGACGACCCGGAGGGCTAGGCCGCCCGCGTCGACCGCGGGCATCGGCTCGCTGCGCCAGTGCCGGAGGCGTACGTCGACCCGGCGGCGCAGCAGCATGGGGCTGACCCAGACGAGGCCGGTCCGGCGGACCGTACCGCGGTAGCTGCCGAAGAGGGTGAGCACCCAGGCGTGGCCGGCCCGGCCGCGGCCGAGCCCGCCGAGGGCGACGAGGGCCACGACGCCGAGGGCCGCGAGGGCGGCCCAGTGGTACCGGGTGGGCGCGGCGCCCGCGGCGACCCCGAGGGCGTCGGCGACCCGCCCCGGCACGAGACCGGCCCGCACCCCGACCAGCGCGGCGCCGGCCGCGGCGCCGACCCCGGCCAGCACCCCGGCCCACCCGGGCACGGCGGGCCCCCGCCGCTCGCTGAGCGCGGGATCCGCGGGGGGCGCGGTCCGGGGCGGCACGGGCGGCCGGGTGGGCGAACCGTGCCTGGGGGCGGGGGCGGGAGCCCGGGTGGCGGGGGCGGTACGGGCCCCAGGGGCGGTACGGGTGCCGGGAGCCGTACCGGTGTCGGCGGCGGTACGGGCGTCGAGCGCCCCACCGCTACGGCGGGCGGCCCCGCCGGCCACCGGCCCGGCACCGACGACCGGGCCCGGAACCGAGCCCGCCCCCGCACCCTGGTCCCGGAACAACAGGTGCACCGGGATGGCGGTGGCCCCGGGGCTCCCGATGAGGTGGCGCCCGGAAGCGATCCCGGGCCCGGGCACGCCGGCCCCGACCCGCGGGAGGTCCTGGGTGTCGTCATCGGCCACCGGCGCGGCCGCCCCATGCCCTTGGCCGCCCGCACCTCCGCCGGCGCGGACCTGGCCGCCGGGGAGGCCGACGGCCACCGCCGCACCGAGGGCTGCCTCGGGAGTGCTCTCCGTACCGCCCCCGACGGAGCGGGCCTCCGCCGGAGGCCCCTCGGCGGCCACCGTCGCGAGGCCCTCGGCCCGTTCCGCACGGGCGCCCCATGCGGGCCCCGCGAGGTGGGGCTCGACCGCCGCCGTCCGACGCCCGGCACGGACCTCG
Organism: Streptomyces sp. NPDC101118; assembly: GCF_044759445.1. Classification (NCBI taxonomy): domain Bacteria; kingdom Bacillati; phylum Actinomycetota; class Actinomycetes; order Kitasatosporales; family Streptomycetaceae; genus Streptomyces; species Streptomyces sp. NPDC101118. The sequence goes on along the minus strand of NZ_JBIVZG010000009.1, from coordinate 41,337 downwards.
TCCGAGGCCCGGCCGTGCGTCTCAGCGGGAGCCCCCGCTACGGCCCGGGAACCGGCGGCCGGCGTCGCGGCCCTCTCGGCTGCCGCGAATGCGGAGGCCGCGGCAGCGAGTCCGCCGACGCGGGCCCCCGCCGACAGCCCTCCGGTGCCGGGGCCGTTGGTCGGCTTGGCGAGAGCCTCGGGGCGAGCGGAGCGGGGCGCCGTAGCCGCCCCCTCGGCCGGCGTGCCGCCGACCGCCGTCGGGCGGCGCCGAGCCTGCGCGTGCCCTTCGGCGGCGGCTTCCGCTGCCGCCCCGGCGGGCCGCGCTCCGAGACGTTCCGCACACGGCTCAGCGGCAGCGCGTTCGGGTGCGGCGGGGGTGGCCGCAGCAGCGGCCTCGCCGACGCGGGTCGCGGCCGCAGGCTCTTCGGAGCGAGTGCCGGTGGCCACCGGCCTGGGGTCCTCGGGGCGAGCCCCGGCGACCGCTCCTGTGCGTGCCTCGGGGTGGGCGGCCGTGGCTGCCGTCTCGGCACGGGAGCCGCCAACTGCCGCCGCTGCGTGCCCGGCACGGACCTCGTCCTGGGCCTGAGCGTGCGCGCCGGACACGGCCGGGTCGGCAGCCGCCTCCGCACGACCTGCGGGCCGGGCGGTGGGGGCGTCACGGTGGGCTGAGGACGGCGCCGCGGTACGGACGACCTCCGCCGGTGCGGACGGGGAAGGAGCCTGCGGACGCACGGTGTCGGCGTGCGGGGCCGGGGTACCGGGGTCGCCGGGAGCCCCGGACTCGGCGGTCCGGATGACGTCGGTCGGCGCGGGCAGGGCGGAGGACGGCTTGGGCGCGGCCCATGTGCGAGGGGCCTGGACGCCGGGCTCGCCGTCAGCCGGGAACCCGGCGGTCCGGACGGCGTCGGACTCGTCGGCGGCAGAGCCCACGAGACCCTCACCGTGCCCGGTACGGACATCGCGGGAGGGCGTGCACCCCGTCATGTCCGCTTCCGCGGCGCGCTGTTCGGCGGAGGGGTGACGGACGGCCGGCGCATGGGGGTCGCCGAGCAGGGCGGCGCCGGCACGCGGGGCCGGGGTCCGCCCGCCGTCGGCAGTCTCGCCGGGTGCGGACGCGGTGGCGGTCTCGCCGGGTGCGGACGCGGTGGCGGACGCGCCTAGGGCGGTCTCCCCGGGTGCGGACCCGGCTGCGGACGCGCCGAGCGCGGTCTCCCCGGGTGCGGACACGCCGGCAGGCGCGCCGAGCGCGGTCTCCCCGGGTGCGGACCCGGCTGCGGACGCGCCGAGCGCTGTCTCCCCGGGTGCGGACCCGGCTGCGGACGCGCCGAGCGCTGTCTCGCCAGGCGCGGACACGCCGGCAGGCGCGCCGAGCGCGGTTGCGCCGCCCGGCGCCGAGGGGGTGTTCACCTCGGTGCGCTCCGTCCGCCTGTGAGCGGAGAGTTCTTCCCGGCCCTCGGCGAAGCCCTCGTGCAGAGCGCCCTGGCCGGCAGCGGGGCGCGCTTCGTGGGACGCATCCCCGAACCGCTCCTCATCCCGGCCTGCGGCCAGAGGATCGCCGCCCCCGACCGCGCCCCGGCCGACGGCCGGGCTCGCCGCGTGGGCCCCGGTTCCGGAGGCCCCGCCCGCGTCCTGGTCACGACCGTCGCCCGGTGCCGGCACGTGGCCACCGGACCGACCGGCCACCCCTGCCCCCGACTGGGAGTTGGCAGCGGCCGGGCCGGCTGCCGCCGGGCCCTGGTCCGCGGCAGCCCCGGGTGCCGGGGAGTCGGCTTCGTGCCCAGCTGCCGCAGGGGCATCTGCTGCGCCGGACGCGCCCCGCACCTTCCGGGTCTCGGTCGTGGCCCGGGGGTGCGGCGCCCGGTCCGGAACGGGCTCGGTGTTCTGGCGCGGGGCGCCCGCGACGGCGTCAGCCGACCGGGGCGGGGCCACCTGCGGGTACTCGGCGGGCCGTTCGGCAGCCGGAGTGAGCGATCCGGCCGCCCGGGGCGTGCCGGTCGGCCTCCCCGCGGGGCGTGCCGGCTCTTCGGGCGCCACGAGGCGGAGGACCTCGTCGGTGTACGCCTCCCATTCCTCGGCGGTCGCGGCGGTCCCGTCGGTCTTCCCAGACGCGTCCTCCGCCGACGGCGCGTCGGCCGGGTTCACCGGCATGAGGCCCCACGCCGACCGCTCAGCCCCGCGCCGCGTCCGGTCGGCGGTGGCGGGCGCGCCACCGGCCGAACCGGCCGCAGCCGGGGCCGCCGGTGCAGGCCGAGCGGTTGCCGGGCCTTCAACAGCCGGCTTCCCCGATGCCGCTCCGGCGGCGGACCCGTCCGAAGCCGCCGTCCCTGCGGGCGACCGGCCCGAGGCCGAGCCCGCCGGGACCGGTCCCTCCGAAGCAGCGTTCGCTGCCGCGGAAGCCCCCCGGCCCCCGGCAGCCGGTTCCCCGGCCCCCTGGAGCGCGGACCGCTCCGACCCCGCCATGACCACCCCGGCCGCAGCCCGTCCCGCATGGGCCGGTGCGCCGGATGCCGGGGCCGCTGCGGCCGCCGCGCCTGGCTCCGTACGGGCAGACCTCACCGCGGCATCCGGTGGGGACGACGCGCTCGCGGACGACTCCGGCAGCAGCCCCCAGGCAGAGCGCCTGGCCGGGCGGCCGGTGGCACTCGGGCCGGCCGGCGCGCCGCCCGGCCCGGCGGCCGAGGCCGGAACCGTTGCGGCGGCGGAGGCCGCGCCCGGGGCGACGGCCGAGGCCTTGCCCGGTACGGCGGTGGCCGGCACCGGGGCCGCAGCCGCGCCCGGAGTGGCCGGCACCGGTGCCGCAGCCCCGCCCGGAGTGGCCGGCACCGGTGCCGAAGCCGCCGCCGGCACGGCCGTGCTCGCGGAGGACGGCACGCCCCGCGTGGCGGCAGCCGCAGCCCGGTCCGATCGGCCCGTCACGGAGCCCGCGACCGGCGCGGCGGCCGCAGAAGCCACACCCGGTGTGGCCGCCACGGGGGCCGGAACCGCGCCCGGCACGGCAGCGGACGGGATGGAACGGACGCCCGGCGCGGCGGCGGCCTGGGCGGAGGACGGGCCCGGAACCACAGCGGCCGGGACGGGAGCCGGCACGGCCGTGCCCGGAGCAGAAGACGCGCCCGGCACCACGCCGGCCACGGCAGATGGCGTGCCCGGCAGCGCGGCGGCCGGGGGGTCCCCCGCTGCCGGCGGGGCCGCGGCGGGGGTGGACGGGGTTCGGGGCGCCCCGGCGAGGGTCGCGTCTCCCGTCGTCGATGTCGTGTGCGAGGGGTACATGCCTGCCTCCGTCATGCGAAGAGCCGTCGCCAGGTTTCCGGGCCGGGGTAGCCGTCCGCCGCCGCGCCCCGCCAGCCCTGGGCGCGCTGGAAGGCCTCGACGTTGCGGCGGTCCGCCTCGTCCCAGCTCGGGCCGGGGCCGGACGTGTAGTGCTTGCCGAAGCCCTTCTTCACGAGCTGCCGGCCGAGGGCCGTGACGGCCGGTGAGGACCGGCCCGGCCGGAAGACGCCGCGGCCCGGGTACGGCGGCGCCTTGGTCGTGCTCCCGCCCCCGGCACCGGTGCCGCCACCGGCACCCGTACCGCCCCCGCCGCCCGTACCGCCGCCGCCCCCGATGTCCTTGCCCTTGCCCTGCACCAGCAGTTGCCAGGTGTGCGGGCCCGGGAAGCCGTCCGCCTCACTGCCCTTCCACCCCTGCGCCCGCTGGAAGGCCCGGGTCGCCAGCCGGTCGGCCTCGCCCCAGCGCGGTCCCGGCCCCTCGCGGTAGAAGCGCGCCCCGCCCCGCTGGACCAGCAGCCTGCCGAGCCGCGTCACGTGCGCGTTGTTCGCGCCCGGCCCGAAGGCGCTCCGCCCCGGGTACGCGGCGGAGCCGCCCGGCCCCGGGTTCCCGGGGTCCGGCTTGTCCGGGTCCACCCCGCCGGTCACGCCGTTGTACCGGTACGGCAGGTACTTCGTGGCGTTGTTCCAGTACCCGTACGGCGTCGACTGCGTGCGCGTGTGCGGGCGGGTCTGCTCGTACGCCCGGTACTGGGTCTTCGTGTGGTCCGTCCAGCCGCCGAAGATCGTGACGTGCGAGCCGGAGGTCGGGTCGGCCGGATTGTGGAAGAGCAGTATGTCGCCGGGCAGCAGCTCGTCCTTGGTGATCCGGGTGGCGAACTTGTCCAGGCTGCCGGTCCACTCGTTCGACCCGAGGTTCCACGCCATCGAGACGAAGCCCGAGCAGTCCTGCCGGTACCCGTCGCCCCAGTACTTGGACATGCTGTACGGGACCTTCGAGTCCAGCCACAGCTTCGCGCGGTTGATGATCGTCGCCCGGTCGGTCTTCCTCTCGGCCGGCGTCGCGGCCAGGACCACCGCGTCCGGACCGTAGAGCGGCGCCGGAGAACCCTGCGGGGTGCCCTCGCCCTCGCCGACGGTGGGCGCGGCCCGGCCCGCCGCCCCGGGGGCCACGGCGACGGCAGCGCCTCCCCCGCCCAGCACCACGCCCGCCGCCGTGACCATCACCAGCGCGCGCCGTGCGCCCTGCGCACCCGGGTGGCCCCCGTCCCTGAGGGCCAGGGTGCGGGCTTCGGCGCGCTGCGCGGCGCAGCCGGCACAGGGACAGTCGGTCGCGGGCTCGTACTCCTCGAACTCCGGCGTCGGCATCTGCATCGTCATGCGGTTCCGTCCACTCCCCTGGGGTCAGCTCGTACCTGTCGAGGCGTCAGGTCCTACTTCGGCCAGACATATAGTGCACAGAGAAACCGACGAATATGGGTTAATCGGACAAGCCGGGCGTGGCTGGTCACGAGCACCCTTGGAGGTGGGGTAGAGTTTTCTCTGTCAGCAGGCGCCGCTAGCTCAGTTGGTTAGAGCAGCTGACTCTTAATCAGCGGGTCCGGGGTTCGAGTCCCTGGCGGCGCACCGACGGAAGAAGCCCCTCGCAGCAGCGGGGGGCTTCTTCGTATTGTCATATTGGCTCTACAGTGACGTCAGGCCTCCCGTGTACGGCCCCCGGGCTTCTCCCGCAGTCCGGGCGCGCCCGCGGTCGAGGACCGGCCCGGCCCGAGGTCCCGGGGAGCGGGCTCTCGGCCGGGCCCGGTGAGCACCGGAGCCGCCTTCAGCCGGCTGTCAGCCGCCTCCTTCGCACCCGCCGTCCCCGTCGTGCCCGCAGCGCCCGCCGTGCCCTTCGCGCTCTTGACCGTGTCCGTCAGGTACGCCGACACCACCACGTTCGCCGTGTACTGCTTCGCCACCCGGTCGTACGTACCCCCGCACGTCACCAGCCGCAGCTCGGCGCGCCCGCGCACCCGCGGCCCGTACACCTTGTGCGCGTCGAACCGGTCGCGCTCGTAGACCTGCACGTCCTCGACGGTGAACTCGGCGACCACCCCGTCGGCCCGCACGATCCGCACCTTGTCACCCTGCCGCGCGGAGCTGAGCCCGTAGAACACGGCCGGCTTCGACCGCGTGTCCACGTGCCCCACCAACAGCGCCGCGCCCGGCGCGCCCGGCTGCGTACCGCTGCGGTACCAGCCCACGGTGCCGGGCTGGTCGTACGGCGGCGGGTCGATGCCGCCGTCGGAGTCCAGGCCCCGGGGGACCACCGGGGCCTGGATGCCTATGGAGGGCATGTCGACGCGCTGCGGAAGCGCACCCGCCAGCGGCGCGTGGGGGGCGGGCAGGCCCAGCACGATCATGGAGCCGGCGGTGCCCGGCCCCGGCCCCGGCGGTACGCCGGTGATCTCCCGGCCCCACAGCCACAGGCCGAGCACGAGCACCGCCCAGGCGGCTCCGGTCAGCAGCCGCGAGCCCGGTGCGGGGCGGTCGCCGTCCGCCATCAGTCCCCGCTGCGGCGGCGCCGCAGCTTCAGCGCCCGGCCCGCGACGGCGATGGTCGCGGCCCCGGCCAGCACCGCACCGATGGCGGTGTGCAGCATCCCCGGCCCGTCGCCCGCGTCCTCCCGCTTGGCGGCCAGCTCGGTGGCCATGCCGCCGCCGCCCGCGTGCACGGGCCAGACGGGCGAGGGGTGGTGGGTCGGCTGGTGGTCGTTGCCGCGGTGCTCGATCTGGATGGAACCGGTGGCCTTGCCGTCCTTGCCGTCGCAGGTCACCCGGATGGTGTGCCAGCCCGGCTGGGCGTGGGAGCTGATCATCGCCTCGCCGTACAGCGGTTTGCCCTTGCCGTCCCGGCCGGACAGCTCCGCGTCGGCGACGAAGACGGACGACTTGGCGGCACCCGTGGTGCCGTTGCAGCCGTTGACGCGCAGCTCGATCTGCGCGCCGGGGTGGGCGGTGGACGGGGTCGCCCACACCGTGCCGCGTTCCTCGCCGGCCTGGGCGAGCGGTGCGTAGGCGGCGGACGCCACGGAGACGGTCAGCAGGGCGGCGGTCGCCCCGGTGGCACGGAGAGCGAGCAGAGCAGTGCGCATCGTGAACCTCCTGGTACCGGCAGGTTCACGCGCCGTGGCGGCCGACGCATCCCGGGAGGCGTGTCGCTGACCCGTACGGGTGCGGCCGCACCTCCCCAGGGAGGAAGCCGTGGCGGACGCGGCGGGAGCCGGGGGCAGCGGGCGGCCCCGGCCGGCCTCCGGAGGGCGGGCGCCTCAGACCAGGTCGACCAGGTCCGCGATCGAGTCGACCGTCTTGGACGGCCGGAAGGGGAACTTGTCGATGTCCGCGGGCGTGGTCAGGCCGGTCAGCACCAGGAAGGTCTTCATCCCGGCCTCCAGCCCGGCGAGGACGTCGGTGTCCATGCGGTCGCCGATCATCGCGCTGGTCTCGGAGTGGGCGCCGATGGCGTTCAGGCCGGTGCGCATCATCAGCGGGTTCGGCTTGCCGGCGAAGTACGGCTTCTTGCCGGTGGCCTTGGTGATCAGTGCGGCGACCGCGCCGGTGGCGGGCAGCGGGCCCTCGGTGCTGGGGCCGGTCTCGTCGGGGTTGGTGCAGATGAACCGGGCGCCCGCGTTGATCAGGCGGACCGCCTTGGTCATGGCCTCGAACGAGTACGTGCGGGTCTCGCCCAGCACCACGTAGTCCGGGTCGTGGTCGGTGAGGACGTAGCCGATGTCGTGCAGCGCGGTGGTCAGGCCGGCCTCGCCGATGACGTAGGCGGTGCCGTGCGGGCGCTGGTCGTCGAGGAACTTCGCGGTGGCGAGGGCGGAGGTCCAGATGTTCTCGACCGGCACGTCGAGGCCCATGCGCTGGAGGCGGGCCTGGAGGTCACGCGGGGTGTAGATGGAGTTGTTGGTCAGGACCAGGAAGGGCTTTCCGGACTCGCGCAGCCGCTTGATGAAGGCGTCGGCGCCGGGGATCGGGGTGCCCTCGTGGATGAGGACCCCGTCCATGTCGGTGAGCCAGGATTCGATCGGCTTGCGCTCTGGCACGGGACTGTTCTCCGCTCTGCGGTGGCCTCCGACCTCGGTGGTCGCTGGTCTGTACCACCCTATCGGGGCCGGGCCGTGGGCGTCGGTGACGTCCACGGCCCGGGACGGCGCGTGCGCCGGGGTCAGTTCAGGGTGACGTCGTCGACCGTCCAGAACCAGTTGTTGGTGCCCGTGTAGCGGAAGCGGACCTGTACGTCGGTCGCGCCGGCCGGGACCTGGAGGGTGACGGCCTCGTTCCTGGCGACCGCGTCGGCCGTGTGGCTCTTGACGACCGTCGGCGTGCCACCGTTGTACGAGACGAGGACCTGGGCGGTCTGCGGGGACTCGTGCCGGTAGTGGGTCCGGTAGCGGAGGGTGCGCGTGGTGCCGCCGGTCACCGCGTACTTGGGGCTGACCAGCGTGGAGTCGAAGGAGCCGGTGTGGGTCTTGTCGTCCCACTCGTCGGAGTCGGCGACGGCGAAGACGTCACGGGAGCGGACGTTCAGCTCGCGCCACTGGTCGCGCTGCGCCTGGGTCCAGAACTCGTCGGTGGCGAAGGCCCAGCCGGCCCACTCGGTGACGCCGCCGCCGCCCATCCGGGAGTTGTCGACGGACCAGCCGGCCGGCGGGGTGTGGGTGAAGCCCTTCACCGTCGCGCCGATGCCGGTCTCGTCCACCCGGGTGCGCAGGGACGGGCGGACGGTGTCGAAGGCGTCGTCGTCGGCGGCGCCCAGCGCGAGGCCGTCGACCGCGGAGGTGTCGGCGTGGACGTGGTCCAGCGCGATGGCGGCCACGTCGACGAGGCGTACGTCGTCGCGTACCGAACCGGCAGGGATCCCGGCGCCCTTGGCGATGACGAACGTGCCGCGCTCCTGGATGGTGGAACCGCCGTGGCCGCCCGCGTCGGTGTGGCCGTGGTCGGTGGTGACCAGGATCTTCCAGTTCTCCTGGGCGTACGCCGGGCGCGCGGCGACGGCGTCGAGCAGCTGCCCGACCAGGGCGTCGACCCGGGCGATCGTGTCGAGGTACTGCTGGCTGGCGGCGCCGTGGGAGTGGCCGGCCACGTCGACCTCGCCGAGGTAGACGAAGGCGGCGTCCGGGTTGCCGTCGCGCAGTTCGGCGGCGGCCGCGGCGGCGATCTTCGGGTCCTCGTTGCGGTAGCCGTCGCGGTCGCCCTTGAGGCTGAGGCGCTTGTCGACCTTGGCGGAGAAGATCGGGCCGTTCTGGTCGGTGGAGGCGATGGGCTCCCAGTCGGCCGCGGCGTAGGTGTTGAGCGCCGGGTTGGTGTTCTCGGCCCGGGTCAGGAAGTCCGGGTAGGCGGTGTAGTTCTTGCCGGTGAAGGAGTTGTCCTTCACGCCGTGCTTGTCGGGCCAGACGCCGGTGGCGATGGTGGACCAGCCGGGACCCGAGGAGGTGGCGGCCATCGGGCTTGCGTACAGGGTGCTCTTGGCGGTGAGGCCCTGGCTCATCAGGCCCTTGAGACGGGGGGCGTTGGCTGCCTTGACGCGGTCGAGGACCACGCCGTCGAGGCCGATGACGAGGACCTTGTCGGTGTTGGCGGCCTCCGCGGCGGCGGGGGCGGCCTGGGCGGAGACGCCGGCGGCGAGCAGGGCGGTGGCGGTGGCGGCCACGGCGAGGGTGCGTCCGGGCAGGACGGTCTGCACGTACTCCTCCTGGAGCAGGTCGCGGTGCGGGGGTGGGTGGGACGGGGTCCGAGGGTGTGGTCGGTGAATCGTCAGGAGCCGGTCGCGGACTTCCACGCGTCGACGTACGCGGTGAGGTTCTCGTCGATGTCGGCCCAGTCCGGCTCGAACACCTCGACCCCGCCCATGAGCCTGGTGAGTTCGACGGCGTTGGCGTCGGTCGGCTTGACGTCCGTACGGGCCGGGAAGCCTCCGCCGACCTCGCTGACCAGCTTCTGGGCCTCCTCGCTGAGCAGGAAGTCCAGCAGCTTCCTGCCGTTCTCGGTGTGCGGGGCGCCCGCCACCAGGCCGGCCGCGTAGGGCAGGGCGAACGTGGTGGGCTTGCCGCCCTCACGGGCCGGGAACCAGATGCCGAGGTTCGGCATGGACTTGGACTGGGCGAAGTTCATCTGCACGTCGCCGTTGGCGACCAGGAGTTCGCCCTTGTCGGTCTTCGGCGCGAGCTTGCTGGTGGAGGACGACGGGCCGACGTTGTTGGCCTGGAGCTTCTTCAGGTAGTCCAGCGCCGGCTGCTGTCCGCCGAAGTCGTGCATGGCCTTGATCAGGACTGCGGTGCCGTCGCCCGCGACGCCGGGGGTGGAGTACTGGAGGCGGCCCTTGAACCGGCCGTCCAGCAGCTGCTCCCAGGTCGTGGGGGCCTGCGCGAGCTCCTTCTTGTTGTAGACGAAGCCGAAGTAGTTGTTCACGACGGAGGTCCACTTGCCGTCGGCCGCCTTGTCGGCGCCGTTGACCTGGTCGGACCCCTTGGGCTGGTAGGCCTGGAGGAGGCCCTTCCCGTCGGCCTGCTGGATGAAGGGCGGGAGGGTGACGAGCACGTCGGCCTGGGTGTTGGTCTTCTCGCGGACGGCGCGCTGGACCATCTCGCCGGAGCCGCCCTCGACGTACTTGACCTCGATGCCGGTCTTCTTCGTGAAGTCGGCGAAGACCTTGTCGTACCAGCCGTCGCCCTTCTCGCCCTTGAGGCCGTCGGCGCTGTAGACGGTGACGACCTTCTCGCCGTCGGCGGAGTCGGCGGAGGAGGAGCCGCAGGCGGTGAGGGCGGCGGCGAGGGCGAGGCTTCCGGTGACGGCGGCGCAGGCGCGCATCAGGTGGCGGGACATGGGGTTCGTATCTCCTCGGGAGGCAGGGGGTGCCGGGCGGTGCGGGGAAGGGGTGCGGGGGGGGGTGGGGCGTGGCTCGGCGGTGGGGAACGGCGCGGTTCAGCGGTACGAGGCCCTGGTGCGGACGCGGGAGACGGCCAGCAGGACGAGCAGGGTGGTGGCCATCAGGACCACGGCGACTGCGGAGCCGCCGAAGAGCGAACCGCGGTCGGTGGCGGTGAAGATGCGGACGGGCAGGGGCACCCAGTCCGGCGGGTAGAGCATCATCGTCGCGCTCAGCTCGCCCATGGAGAGGGCGAAGCAGAGGCCGGCGGCGGCGTTCAGGGAGGGCAGCAGCAGCGGGAGCCTGACCCGCCACAGCACGTAGGAGGGCCGGGCGCCCAGACTGGCCGCCGCCTGCTCGTACGCCGGGTCGAGGCGGCGTATCGCGGCGGAGACGGACTGGTGCGCGAAGGCCGTGACCAGGATGGTGTGGGCCAGCACCACGATGGTTCCGGTGCCGTTGAGGAGCAGCGGGGGCCGGCTGAAGGCGACCAGCACGGCGAGGCCGACGACCACCGAGGGCACCGCGACGGGCAGCATGAACAGCGCGTCGAGCAGCCGCCGCCCGCGCCGTCCCAGCACGTCGGCGGCCAGGGCGGCCCAGGTCCCGACGGTCAGCGCCAGCAGGCTCGCGACCACGGCGGTGACCAGGCTGGTGACGAGCGCCTGGAGGGATTCGCCGCGCACCGCCGAGGCGTAGTGCTCGGCGGTGGGTCCGGACGGGAGGGCGCCGGACCAGTGGGTGGCGAACGAGGCGGCCACCACCACGAGCAGCGGCAGCGCGAAGAGCGGCAGGAAGAGGACGCCGAAGACGGCCCAGGAGGCCCGGCGGCCGGCCTTGCTATGCACCAGCACGCTTGCTCACCACCCGGTAGAGGCCGTAGAGGCCGACGGAGATCGCGATGTTGACGACCGCGACCACGCAGGCGGCCGTGTAGTCGGATTCGAGGATGGCCTTGCCGTAGACGAGCATCGGGAGGGTGGTGACGCCCTTGGCGCCGGTGAAGAGCACGATGCCGAACTCGTTGAGGCACATGACCAGGACGAGGCTGCCGCCGGCGGCGAGCGCGGGCAGGGACTCGGGCAGGATCACCCGGCGCACCACGCGGGCGGGCCGGGCGCCGAGGCTGGAGGCGACCTCCAGCTGGGCGGTGTCGATCTGCGAGAAGGCGGCGAGCAGGGGGCGCATCACGAAGGGCGTGAAGTACGTGACCTCCGCGAGCAGCACGCCCCAGGGAGTGGCCAGGAACCGGAACGGGCCCTCGGCGGCCCCGGTGAGGCCGGTCCACATCCCGTTGGCCATCCCGACCGTGCCGTAGACGAACAGCAGGGCGAGCGTGATGAGGAAGGACGGGAAGGACAGGAAGACGTCGATGAACTTGGCGACCGCCCGGCCGCCGGGGAACGGCACGAAGGCGATGACCAGGGCGAGCGCGAAGCCGAGCACCAGGCATCCGGCGGTGGCGCCGAGCGCCAGGGTGACGGTGTTGCCCAGCGCCTCGCGGAAGGCCGGCGAGCCGAGCACCCGCCCGTACGTGCTGAACGGGCCCCCCGTCTCGGGGGCGACGGACTGCTGGACCACCAGGCCCAGCGGGTAGAGGAAGACCAGCCCGAGCACGGCCACGGGCGGTACGGCCCACACCCAGCGCGGCAGGCTCCGGCTCGCCGGGGCGGGTGCGCCGGCGGCGGGGCCGGGGCCGGGGCCGGGCTGCGCCGGTACCGAGGCCGGCGGGCCGGTCCGTACTGGCCGTGCCGCGCGTACCGCTCGCGCCGCCCGCCCGGTCGAGGTGTCAGCCATCCGACACCCTCCCCCCGCTACCGCTGGGGGGACCCCCAGCCGCGAGCAGCACCCCGTCCTCTGGGGCGAAGTGCAGGGTGATCTCGTCTCCCAGGGCCGGGGTCTCCCGCAGCTCCGGGACGTCGGCCTTCACCCGGTGGCCGGCCACGTCGACGTACAGCCGGTGCGTAGAGCCGCGCCACTGCACCTCGGCGATCCGGCCGCGCAGCGCGTTGGGGCCCTCCCCCAGGGCGAGCAGGTGGGGGCGTACGCAGAGGATGGCCGCAGAACCGGGCGCGGCGCGTTCTGTGTCCAGGGTGAACTCCTGGTCCCCGAACCGGACTCCGTCCTCGGCGACCCGTACCGGCAGCAGGTTGGCGTTGCCCACGAAGGAGGCCGTGAACTCGGTGCGGGGGCGCCGGTACAGCTCCTGCGGGGTGCCGCAGTCCTGGAGGCGGGCGCGGTCCATCACCGCGATGCGGTCGGCCAGGGTGAGGGCCTCGACCTGGTCGTGGGTGACGTAGAGGATCGACACGTCGGGCAGTTCGCGGTGCAGGCGGGCCAGTTCGGCGAGCATCCCGGAGCGCAGCTGGGCGTCGAGCGCGGAGAGCGGCTCGTCGAGGAGCAGGACGCCGGGGCGGATCGCGAGGGCCCGGGCGATGGCGACGCGCTGCTGCTGGCCGCCCGACAGTTCGCGCGGGTAGCGGCGGGCGTACGCCGCCATGCCGGTCATCTCCAGCACCTCGGCGACCCGGGCCGGAATGCCGGCCTTGGGGGCCTTCTGGGCGCGCAGTCCGAAGGCGACGTTCTCGTCGACCCGCATGTGCGGGAAGAGGGCGTACTGCTGGACGACCATGCCGATGCCGCGGCGGTGCGGCGGGAGGCCGGTGACGTCCCGGCCGCCGATCAGGACCCGGCCGGAGACCGGGCTCACGAAGCCGGCGACGGCCCGCAGCGCGGTGGTCTTGCCGGAGCCCGAGGGCCCGAGGAGGGCCATCACCTCGCCTGGCTCGACGGTGAGGTCGAGGGAGTCCAGGACGGTGGTGCCGTGGTAGGCGACCGAGACCGACTCGAAGCGGATGCCGGTCACGACGACTCCCGCGTCAGCAGGCCGGGCAGCTGGGCCACCGACGCCAGCACGTGGGTGGCGCCGTTGCGCTCCAGCTCCTCGCGGCCGTGGGCGCCGGTGAGCACGCCGGCGACGGTGCCGGCCCCGGCGCGGACGCCGCTGAGCATGTCGTACGCCGTGTCACCGGCCACCACGACCTCGTGTACGCCGGCCACGGCGCCGGTGCGCAGGAAGGCGGTCAGCACCATGTCGGGGTACGGGCGTCCGCGGCCGCCGGCGTCGGCCGGGCAGAGGGTGAGGTCGGCCAGGTCCCGCCAGCCGAGGGCGTCGAGGATGGCGTCCTGGGTGACCCGGGCGAAGCCGGTGGTCAGGACGACGGTGTGGCCCTGGGCGCGGAGCTCCACGATGGCGTCGCGGGCGCCGGGAAGGGGCTCGACCAGGCCGCCGTCGACGAGTTCGGCGTACGCCTCCTCGAAGGCGGAGTTGGCGCGCCGGGCCAGTTCCTCCGTACCGAAGAGGTGGCGGAAGACCGAGATCTTCGACTCGCCCATGGTGTCGCGGACGTACTGGAGCTTGGCCGCGTGGTCGGGGGTGCCGGGCTCGACGCCGAGCCGGGCGGCGGCCCGCTCGAAGGCGCGCTCGACGAGGCCGCCGTCGGCGACGGTGGTGCCGGCCATGTCGAGGACGACGAGGCGGCGGGGGGTCGTGGTGTTCGTGGGGGTGTTGTTGCTCATGGTGCTTACCAGCCCAGTTCGTTCGCGGTGGCTTCTGCGATGGCGGGCGAGCAGGTCATGCCCCGGCCGCCGGGGCCGGTGACCAGCCAGACGCCGTCGCGGACCTGCTGGCGGTGGACGACACGGGTGGTGTCGGTGCACTGCGCGTACACGCCCGCCCAGCGCCGGCGGATGCGCGGCAGCGGGCGGCCGAGGAAGGCCTCGACGACCTCGGTGAGGTGCTCGTACGGCTCCTCGACGGTGTCGAAGGCGAAGGGGTGTTCGTACTCGTGGGTGTCGCCGATGGTCAGACCGCCGTCGCGGCGCTGGACCATGAGCAGCTGCATCTTGTGCGCGGCGGCGGTCTCGGTCTGCGCCTGCCCCTCGTTGAGGGCGTCGAGGGCCGGGCCCCGGTAGGCGGGGTAGTAGCGGAAGCTGTCGGCGTCCGCGACGGAGGTGGTCAGGGGCTCGCCGAGCGGGTCGGTCTGCATCATCTGGAGGCGGACGCGGCGTACCGGCAGGTCCGGGACCAGCTCGCGGACCAGGCCGGACAGCCACGCGCCGGTGCACAGGACGACCGCGTCGGCGGTGTGGGTGTCCCCGTGGTCGTCTCGTACGGCGTGCCCGCCGACGACCTCGCGTACCTCGCGGCCGGGCAGGAACGTGTAGCGCCCGGTGGCCAGGAGCGCCCCGCGCAGGGCGAGTTGGGCGGTGCGCGGCTCGACGGCGGCGTCCCGCTCGCACCAGAGGGCGGCGGTGTAGGCGCCGCGCAGGGCGGGGTTGGTCTCCCTGGCCTCGGCCGCGGTCAGCAGCTTGTAGCCGCGGGCGGCGGCGTCCGGGCGGGCCAGGGCGGCCTCGGCGACGGCGAGTTCGCGTTCGTTGCGCACGAGCGTCAGCGAACCGTTGGGCCGGAAGCCGAGGTCGGGGACCTCCGCTCCGATGCCCTCCCACAGTTCCCTGGCGCGCAGGGCGGTCTCCAGCTCGGCACCGCCCGCGCGGCCGCTGACCCAGATCTGGCCGAAGTTGCGCAGCGAGGCGCCGCGCGCCTCGGCCTCGCGCTCGATCTGGACGACCTCGTGGCCGCGACTGATGGCTTGCCAGGCGTGCATGGTGCCGACCACGCCGCCTCCGACGACTATGACTCTCACGCCGGAAACGGTCGTGGCGGGGCGTGGCCCGGGGGCGGACGATCGGCAACGCGACGGTGAACAGACCCCCAAGCTTGGACTAGACCCGTTATCTTCTCGTGACATGAAGTCGGATCAAGGCGGGGCGTTCCGGGCGGCTCAGCCAGGGCTGAGGTGCGTGGTGAAGCTGAACCGGTCCCCGCGGTAGAGCGAGCGCACCCGCTCCAGGGGCCGCCCGTCCTGGTCCCGGGAGAAGCGGTGGATCAGCAGCATCGGGAGGGCCGGCGGGGTCCCGATGAGCAGCGCCTCGCGCGGGGTGGCGAGGACGGTCTCCAGCTTCTCGTCGGCGTCGCCGAAGGAGATCCCGAGCCGCTCGCGCAGGTAGCCGTAGAAGGACGAGTCGGGGTCGAACTCGCCGTACAGGTGCGGCACTCGGGCCACCCTGATGTACGTGGACTCCAGGCCCACCCGCTCGTCGTCGGCCAGCAGCACCCGTTCCAGGTGCCACACCGGCTCGCCGGCCTCGGCGCCGATGCCGGGGGCCAGCGCGGGCGGGCAAGGCAGGGTGTCGAGGCCGATGAGCGTACGGCCGGGCCGCCGGCCCTGGCGGCGTACGCCCTCGGTGTAGCTGGCGAGGGAGAGGGGCTGTTCGAGCTTGGGGCCGGCGACGACGGTGCCGCGCCCGTGGCGGCGCAGCCGGCCCTCCAGCAGCAACTCCCGCAGGGCCTGGCGCACGGTCTCGCGGGCCACCTCGTAGCGCAGGGCCAGATCCCGCTCGGTGGGCAGCAGCCCGCCCTCGCCGAGCTCGTCGATCAGCTCCGCGATCCGGGCCTTGACGGCGTAGTACTTGGGGACGCGGCCGTGCTCGGGGATGCCGGAGCGCACGGGTTCGCCGGGGGTGTGCTGGGTCGGTTCCACAGGCCGACCCTACGGCGGCCCGGCGACCGCACGGTCGGGGGGCCGGTAGGCGGGGACCGGACGGCCCGGCCCGCTCAGCGGCGGCGCAGCCTGCGGGCGGCGACCAGGAAACCGGCGCCGGACACGGCGAGCACGGCGGCGGCACCGGCGAGCACGGCGTCACGCCCGCCCGTACCGGGTCCGGTGCTGGCGAGGGAGCCGGCAGCCCCGGGCGCTGCCGGCTCCTCCGGCCCCTCCACGGTGAAGCGGTAGCCACCGCTCTCCCCCACCCAGTCGCCGTCGTCGGCCTTGCGCTGCACGAGGGCGGCGTCGGCGACGACCTCTCCGGGCGGAGCGTCCTCGGTGAAGCCGAGGTGCACGGTGACGGTGACGGAGCCGCCGGGCGGGATGGTGAAGCCCGGGAACCCGTCGCCGCCGCCGTCGAAGACGGCGATGACCTCGTCCTCGTCGCTCTGCTCGAGCGTCACCGCGTGGGTGCGCCCGGTGCCCCGGTCCGTGAAGTCCATCAGCAGGTGGCGGGCCTTGAGCGCCCTGTCGCGGTCGGTGAACACGACCACCGGGTGCACGGCCTCGCAGGTCGTACGGGTGGTGTTGGTGAGGTCGAGGTACCAGGTCTGCGCGCCACCGCCGCTGCGGTACACCGAGGGGCCACCGCGGATCCGGGCCCCGATGGGGAACTCGGCGCTCTTCCCGTCCCCGCACTTGGGCTGGATCCGCGAGGGCAGCGCAGGGGCGGGCTTGGCCCCACCACCGGTCCCTACGTCGCGCGGGGCACCGACGGGAGCATCACCCGCGGGGGCCGGCAGGGGCACCGCCGGAGCGGAGGGCATGTCCGGGGCCAGCCCGGGCGCGGCGGCGAGGTGCGCCGCCACCACGGCCGGGGACGTGAAGGCCGGCACCACGGCGGCGCACGCGGCGGGAGCCATGGCGGTCACGGCGAGGGCGGCGGACAGGACCAGGGCGTTCCGCGTTCGCATGGGCACCTTCGCTGATCGCCGGACGATGGTCTGACCAGGTGACAATCACCCGGTCCTACCCGGCACCCTGCCACGCCCCGCGCCCATCCCCGCACCCCCACACGCCACCCCGCTGCCGGCGCGGATCAATTACCCCCGGATGGCTCAGGGGGGCTTTGGGGTGCGGACCGCGGCCGGTTGGTGCGGGCCCGGTCCGGCCCGGCGGCCGGGGGCGGTGGCCGGATGGTGCGGGCCGTTCCTGGCCTGGCGGCCGGGGGCGGTGCCGGGATGGGTGCGGGCCGTGCCCGGCCCGGCGGCCGGGGGCGGTGGTCAACGGTGAGCCCGTGGACATGTCTTCTGGATTGCGCCTCCCCGAAGCGAGCCAAGCCTGCCCGGCAGTGCGCCTACAGGCCTTCATGCGCCTCCCGGTCCTACCTTCCGTAGCCGGCCCAGGCGGTCAGAGAAGCGTGGCTGAGCTGGCTGGTGGGCTGATGGAGGCTCCCGTACACCGGAGACCGCGAACCCGTCTCGCGTGGGCGCACCTTCTATGGCTGATGTTCACCACTACCGGATCTCGATGGTTGCTCCCGTCTCGGACCTCAACCACAGAAGGTGCGCCCCACTCATAGCCGCGGGCGGTCTCCGGCGCACGGGAGCCTCCATCAGCCACCCACGAACAGCAACCACGCTTCTCTGAACGCATGAGCCGGCTACTGGACGGAATACGGGCAGGCGCATGAAGGCCTGTAGACGCCATTCCGGTTAAAGCAGTGGGCATACCGGGAGGCGCACCCCAGAAGACATGTCCACGGGCCCACCGTTGGCCACGGCCCCCGGCCGCAGGGCCGGGCACCACCCGCACCACGCAATCCCACCCCCACCCCTACACGCCCACCCCACCCCACCCCTACACGCCCACCCCGAACACCCTCCCCAGCACCAGTTCCGCCGCACCCAGCGCCACCGCGTCCCCGGGCGCCACCGCGACCGGCACCTCGTACGCACCCAGCGCCCGTTCCCGCAGCACTTCCGCGCACCCGCGCGCGAAGACGTCCGGCGCCCGCGCCACCACCCGGCCGCCCAGCAACACCCGGTCCACGTCGAGCAGGGCCACCAGATTGGCCGCCGCCGCACCCAGCACCCTGGCGGCCCCCGGCAGATCACCCCGCGCCACCGCGTCCAGGCACAGCGCCTCGGCGCACCCCCGCGCCCCGCACCCGCACTCGGGCCCGTCCAGCAGCAGGACCTGGTGGCCGAACTCCCCCGCGCCCGTGCGCGGCCCGCGGTGCAGGGTGCCGTCCAGTACGAGGCCGGCGCCCAGGCCCGTACCCACGTGCAGGTACGCGAAGGAACCCGCACCCCCGCGCCCCGCACCGCCCGCACCCAGCGCGCCCGCGTTCGTGTCCTTGTCCAGCACCACCGGGAGCTCCGGACCGAGCGCCCCTGCGAGGGCGGCCCGCAGGTCGACGCCCTCCCACTCGGGGAACCCGGTCACCCGGCCCAGCACTCCCGTGCCGTGGTCCAGCGGCCCCGGCGCGGCGACCCCGACCCCGAGCACCCCCGGGCCCGTGGCCAGCGCGGCCACCTCGCGCGCGACGGCCGGCACCACCGCGGCGGCGCCCGCGCCGAAGTCCAGCGGCCCGCCGCGTTCCTCGGCCACCCGCCCCGCGAGGTCCACGCGGAGCACCCTGAACTCGTCGCGGTCGACCTGGACCCCCAGCGCACAGCCCGCTTCCGGCACCAGCCGCAGCAGGGTGCGGGGCTTGCCGCCGGTCGGTTCCCGGCGTCCGGCCCCGGCCACGAGCCCCTCTTCCCGCAGCCTGGCGGTGATCTTGCTGACGGCCTGCGGCGTGAGGCCCGTACGACCGGCCAGCTCCAGCCGGTCCACCCCCGCCTCGCCCGCCTCGCGGAGCAGCCCGAGGACGAGCGCGTCGTTGTGTCCGCGCAGGCCCGGCAGGTTCACGCCGGCCCGCCCGACGGCACCCCGCCCCGGGCCGACGCCCGGGCCGACGCCCGGACCGACGCCCGGACCGCCACTGTCCCGCCCCACGCGACCCGGCCCGCCTCCCGGACCGGCGCCGAGCCCGCCTCCGTCTCGCGCCTCGCCCGCCCCACCCTGATTCCCCTGCATCACCTGGCTCACCAGCCCATTGTCGCCACTCCTTGCACTTTGGCAACAGCGTTGCTTAAGTAGGTCCATGACGTCCACGACTACGCCCGCCCCCCTCCGCGTCGCCGTCATCGGCTACGGCCTGGCCGGTTCCGTCTTCCACGCCCCGCTCGTCGCCGCCACGGACGGGCTGGTCCTCGACACCATCGTCACCGGCAATCCGGAGCGCCAGGCGCAGGCCCGCGCCGAGTTCCCCGGTGTGCGGATCGCCGAGACCCCCGAAGAACTCTTCGACGACCCCGGCGCCCTCGACCTGGTCGTCATCGCCTCCCCCAACAAGACCCACGTCCCGCTGGCCACGGCCGCACTCCGGGCCGGACTCCCCGTCGTCGTCGACAAGCCGGTCGCCGGGACGGCGGCCGAGGCCCGGGAGCTGGCCGCCCTCGCCGACGAGCGCGGGCTGCTGCTGTCCGTCTTCCAGAACCGCCGCTGGGACGACGACTTCCTCACCCTCCGCGGCCTGCTGGAGCGCGGCGAGCTGGGCGAGGTGCAGCGGTTCGAGTCCCGCTTCGAGCGCTGGCGGCCCCAGCTCAAGGGCGGCTGGCGCGAGTCGGGCGCGCCCGAGGAGATCGGCGGGCTGCTCTACGACCTGGGCAGCCACGTGGTGGACCAGGCCCTGGTGCTCTTCGGCCCGGCGGTGCGGGTCTACGCCGAGGCCGACGTACGCCGCCCCGGCGCCGAGACCGACGACGACACCTTCATCGCGCTCACCCACGCGTCCGGCGTCCGCTCGCACCTCTACGTCAGCGCGACCACCGCGCAGCTCGGCCCGCGCTTCCGGGTGCTCGGGTCGGGCGCGGGGTACGTGAAGTACGGCCTCGACCCGCAGGAGGCGGCGCTGCGGGAGGGCAAGCGTCCGGCCGCCGGCGCACCCTGGGGCGTGGAGGCCGAGGGCCGGTGGGGCCGGCTGGGGTCCGGCGAGTCGCCGCTGACCGGCGGCGGCACGCCCGTACCGACGGAGCCGGGCGACTACCCGGCGTACTACGCGGCCGTCGCGGCCGCCCTGCGCGGCGAAGGGCCGAACCCGGTCAGCGCCTACGAGGCCGCCGCGGCACTCGACGTACTGGAGGCCGCGCGCCGCTCGGCGGCCGAGGGCGTCACGGTCGACCTCTGACCTCCGACCTCTGGCCCTCTGGCCGGGAGCCGGGGCCGCCCCCAGCCCCGGCTCCCGGCCCCCAACCACCGATCAGGCGTTCTTGAGCTCCTGCCGCTGACGGCCCAGGCCGTCGATCTCCAGCTCCACGACGTCGCCGGCCCGCAGGTACGGCTTCGGCTCGGGCTGGCCCATCGCCACGCCCGCCGGGGTACCGGTGACGATGACGTCGCCGGGGTAGAGGGTCATGAACTGGCTGAGGTACCGGACGACCTCGCCCACCGGGAAGATCTGGTTGGCCGTGGTGCCGTCCTGCTTCTGCTCGCCGTTGACCCAGAGGCGGACGCCCAGGGTCTGCGGGTCGCCGACCTCGTCGGCCGTGACCAGCCAGGGGCCGAGCGGTGTGAAGGTCTCGCAGTTCTTGCCCTTGTCCCAGGTGCCCCCGCGCTCGATCTGGAACTCGCGCTCCGAGATGTCGTGGGCCAGGACGTAGCCGCCGACGTGGGCCAGCGCCTCCTCGGCGGAGTTGAGGTAGCGGGCGGTGCTGCCGATGACGACGCCCAGCTCGGCTTCCCAGTCGGTTTTGACGCTGCCGCGCGGTACGAGCACGGTGTCGTCGGGGCCGACCACGGTGTCCGGCGCCTTGAGGAACATGATCGGCTCCTCGGGTATCGCGGCGCCGATCTCCTCCGCGTGGTCGTGGTAGTTCAGCCCGATGCCCACGATCTTGCCGATCCGGCCCACGGGGGCGCCGGTGCGCAGCCCCTCCGCGTCAAGGGCCGGGAGCTCGCCCGCGGCGGCCGCTTCCCGTACCCGGGACAGCACCGACTCGTCGGAGAGCAGGGCTCCGTCGATGTCCGTGACGAGGCCGGACAGGTCCCGGAGGGTCCCGTCCTGGTCCAGCAGCGCGGGGCGCTCAGCCCCCACCGGGCCGACTCGCAGCAGCTTCATGGGCATTCTCCCGTGGTCGAGGGTGGTCGACCCGTGGACATGCCCCGGGCCGGACGATGGGTTGCGGCCATCGGAGGATTGGCCGATCCTCCAAGAAGTCCACCCAATCCGCAAGACCCCGTTCACAGACTGGAACGCGACCCCGTCCCGGTGGTACGGGCCGCCACCTCCCAGCGCCACTGGAGCCAGGCGCGCTCCGCCGCCGTCCAGGCGGTGGTGGTGAGCAGGTAGAGCCCGGCGGCCAGCGGCACCACGGCCGCGGTGACCACGGTCCCGAAGGCCAGCAGCGGCAGCCACCGTGTGACCTTCTGCAGGGCCTCACCCCCGGGCAGCTCGCCCGCACCGGCGGAGCCGACCGCGGCACCGGCCGCACCGGCCGCCCCGACCCCAGCACCGGCGCCGGCACCGGCACCGGCACCGGACCGACCACCGGTCGCACCACCGTCCCCGGCCCGCCCGCCGCTCCGCGTCCGGGACCCGCCGCCGGCACCCAGCTCGGGCACGGCTGCGGCGAGTCCGCCGGCCCGCCGGGCCCGCAGCACCGTCCACGTGGCCACGGCGGCGATGGCGGCGAAGAGCCCGAGGAAGACCAGGCTCTGCGCCCCGACGAGGCCGCCCTCCCCCAGCGCGTCCGCCCACCGCGAGCCGAGCGGCGCCGCGAACAGCCGGTGGTCCAGCAGCGCGTTCACCTCTCCCCCGATCCGGTCGGAGGAGAAGACCCGGTACATCACGAAGAACACCGGCAGCTGCGCGAAGATCGGCAGCAGCCCCGCGAACGGGGACACTTTCGCCTCCGCGTGCAGTTCGAGCACCGCCTTGCGCAGCCGCTCGGCGTCCTTCGGTGCCGGGTGGCGCCGCCGGAGCTCGGCCACCTGCGGCGCCAGGGCCGCCCGGGCCTGCTGCGACCGGAAGGCCGAGCGGTTGAGCGGGTACAGCGCCACCCGTACGAGCAAGGTGAACACCACGATCGCCGCGGCGGTGGCAGCGGCGGCGAAGACCGGGTCGAGCAACCCGGCGAGAGAGGTGACAAGGGTCGAGAAGACGGACATACGGGCCCTCCGAAGGGTCTCGTCCTGCGTTCCGGCATGGGATGTCGGCGCGACGAGCCACGGGGGCGCGGTGCTGGAGAAGAAGGGGATGAGGGATCCGGATGACGATCCCGGGACCCGGGGAAGAAAAAGTGGAACCAACCTTCCCGGTTCAGGTCCGTGAACGCGCCCCTACGCAGCCGTCAGGGCAGGACGCCCTGGGGCCCTGGGCCGGGAGCGGCCGGCCGCGTCGGGATCGCGCTGCGGCAGGAAGGCCGTGCGCTGTTCCCTGTCCCGCATCGCGGTGCGTATTCGGGTCGGCGGCACGGTGAGGACGACACGCGCGGCCAGGACCGCGCAGGTCATGGCGGTGGCGACGGCGGCCGTGGCGGCCAGGGCGACGGCGGTACCGAGCGAGCCGTCTCCGGCGAACGCCCCCAGCAGCCCCAGCAGACCGCCGAGCCCGAACAGACCGAGGAGCCCGAACAGCGCTCCGCGCTCACCGTCGCGTGCCATCACGTCCCCTCCCCCGCCCTGCCAGCCGTCTCGCCCCTTCACCCCCTAAGACCACCCAACCGCCAATCCGGTTGCCCGCCCCCGCCCACGAGAATCGAAGCTTTGAAGATCACCGGCTACCGAGGCACCGA
Source organism: Streptomyces sp. NPDC101118 (assembly GCF_044759445.1). Lineage (NCBI taxonomy): Bacteria > Bacillati > Actinomycetota > Actinomycetes > Kitasatosporales > Streptomycetaceae > Streptomyces > Streptomyces sp. NPDC101118. The sequence goes on along the minus strand of NZ_JBIVZG010000009.1, from coordinate 18,730 downwards.
GGACCTCAACACCCCCCACACCACCAACCGGTACTTCGAGGTGAACTCCGGCGTGCAGGTGGTCAGCGTGATGTACGAGCCGGGCGCGGAGTAGCCGTACGACGGCCGGACGACGCTGCGCGGCACGGGAGCGATCACCCCGCCGTCCCGCGCGGAGGTCTGATCGAGCCGCTTGTCGACCACGTACGTGTACCGCCGGCCGCGCACGTCGACGACCAGCAGGTCGCCCGCCCGCAGCCGGTTGACGTAACGGAACGGCTCCCCATGGGTGTTGCGGTGGCCGGCCAGCGCGAAGTTGCCCTGCTGCCCCGGCTGCGCCGTACCGGCGTAGTGCCCGACGTACCCCCGGTCCAGCACCGCCCGCTTGCCCACGCCCTGCGCGACCGGCGCCACCACCCCGAGGCGCGGGATGCGCAGCACGGCGTACGGCTCCTCCCCGCGCGGCGGTTCGACCCGCGCGCGCCCCCCGCCGCCCGGCACCGTGGCCCGGACCGGCGGCGAGGCCCCCGGCTCCACGACCGGCTCGGCGCCGCCCGGCTCCACCGGCACGGCTCCCCCGGGCGCCTCGGCGGGCCCGGCTGCCCACCTGCTCTCCAGGGCCCGTACCTGGCCGCGGGCCTCGGCCAGCGCCTCCCGGTTGGTCCACCACAGCTGGTGCACCACCAGCAACAGCAGCACCAGCCCGCAGGTGACGGCCAGTTCAGCGCCGCCCCACAGCAGCCGGCCGGCCCCCACGCGCCGGAGCGAGGACCACCGGAACCCGGACCACCGGGGCCCGCCGCCCGGCCCGCCCGAACCACCCGGCCCGCTCCACCCGACCGACCCGCGGGAGGCGCGCAGCGTCACGTACCGCGTACGCCGGCCCTGTACGACGACCGGAACCCGCTCCCGCACCGGCTCCCCCTTCCGCCGGGCGCACCCTAGAACCTCCCGCGCCAACTGACCAGCGTCAGACCGACCTGCGGCAGTACGGTGTTGACCATGCGCCCCGATACGCCTGACGAGCACGTCGCCGAAGCCGATCGCCTGCTGCGCACGGCCTCCCGCTACCCCGAGGACCAGGAGCCGCTCATCCTCCAGGCCGCGGCCCATCTCGAACTCGCCGACGAACGCGAGCGGGCGAGCGCCCTGTACGACCGCCTCCTCGCCGGCACCCCCGCGAACCCGCACCTGATCAAGGCACTCCAGGCCGCCAACCTGTGGGAGTACGGCCACGAGGCGGAGGCCCGCGCGCTGATCGCCGGCATCCGCGCGGCCGCGCCCCAGGACCCCGCCCCCTGGGAGGTCGTCGCCGAGGCCCTGGAGGCCCACGACGAGCTCGCGGAGTCACAGGCGGCGTTCACGGAGGCGGCCACCCTCCTGATCAGCGAGGACGAACCCCTCTCGACGGCTTCCGCCGCCCTGCTCACCGGACGCCACCGGGTACGGCGCCTCCTCGGCCTCCCGCACGACGACTGGGACATGGTCGCCGACACCCGCCACACCGGGCCGATCCCGCTGGACGAGCTCCACGACCCCAAGCGCATCTGGGCCCTGGGCTCGAACGACCCGGCCGAGCTGCGCGCCGAGATCGCCCGGCTGCGGGCGGAGCTCGGCGACCGCCGCGCCGCCCTCTCGCGCCCGTTCCCGGTGGCCGTCCTGCACTGGCCGGCGGCGGAGCTGACCGAACTCCTCACCTCGTACCCGGCCCTCCAGGCGGAATACCCGTCCCACGAGGCGCACCTGAACCAGATCGAGGCCTCCCTCCGCGACCTCGCCTCCTCGGGCACCCCGAACCTGGGCATCGTCACGGGCAGCGTCCCCTCGTACGAAGCCTTCGCGGCCTCCGAGAAGACCTCCCCGTCCTCCCCGTCCCTCCTGGCCGAATACGCCACCACCCTGGCAGCCCGAGGCAAGGCCACCGCTTGGCCCCCCGCCCCGTCCTCCCCGTGCTGGTGCGCCTCGACCCGCCCGTACGCAACCTGCCACGGCGCCCTCTGACCGTCGGAGCCGAGCACCGAACGGAACCTCACCAGGGCCAGAGCCGGACCAGCGTTCCTGTCACGATGGCAATCAGCAGGGCCGATCCGTGGAAAGGATTCTTCTGATGCCACCGCAAGAGTGGGTGCCCCCTGCCGGTTCCTGGGCCTCATCTGCGGCCCGGCGTAGGAACATGCAGGCCATCCGGAGCCGTGACACCAAGCCCGAGCAGCTGGTGCGCCGGCTCGTGCACGCGCAAGGGCTCCGCTACCGAGTCTCAGCCAAACCCCTGCCGGATTTCCGCCGCACGGCTGACATGGTCTTCAGGCCGACGAAAGTCGCAGTCTTCATCGACGGCTGCTACTGGCACGGCTGCCCTGAGCACTACGTGGCGCCCAAGACCAACCCGGGCTACTGGTCCGAGAAGGTGGCCCGGAACGTGGCTCGGGACCGCGACACCGACCGGCAGCTCGAGGAGGCCGGGTGGACCGTGCTCCGCTTCTGGGAGCACGAAGCACCGGAGACAAGCGCCAACGAGATCGTGCTCACCGTGAACCGGATCCGCCGTAAGCCAGAAGACGACACCGAGCCGTCGTGATCTCCGGAGGCTGAGATCGAGGCCCGGTTCGGCAGCGTCGTCCCGTCAGGGAGACAACAACGGCAGCTGGAGTTGGGTGTGGCCCCTGGCGTGGATGGTGAGGGGGGTGGGGCGGGTGGTGGTGAGGGTGAGGAGGGTGCGGAGGGCTTCGACGATCAGGGCAGGGGCGTCGCGGAGCATCGAAGGGGTCGCGCTCGCCACTAGGACGCCGTGGGACTCCAGGCGGAGGCAGCGCAGGAGCGTGGCGTGCCAGGAGTCGCGGGTGTAGTGGTACTCCGCCGAGTCGACCTCCAAAGCCACGCCCTCGTCGGGCCAGTACGCGTCCGGGGTGGCCAGGAAGGTGCCGTCCGGGGTGTAGAGGCGGGCGTTCCAGAGCGGGGGCGGGAGGTCGGAGGCGGCGAGGGCGTCGCGGGCCCTCCCCTCGGCGATCGAGCGGACGCCGACCAGCAGTTCCGTGGCCGCGGCGCGGGTGGCGGGGCGGTTCAGGGCGCGGGCGGCGCGCAGCTCGGCGTGCAGGTCGTGCGGGTGGACCCAGCCCGACTGGACGGTGTTGGCCAGTACGGAGCGGACCTGGTCGGGGTCGGTGGCGCGCAGGGCGTAGTCCGCCGCCGCGCGGACCGGCCGGGTGACGGGGATGCCGTCGACGCTCATCGTGACCGGCCAGCGGCTGGTGGGCATGGGGCGTACGTACCCGGTTGCCCGGAGCGTGCGCGGGGCGCGGACCAGGACGTCCACCGGGGTGGCCGGGGCGTCGCGGATGCCGAGCAGGGCGAGTGCCGCGCCGCCGGTGAGGACTGCGCCGGCGCCCGAGAGGGGCTCGGCGTCGGCCGGGGCCGCGTACAGCACCGCGGCAAGGGCGCGCTGGCGCGGGTCGGGCGGTCCGGTCTGGAGCAGGCAGACCCGGGGCAGCGGCCGCTGCCAGGGCCCTCCCGGGCGGGTGCGGCGGCTGATCGTGCCGGCCGCCACACCGGCCCGCCGGAGCTGATGGGTCGTGGCCAGGTTGAGCTGCCGACGGGCGATGGGGTTCGGGTCCCGTGTGGGTGCTGGGGCCGGCACGGGCGCCCTTCCTGAGGCGGCCGCCCGGCCTGGTGCAGGCCCGGAGCGGGGCCCTGAGCGGGGCCCTGCGGCTGCTGCTCGATCTGCTGCGGGCGGCGGTCCTGGGGCCGGCCCCTGGGCGGGCCCCTGGCCCCGGGCATGTGCCGGGCCGCAAGTCGGCTCAGGTGCCGGGCCCCGGGCGGGTGCTGGTCCCCGTACCGACTCCCGTGCCGCTCCCCGGGCAGGTGCCGGGCCCCGTGCCTGGCCCTGGGCGGGGGCCGGGCCCCGTGCCGGTTCCTCGGCTGGTGCCGCTGTCTGTGCCGGCCCCCGCGCCCGGCCCGGTTCCGGGGTCTGTCGCGTTGCCCGTCCGGGTGCCGGACCGCGGCCCCGTCCCGGCGCCGTTGCCCTTCCCGGTGCCGGTCCCCGGCCTGGTCCCGGTGCCGGTGCCGGTGCCGTCGGGCGTCCCCTGCCCGGTGCCGGGCCGCGTGCCCTGGTGGGTTGGGGGATGCGCGTGGTGGCGCGCGTGTCCGGGTGGTCCGGCGTTGGCTCGGGGCCCGCGGGCTGGGGGTGTGCGTTGTCGGTGATCATGCCCGCGGTATGCCCCGTGCCGGGTGGGAGTCATGCCTGGGGCGGGGCTCCGGGTGGCTCGGGGCAGGTCATGCCCGGGACCGGGCTCCGGGGTGGTTCGGGGCGAGGAAGACCAGGACGCCGTTGGCCGTGCCGGGGAGCGGGGGGACCTCGTGCCAGCCCAGGCGCCGGTACGTCGCCACCGTGTCCGCGGCCTTGCGCGCGGTCAGCAGCCAGGCCCGGCCATCCGGCGCGTCCGCCGTGATCTCGGCCAGCAGCGCCCGGCCGGTGCCGTGCCCGCGGGCGTACGGGCGTACCGCGAGTTCGTCCACCTCCAGGGCCCCGACCAGCAGCTCCGCCACCCGGTCCTTGCCGAGCTGCGCCGCGACGCCGGCGTACGCACGGCCGGCCGGGAACGGCGCCGGGGTGAGCCAGGCGGTCGCGAAACCGTCGATACCCGCCTCCGACTGGGCCAGCGCGGTGCGGAAGCCGGCGCGGCGCGCGTCGGACTGGAGGCGCCCGCTGAACTGGCGAATGGTTTCTTCATCCTCGTTCCACGGCGGGGCGGAGAAGACCTCGGCGTACGCGTCGACCAGCTCGTCCGAGAGGTCGAGGACGGCCGGTCCGTAACAGATCACGTGTGTACTCCCTGCACGGTAAGCGCCGGTTGGGCGGCTTGGGGCGTTTCTCCCCTCTCGGAGAGCGAATCTACGCCGGGGCGGTTCCCGGGGGGCCAGGTCCGCGGATCCGGAGGGTGCGGGGCAAATCCGACTTCTGTGCGCCGGTCCCGAGCTGGCCCTTTGCGGACCTCGCCCCCGACCCAGCGGGCGCCGCCCCGGCCCCGCCCTGACCCCACCCCGCCGCCACCCCGCCGCCGGACCGCCGCCGGACCGCCGTGGCACCGCCCCCGCGCCCTCTCCCCCCGTATCGCAGCCGCCGCCTGCGCGTTGAGTGGGTGTCAGACCGAAATTCGTACGTACGGCGAGCCGGAGCACCCATGTCCCAAGGCCTGTTGACCAGACTCCTGCTCGGCGTGGGCGGCTGCGCCGTGGCGTTCCTGCTCGTGCTCGGCCTGATCTCCCTGCTGCCGCCGACGGTCCAGGACGCCGTGCCGGACTCCGTGCTCGGCGGCGCGGTCCTCGTCCTCGGTCTGGCCGGCGCCCTCCGGGCCGCCCGGCGTCCGCGTTAGCCTCGAAAGCCTCGGATGTTCCGAATGCGTCCGAGGAACCGGATCCCAGGGAGGGGATGGACCATGGCGCGGATTCCCACGGCAGCGGTGACCGCCGGCGGGCTGGTCGGCGGCTACGCCGTCGCACGGTGGACACGGAAGCGGCCGCTGGGCGGTGCGGTACTGGCCGCCGCCGGAGCGGTGGCGGCGCGCGAGTGGCAGCGGTACGCGGGCGTCCCGGCCGCCGCCGCGCTGGGCGGTCTGTACGTGGCCGGCTTCGCCGGCTCGCACCCGCTCGCGAAGAAGATCGGCGCGTGGCCCGCCGTACTGGCCGCCGCCGGCGTCGTCTCCACGGCGGCCTGGCTGGTCTCGGACCGGCTGCCCTCGGGGGACGAGGACTGGTCCTGCGAGAAGCCGGAAGAGCTCTAGGGAGCTGACGGGGACGGCGGAGCGGCCGGCCACCACAGGAGGCCCGCCCCCGCGGTCGCCCGGACGCGGGCGGCCCCACCACGGGCTCGCCCGCCGCCCGGGCTCACCCCGAAGAGCGGGCGCACCCCGAAGACCGGCTCGCCCCGCCGCCCGGCCGCACCCCGAAGTCCGCGCCCTGGCCCAGCGCCCCTACGCCCCCACCGCCCGCGACACCGTGTAGATCAGCAGGCCCGCCAGCGCGCCCACCACCGTGCCGTTGATGCGGATGAACTGCAGGTCGCGGCCGATGTGGGCCTCGATCTTGCGGGAGGTGTGCTCGGCGTCCCAGCCAGCCACCGTGTCCGTGATGAGGGACGTGATCTCGGTGCGGTAGTTGGTCACCACGTACACCACCGCCCCCTCCGTCCAGCCCTCCACCTTCGCCTGCAGGCGTCCGTCCGTGGCCAGCCGCGCGCCCAGCGACATCAGCGAGGACCGCACCCGCAGCCGCAGCTCGCTGCGCTCGTCCTCCGCCGCCGAGATGATCATCGAGCGGACCGCGGACCACGCGGAGGCGATCACGTCCTGCACCTCGCCGCGCCCGATCAGCTCCGTCTTCAGCCGCTCGACGCGCTCCCGCGTCTCGGTGTCCGACTGGAGGTCCGCCGCGAAGTCGGCCAGGAAGCGGTCCACCGCCCCGCGCGCCGGGTGCTCGGGCATGTCCCGCATCTCGGTGACGAAGCGCAGCAGCTCCTTGTAGACCCGCTCGCCCACCTTCTTGTCGACGAACCGCGGGGTCCACCCGGGCGCACCGCCCTGCACCGCGTCCATCACCGAATCCGCGTGCGTGACCAGCCAGTCGTGCGCCTTCACGCACACCAGGTCCACGACCCGCCGGTGGCCGCCGTCGGTGACGACGCGCTCCAGGGTCTTGCCGACCGCCGGCGCGATCTCCGCGCTCTCGGCGCGCCGCGTGATCGCCTCGCCGACCACGGCCTGGACGTCCGAGTCGCGCAGCACCGTCAGCGCGCCGCGCAGCGCGGTGGCGAGTTCGGCCGTCACCCGGTCCGCGTGCTTCGGCTCGGCGAGCCAGGCGCCGAGCCGGCCGCCGATCCCGAGGGCGTGCAGCCGGGCCCGTACGACGTCCGAGGAGAGGAAGTTCTCTCCGACGAACTCGCCGAGCGAGACGCCCAGCTGGTCCTTCTTCGTCGGAATGATCGCGGTGTGCGGGATGGGCAGGCCCAGCGGCCGCCGGAAGAGCGCGGTGACGGCGAACCAGTCGGCCAGCGCGCCGACCATGCCCGCCTCGGCCGCGGCGGCCACGTAACCGGCCCAGGCTCCCGCGCCGGTGTTCTGGGCCCACTTCGCGAGCGCGTAGACGACGGCGACCAGCAGCAGCAGTCCGGTGGCGGTCGCCTTCATACGGCGTACGCCGCGCCGCTTCTCCTCGTCGGCGGCGCTGTACGCGAAGACCGCGCGCCCGCCCCGCGGCGGCCCGCCACCGGCACCGCCAGGGCCACGCCGGCCACCGCCGCCACTCCCGCCACCGGCACCGCCACCGCCACCGCCACCACCGAGGCCACTCCCGCCACCGGCACCACCCGCACCACCGATCCCGCCCGGCCCACCAGCCGCACCTGGACCGTCGGCCGCACCCGGCCCACCGATCCCGCCCAGCCCACCAGCCGCACCTGGACCACCAGCCGCACCCGGCCCGCCGGCCCCGCGCTCCGCCTCGCGCCGCGCCCCAAGTGCCGGCGTACCTGTGCCTTCCACCGCTCTCCTGCCTTCCCCCGCCCCCCTGATGGCGCTGCGGCCCGCTCCCGTACCGTTCGTACGCATAGCATCTGGTCGCAGTGCCACTGTCGCCTACTTGACCGACTCCCGGGACGCGCCACGAGTTCCCGGAGTCGCCCATTCCGGCGTACCGCACCCCCGCACCCGCCACCGGAGGAGAGCCCCCCGCATGACCGCCCCGAGCCCAGGCCGCTTCAATTCCCGGCAGCGCCGGAGCCTGCTCGGCGCCTTGGTGGCGCTGGTCGTCCTCGGAGTGGCGGGGATCTTCACGGCGGTCCTCGTCGGCGTGTCGGGTGCCGACGGCGACGACCCGCGGGGTTCCGGCCGAAACACCGGCCGGACCGCGGGCCCGGTGGACCGCGGCGGCGCGCTCACCCCCCACTGGGTCGGCACCTGGTCGGCAGCACCCGTCGGCCCCGAGCCGGACACGTACCGGCGCGGCCACTCCGGCCGCACCTTCCGCAACGTGGTGCACGCCGGCATCGGCGGCGACCAGGTCCGCATCACCCTCTCGAACCTGTACGGCGAGCAGCCCCTGCGCATCGGCAGCGCGACCGTCGCGCTCGCGGCCGGCGCCACCACCCCCGCCGCCGAGCGGGGCTCCCTGGCACCGCTCACCTTCGGCGGCGCGGCCACCGTCACCGTCCCCCCCGGCGACGAGGTCACCAGCGACGCCGTCGGCCTGCGCGTCCCGGCGGACACGGACCTGCTGGTCAGCACGTTTGCACCGGCGTCCGGGGAGCCGGGCGGCCCGGTCACGTACCACCCCGGCGCGCGCCAGACCTCGTACGCCGCCGACGGCGACCGTACGCAGGACGAGTCGGGCGACCCGTACGACGCCCGGACCACCGCCTGGCGGCACCTGGTCGCGGTGGACGTGCGGACGGACCGGACGGCCGGGACGATCGTGGCCTTCGGCGACTCGATCACGGACGGCGCGATGTCCTCGGTGGACGAGAACCGGCGCTGGACCGACGTACTGGCCGACCGGCTACGCAAGGGCGGGGCGGACGAGCAGTCCGCCGCGGACACCGGCACCGACATCACGACCGGGACGGGCACCGGCACCGGCACCGCCGGTCCCGGCAAGGGCGGCGCCACGCCCCGCCTGAGCGTGGTCAACGCCGGCATCAGCGGCAACCGCCTGCTGCGCGAAGGGGTCGGCCCCAGCGGCCTCGACCGCTTCGACCGGGACGTGCTGTCCCGCGCGGGGGTCCGGGTCGTGGTGATCGAGCTCGGCATCAACGACATCGGCCGCACCGCCCGCCCCACCGAACCCGAGAAGATCGTGGCCGGCCTGCGCGAGCTGACCGAGCGGGCGCGCGCCCGCGGGATCCTGGTGGTGGGTTCGACGCTCACGCCGTACGGCGGGCACAAGAGCTACTCGGCGGAGGGCGAATCGGTTCGCCGCGCGGTGAACGCACGGATCAGGGCTGGCGAGGTCTTCGACGCCGTGGTGGACTTCGACCGGATCCTGCGCGACCCGGAGGCCCCGGACCGGCTGCGCGCCGAGTACGACTCCGGGGATCACCTGCACCCCGGCGACGCGGGCTACCGCGCGATGGGCCGGGGCTTCGACCTGAAGCTGCTGAGGTCCTGAGGGGCTCGACGAGGGTCCCGGGGAGGGGCCGGCACCAGGCCCCCCGCCCCCGGGTACCCGTCGGAAAATCGCCAGCGCCCGGGTCCCGCACCTGATGGACTCTGACGCATGACCACCACCTCGGCCGCACAGGCCTTCGCCGCCCTGCACGACCCCGCCGCCCCGCTCCGCCTCGCCAACGCCTGGGACGTGGCCAGCGCCCGCATCGTCGAGGCCGCGGGCGCGCCCGCCGTGGCGACCACCAGCGCGGGCGTCGCCTGGAGCCTCGGGTCGCCCGACGGCGACGTGCTGGGCCGGGAGCGTGCGGTGGATCTGGTCCGGCGGGTCGTCGCGGCCGTCGGCGTACCGGTCAGCGCGGACATCGAGGGCGGCTTCGGGGCCGACCCCGACGGCGTCGCCGGGACGGTCGCCGCCGTCGTACGGGCGGGCGCGGCCGGCATCAACATCGAGGACGGCCCGCGCGACCCCGCCGACCAGGCCGAACGCCTCGCCGCCGCCCGTGCCGCGGCCGGCCCCGAGCTGTACGTCAACGCCCGCATCGACACGTACCTCTTCGGCCTCGGCGAGCCCGGGCCCGCCCGCCTCGACGAGACCCTCCGCCGCGCCGAGGCCTACCTCGCCGCCGGAGCCAGCGGGATCTTCGTGCCCGGCACCACCGATCCGGCCGTCGTCGCGGAGCTGGCCAAGGGCATTCCGGCCCCGCTGAACGTCCTCGTCGGCCCGGGCGCGCCGAGCGTGTCCGAGCTGGGCGCGCTCGGCGTGGCGCGGGTCAGCCTGGGCTCGTCGGTCGCCGAGGCCGCGTACGCCGTGGCCCGGCGCGCGGCCGCCGAGCTGCTGTCCTCGGGCACGTACGGCGCGGTCGCGGACGGCCTCGAGTACCGCGACCTGAACGCCCTCCTGCGCGGCGACGCCTGAGGCCCCTGAGGTGGCCGGGACGGGTGATCCACCCCCACCCGGGGCGCGAACCCGGCCATCCCTGCCCGATAGCGGGCAGAATTCTCGACGTCAGCCCGCCCGGTCCCTAGGATTCCGCGTCATGCGCACAACAAAGGACAGCCCCGCCGCCCTCGCCACGGCCTCCCCCGCACGGCACCTCGGCGGGGCCGTCTGGGCCGCCCTGCTGATCGTCTACGTGGTCTGGGGCTCGACGTACCTCGGCATCCGGGTGGTCGTCGAGACCGTGCCGCCCTTCCTCTCCTCGGGCGGCCGGTTCATCATCGCGGGCCTGCTGATGACCGGCCTGATCGCCTGGCGCTTCGGCCCCGGCGCCCTCCGCGTCACCTGGCCGCAGCTGCGCTCCGCCCTGGTGGTCGGCCTGCTGCTGCTCCTCGGCGGCAACGGCATGGTGGTCCTGGCCGAGACCGCGGTGCCGTCCGGGCTCGCGGCGCTGCTGGTGGCCGCGGTGCCGATGTGGGTGGCGGTCTTCCGGGCCGCGACCGGCGACCGGCCGCCCGTGCGCACCCTGACGGGGGTCGGCGTGGGCATGGGCGGGCTGGCGGTGCTGACGCTCCCGGGGCTGAGCGGCGAGATCAAGCTCTGGGGCGTGGTGCTGGTCCTGATCGGCACCGTGCTGTGGTCCCTCGGCACCTTCTCCTCGGCGCGGCTGCCGATGCCGAAGAACCCGTTCACGGCCAGCGCGTACGAGATGCTGGGCGGCGGAGTCGCCTCGCTGACCGTGGCGTTCGTGCGGGGCGAGCAGCACGGGTTCTCGTTCGCCGAGGTGTCCACGCGGTCCTGGGTCGCCTTCGGGTACCTGATCGTGTTCGGTTCGCTGGTCGCCTTCTCCGCGTACGCCTGGCTGCTGCAGTCCGCGCCGCTGTCGCTGGTCTCGACGTACGCGTACGTCAACCCGGTGGTGGCCGTGCTGCTCGGCGCCCTCATCCTGGGCGAGGCACTGACCTGGCCCATCGTGGTGGGCGGCGCGATCGTGGTGGCCGGCGTGGTGGTGATCGTCAGCACGGAGCGCCGCGGCCGGGCGGGCAGTTCATAGGCGAGCCGGTCCAGCCCGCCCCGGTCACCCCTCGGCGGAAGCGGCCGGGCCGGGGACCGGGGCCTGGAGGACCTTGCTGATCCACTCCAGCGAGCCCTCCCGCATGCCGCGCACGTAGTCCCTCCCGTTGTGGGCGCCGCCCTGGATCACCCGCACCGTGGTGTGCACGGGACCCTTGCCCCAGTTCCGCACGAACCGGTCGAGCTTCTCCTTGCCGTTCTCCTGGGTGCCGATCTGGAAGTTGACGTAGACGTCCGGGCCCTTGCGGTCGATGATCCGCTGGGCCAGCACCTCCGGGTCGTTCTCCCGCCTCTCCTTCTCGTGCCCCTTCCAGAGCGGCGAGTCGGGCGCGGTCTCGGGCCCGCTGGCGATCACCGCCTTGAACCGCTCGGGGTGCGCCATCACCTGCTTGAGACCGACGTAGCCGCCCGAGGACGAGCCCATGAAGGCCCAGCCGTCACGCGAGGTGAAGGTGCGGAAGTTGGCCCTGACGAAGTCCGGGACGTCCTCGGCCATCCAGGTGCCCATCCTGGGGTGGCCCGGTATGTCGGAGCCGTCGTAGTAGAACTTCCGGTCCGGGTTGATCACCGGCATGACCACGATGAACGGCAGGCTGGTCCCGGCCTCCACCCCGTCGGCCACGGCCTGCTGAAGGCCGAGGTCGGTGCCCATCCAGTAGTTGGTGGGGTACCCGTGGCCGCCCGGCAGGGCGATCAGCACGGGGAAGCCGCTCCTGGCGTACCGCGGGTCCTTGTACTCCTTCGGCGTCCACACCCACACGTCGCCGGTGAAGCCTGACTTCCCGCCGCGCAGGGTGGTCCTGCCGATCTCGGTGCCGTCGGGCAGGCGGTTGGCCCGTACGAAGCGCGCCTCCGGGCCGGTGGGCAGCGACACCTCGGGGCCGGCGGGGCGACGGTCGGGACCGTTGCCGGCGGCTGTCTCGTCGGCGGCGTTCTGCTGGTTGAAGGACATCGGCTCGCCGTTGTCGGAGAAGGCGTCGAGCCGGTGCGCGAGCAGGCCGCCGCCCGCGACGAGCGCGGCGGCGACGACGCCGGCCGCCCAGGCGGTGCGTCTGTTCCTGCGGCGCCTGCGGTCGCGGCGCCCTTCGGCCGCCCGCGGGGGGTACGGATCGGACGGGCCTCCACCACCGGGGTACTGCTGCACGGACCTTGGCTCCTCAGGACAGAACGGACGAGAAGGGACGAGATGTCCCACCCAGCCTGATGAGCAAAACGCCGCACGGGTTTCAGAAGGTGATGAATCACCCAGCCCTGGCCCACACGGACCCGTGGCAACGCGCAGGCCCCCACGGAGACCGCGGCAGGCCTCCGCCTACTCCGGCCGCACCCCGTCCAGCACCGCGGCGCACCGCCCCAGCATCCCGGTCAGCGCCGCCCGCTCCGCATCGGTGAACTCCTCCGCCAGGGCCCGCTCCACCCGGATCGCCGCCGCGTCGGCCTCCGCCAGCACCGCCTGGCCCGCCTCGGTGAGCCGGGTCTCCAGCACGTTGCGGTGCCACTCGTGCGGGGTGCGCTCGATGAGCCCGCGCTCCTGGAGGTTCTTCAGCACGGTGTTCATGGTGGGTGGCGTGACCCCGCAGACGCGGGCCAGGGCAGCCGCCGAGATGCCCGGGTTCTCGGCGAGCGAGAGCAGGGCGGCGTACTGCGGAACCGTTACTCCTGCCGGCTTGAGCGCGGCGTGCTTGGCCGCCTGGAGGGCCTGCTCGGCCCGCTTGACGTGGAAGCCGAGGCGCTCGGCGGCGGGCATGGAGGTCATCTCCGCATCGTAACGGCCGTGCGCACCCGACACCCCCTCATGACGATAAGACCATTGACGATCATTAGAGTTCTAATCTACATTCGCACCGATCCGAAAAGAAGAACAAGAAGAGCAAGTAGAACCGAGAGGCTCCCATGCGCTTCCGCACCCTGGCCGCCACCACCGTGCTGCTCGCCACCGCACTGCCCGCGCTCATCCCGACGACCGCCTCCGCCCGGCCCGCGGACCACCTCCGCACGGCCCCGGCCACGCCCACCGTCACCACGGCGTACGGCCTGCCCGGCGCGGCCGTGTACCCGGAGGGCATCGCCGCCGACCCGTACACGGGAGCGGTGTACGTCGGCTCGTACGCGGACGGCACCGTCTACCGCGCGATACCCGGCCGGCACACCGCCGAGGTCTTCCTCCCCTCCGGCACGGACGGCCGCCGCACCGCCAACGGCCTCAAGGCGGACCTGCTCGGCAGGCTCTGGGTCACCGACTCGACCAAGGGCGTCGCGGTCTACGACGTACGCACCCGCCGGCTGCTCGCCCGCTTCGACGTCCCCGGCACCGCACCCCGCTTCGTCAACGACGTCGCCCTCGCCCCCGACGGCACGGCGTACCTCACCGACAGCGTCCGCGAGGTGGTCTACCGGGTCACCCCGGCCGACTTCGCGTACGCCCGCACCCACGGCGGCACCGGAGAGCTCACCCCGCAGTACGACCTGTCCGGCACCCTGGAGCCCCACCCCGCCGGCACCTTCACCCTCAACGGCATCGTGGCCGACCCCGCCGGCCGGTACCTCCTGGTCGTCGACATGACCGGCGGCGACCTCTACCGCATCGGCCTGCGCGACGGCGCGGTCCGCAAGGTGGCCCTGACGGGCGCCGACATGACCCACGCGGACGGCCTCGACCTGCGCCACGGCACGCTGCGGGTGGCCCACAACACGGTCAACACCCTCACCCGCTGGCAGCTGGACCACGACGGCACGGCCGCCCGCCTGGTCCGCACCCTCACCGACCCCTCGCTGGAAATCCCCACCACCCTGGTCCACACCCGGGGCCGCACCCTGGTGGTCCGCTCCCAGTTCGACAAGGGCGGCCCCCTCGGCTCCCCCGGCACCCCGGGCCCCTTCACCGTCGCCGCGGTGACGGGCCTCTGAACCACCGCCCGCCCCCCCAACGCAGGAGGGGGCCGGACGCGGCAACGTCCGGCCCCCTCAGGTGCGGTCAGAGACCCGTCAGGTGCTCCGGGCGGACCGGCGTCCTGTTCAGCTCCAGACCGGTCGCCGCGCGGATCGCCGCGAGCACGGCCGGGGTGGACGACAGCGTCGGGGCCTCGCCGATGCCGCGTACGCCGTACGGCGCGTTGGGGTCGGCCAGCTCCAGGTAGTCGACCGGGATGGCCGGGGTGTCCAGGATCGTCGGCAGCAGGTAGTCCGTGAACGAAGGGTTCCGCACCTTCGCCGTCTTCGGGTCCACGATGATCTCCTCCATCACCGCGACGCCCAGGCCCTGCACGGTGCCGCCCTGGATCTGTCCCACGACCGACAGCGGGTTCAGCGCCTTGCCCACGTCCTGGGCCACGGCCAGTTCGACCACCTTCACCAGCCCGAGCTCGGTGTCCACCTCCACCACCGCGCGGTGCGCGGCGATCGAGTACTGGACGTGGCCGTCACCCTGACCGGTCCTCAGGTCGAAGGGCTCGGTCGGCCGGTGCCGCCACTCCGCCTCGACCTCCACCACCTCGTCCTCCAGGACGTCCACCAGGGCGCAGAGCACCTCGCCGCCCTCCGTGACCACCTTGCCGTCCTCCAGCAGCAGCCCCGCACCGGCCCACGCCGGGTGCTGCGCACCGAACTTGCGCCGCCCGGCCTCCAGGACCCTCTCGCGGACCAGCCCGCAGGAGTTCTTGATCGAGCCGCCGGTCATGTACGTCTGGCGGGCCGCGGACGTCGAACCGGCCGACCCGACCTGCGTGTCGGCCGGATGGATGGTCACCTGCTGCACGCCCAGCTCCGTACGCGCGATCTGCGCGTGGATGGTGATGCCGCCCTGCCCGACCTCGGCCGCGGCGGTGTGCACCATCGCGACGGCCTCCCCGTTGATGACCTCCAGGCGCACGCGCGCCGTGGAGTAGTCGTCGAAGCCCTCGGAGAAGCCGACGTTCTTCAGCCCGACCGCGTACCCGACCCCGCGGACCACGCCCTCGCCGTGCGTGGTGTTCGACAGACCGCCCGGCAGCGCCCGTACGTCCGCCTCGCCCTCGGCCACCTCCCACTGGCGCTCCGGCGGGAACGGGCGCTCGCTGAGCCGGCGCAGCAGCTCGGCGACCGGCGCCGGCGAGTCCACGACCTGCCCGGTCGGCATGACCGTCCCCTGCTCCATCGCGTTCAGCTGCCGGAACGCCACCGGGTTCATCCCCAGCTCCGCCGCGAGCTTGTCCATCTGCGCCTCGTACGCGAAGCACGCCTGCACCGCACCGAAGCCGCGCATCGCGCCGCACGGCGGGTTGTTCGTGTAGAGCCCGATCGCCTCGATCTCGACGTCGTCGACGACGTACGGGCCCGCCGACAGGGACGCCGCGTTGCCGACGACCGACGCCGTGGACGACGCGTACGCGCCGCCGTCCAGCACGATCCGGCACTTCATGTGCGTGAGCTTGCCGTCGCGCGTGGCGCCGTGCTCGTACCAGAGCTTGGCGGGGTGCCGGTGCACGTGGCCGAAGAACGACTCGTAGCGGTTGTAGACCATCTTCACCGGCTTGCCCGTGCGCAGGGCGAGTACGGAGGCCAGGATCTGCATCGAGATGTCCTCGCGGCCCCCGAAGGCGCCGCCCACCCCCGCCATCGTCATCCGGACCTTCTCCTCGGGCAGCCCGAGGACCGGCGCGATCTGCCTGAGGTCCGAGTGCAGCCACTGCGTGGCCACGTACAGGTCGACGCCCCCGTCCTCGCAGGGCACCGCGAGGCCGGACTCCGGGCCGAGGAAGGCCTGGTCCTGCATGCCGAAGGTGTACTCGCCGGTGACGATGACGTCCGCCCGCCGGGCGGCCTCCGCCGCATTGCCGCGGACGATCGGCTGACGGTGCACGATGTTCGGGTGCGGGACGTGACCGGCGTGGTGGTCGTCGCGGTGCTCGTGGACCAGAACCGCGTCCTCGGCCAGGGCGGACGCCTCGTCGGTGACGAGCGGCAGCTCCCGGTACTCGATCCTGATCTTCGCGGCGGCACGGCGGGCGGACTCCGGGTGGTCGGCCGCCACGAGCGCGACCGGCTCACCGTGGTGCCGCACCTTCCCGTGGGCCAGCACCGGAGTGTCCCGGAACTCCATGCCGTAGTGCTTCACCGGCGCCGGCAGGTCGTCGTACGTCATGACCGCGTGGACGCCGGGCACGGTGAGCGCTTCGGACGTGTCGATCGACACGATCTCGGCGTGCGCGACCGTGGACCGCAGGGTCTGCCCCCACAGCATGTCCTCGTGCCACATGTCCGAGGAGTACGCGAACTCGCCGGTGACCTTCAGGGTGCCGTCGGGACGCAGCGTCGACTCGCCGATGCCGCCCCGCGTGCGGGAACCCTGGGTGACGTCGGTCGGGATGCCGGTGGTGGTACCAGCCATGATCAAACCGCCTCTTCCTGGGTGTTCGGTGCCGCGACCCCCGTACGCGGCATGCGCAGAAGTAGACAGCGCGACCACCGGGGCGAGGCAGTCACCGAACGCTCAGAACCGCGCTCGCCAACGCCTGTGGAGGACCGTGCCTTCGTACCGCGGCACGCCCCTGAACTGGGACGATCCGCGCCCCGGGTTTCCCGCACCCGAGGTGAGAAGGTGTCGGTCATGCGGCTACGGGAACTGCTGGAGACCGAGGGACTCGGGCTGACCCTGCTCGTGGACGGAGGGGAAGCCACCTCTGACACCGCCCTGGACCGCATCGTCCGGGCCGTCCCGACCGTCGACCTGGCCGACCCCGGCCGCTTCCTGACCGGCGGCGAGCTGGTCCTCTCCGAACTGGCCTGGTGGCACCGGGACGGGGACGCCGAAGCGTTCGTACGCGCGCTCGGCCGGGCCGGTGTCACGGCCCTCGCAGCGGGCGAGGCGGCCCACGGACGCGTCCCGGACGACCTCGTACACGCCTGCCGGCGGCACGGCCTCCCCCTCGTCGCCGTGCACCCGGACACACCGTTCACCGCGGTCACCGAGCACGTCCTGCACCGCCTGCGCCCCAGGCCCGCCGGCGACCTGGCCGCCGTACTCGAACGCCACCGCCGCCTCCTCACCGACCGCAGCGCCCCGGACTCCGTACTGGAGCTCCTGCGGCAGGACTTGGGCATCGGCGTACGCGTCCTGTCCGTGACCGGACGGCAGATCGCCGGCGCGCGCCCACCCCTGCACACCGCCACGGCGGCCGCACTCTCCGGGAGGTACCTCGCCGCACGCCGCGCGGGCGAGCCGGCCCCCCACCGCGTCACGGTCGGAGACCGCTCCTGCACCCTCCTGCCGGTCCGGGCGCCCGGCACCGGATCCGCCGGATCCGCACCCGGCGCCGAACTGGGCGACTGGCTCATGGCCGTGGAAGCCGACGTCACGGAGCGGCCGCCCTCGGACGGCGAACTCCTCGCCCGCGTCACGGAACTGATGGCCGACGCGCGGCGCGCCCACGACCAGGCGAAGGCCGCACTCAGCGACCTGGCCCACCGGCTCCTCGACCTCCTGCACGGCAGCGTGCCGCCGGAGGAGATCCCCGTACGGCTGAGCAGCACCGCACAGGCCATCGTCAGCCGGACCTTCACCTGGCCGCGCTGCCAGTTCGTCGTCGCCCGTGCCGAATGGCAGGCCCAACGTCCCGTTCCCGCGCCGGCGTTGCGCGCGCTCCTGGAAGAGGCCCTGATCCACCCGGACGGACCGGCACCGGTGTCGGCCGAGGACATCGCGGCCACCGTCGACGGGGACCAGGCCGTCCTCTTCGTCCTGGTCCCCGAGCGGGCGGACGGGCTCCCCGCGCCGGCGCTGGACTGCGCCGCTCTCCAGCGCCGCCTCACCGCCGTGCTCGGACGCTGGCTCGGCCCGGACGGCCGCCTCTCCGTCGGCGTGGGCACGCCCGTGGCGGAACCAGGCAACGCCCGCGGGGCTCTCGAAGAAGCCCGCACCGCCCTGCGCCTGGCATCCGAGACCCCGGACCGGGTGACCGTACGCGGTCCCGACCACCTCACCTCCGGCATCCTGTCGCTGCTCCCGCTGATCCCGGCCGCGACCCGAGGAGCCTTCGCCGCCCGCCTCCTGGGCCCCCTGCGCGACCACGACGCCCGTCACCGCACGGACCTGCTGCCCACGCTGGAGACGTTCCTCGCCTGCGACGCCTCCTGGACCGCGTGCGCCGCCGAACTCCACTTGCACACCAACTCGTTGCGGCACCGCATCGCCCGCATCGAACAGCTCACGGGCCGCGACCTGTCCCGCCTGGAAACCCGCCTGGACTTCCTGGCAGCCCTCGGGTGCGGCTGACCGCCGGGCCGGCCGACCCCCAAACGCAGAAAAGCCCCGCACCTTGATTCTTTCGAATCAAGGTGCGGGGCTTTCCCACAATGATTGTTCGGCGGCGTCCTACTCTCCCACAGGGTCCCCCCTGCAGTACCATCGGCGCTGAAAGGCTTAGCTTCCGGGTTCGAAATGTAACCGGGCGTTTCCCTAACGCTATGACCACCGAAACACTATGAAGTTAACCAACCGGGCAGAATCACGGTCGTTACTTCAGAACTAACACAGTGGACGCGAGCAACTGAGGACAAGCCCTCGGCCTATTAGTACCAGTCAGCTCCACCCGTTACCGGGCTTCCACATCTG